>NZ_JBEYZX010000060.1:0-33658 GCF_040646255.1 Streptomyces sp. NPDC046203 | reverse complement strand
CCAGCTTGCCCTTGCCGTTGAGCGTGGCGAGGACGAGGTCGGGGTTGTGCACCTCGACACCGGCCGGCGGCGCGATGTCGGCGGCGGTGACCAGATCCGGACCCTGCTTGCGCAGGTACATCACGACCGGCTCGTCGTGCTCCGAGGAGACGACCAGCTGCTTGATGTTCAAAATCAGGTCGGTGACGTCCTCCTTGACGCCCGGCACGGTGGTGAACTCGTGCAGGACACCGTCGACGCGGACGCTGGTGACAGCGGCGCCCGGGATCGAGGACAGAAGCGTACGGCGGAGCGAGTTGCCGAGGGTGTAACCGAAGCCCGGCTCCAGCGGCTCGATGACGAACCGGGAACGGAACTCGTCGACGACCTCTTCGGTCAACGACGGACGCTGAGCGATCAGCACGAGACATTGCCTCCAGTGTGTGGCGCCCCTGTGCGGCGCCGTGGACACCACGAAGAGTAGGGGTGATTCCGTCGCCTACAAGGCCGAACCGCCCGACACCATCCGTCTGCCGACCGGCTCGGCGGCCCGGGAGTACGGGGCGTACGGGGCGGGGACCGGCGCGAAACCGTCGCGGACGGTCCGTGGGGCCGCCCGCCCCAGCGGGCCCGCACGCCCCTTCCACACCACCCTTTCGGGGCCGTTCCCCTGTCCCCGCTTCAGGTCCCGCCCCTCGGCGCCGCCCCTTCCGGGCGGGCCACCCGGCCGCCGGACCGGCACCCGCCCTCCCGCCGGTACCCTCGCCCTCGCCCCGTCCGACCCCGTCCCTGTCCCGTCCCCGGCCACCCCGGCCGCCCCGCCACCACCGCCACCACCGCTGCCACCGCCCACACCGCTCCCGCCGCTGCCTTCCGGAGAGACCATGCCCCGCCCGTACGTCCTGCTGTCCGCGGCCGTCTCGCTCGACGGCCACCTCGACACCCGCCCGGGCGAGGAGCGGCTCCTGCTGTCCAATCAGGAGGACTTCGCGCGCGTCGACGCCGTACGGGCCGACTCCGACGCCCTCCTCGTCGGCGCCGGGACGCTCCGCGCCGACAATCCCCGCCTGCTCGTCGCTTCGGCGGAGCGCAGGGCGGCACGGGTCGCGGCCGGCAAGCCCGCGTACCCGCTGAAGGTCACCGTCACCGGCACCGGCGACCTCGACCCCGGCTGGAAGTTCTGGCACCACGGCGGGGACAAGCTCGTCCTGGCCGTCGGCGACGCCGCCGCCGCGAAGGCCCGTGCCGCCCTCGGCGGCCTGGCCACCGTGCACGGCGTCCCGGCCGAGAACGTCTGGCCGGCCGCGCTCGACCTGCTCGGCGACCGCTACGGCGTCGAGCGGCTCATGGTCGAGGGCGGCGGCACCGTCCACACCCGGCTCCTGGAAGCGGGGCTCGCCGACGAACTCCACCTCGTCGTCGCCCCGCTCCTGGTCGGCCAGCCGGACGCGGTACGGATGCTCGGCCCGGCGGCCTACCCCGGCGGCCCCTCGGCCCGGCTGCGCCTTCTGGAGGCCCGCCGGATCGGTGACGTGGTACTCCTGAGGTACGCCCCCAAGGACCTTTCGACGGAGCCCCGATGAGCACCCCTCCCCCGGCCGCCGCCCCGGGCACCGGCCGCGAACCCAACGCCGCGGACCGGTACTGGCTGGCCCTCGCCTGCGAACTGGCCGCGCTCTGCCCGCCGTCCACGACCGCGTTCAGCGTGGGAGCGGTCGTCGTCGCGGCCGACGGGACCGAACTCGCCCGCGGCTACTCCCGCGAGAGCGACCCCCACGACCACGCCGAGGAAGGCGCCCTCGCCAAACTCCCCGCCGCCGACCCCCGGCTGGCCACCGCCACGATCTACAGCTCCCTGGAGCCCTGCGCCCGGCGGGCCTCCCGTCCCCGCACCTGCGCCCGGCTCATCCAGGACGCGGGCCTGCGCCGGGTCGTCACGGCCTGGAGCGAGCCGGACACCTTCGTCACCGACGCCGACGGGACCCGGCTCCTGGAGGACGCGGGGATCACGGTCGTCGCCCTGCCCGAGTACGCGAACGCCGCGCAGGCACCCAACCGGCACCTGCTCTGAGCCGGCAGGGCCGGCGTGCATCCGCGCCGGCGGGCGCGGGCGACCGCGGACGGAGGCCGTGAGCCCGGCCTCCGTTTCCTGGCCCCTACGAGATCCGAAGGACAGCTACTGGCTCCGGGTGGCGTTCGTCAGGCCGGAATCGTCCACTCCCCCCGCCGGCTGTCCCTGCGGCTCGCCCGCCGACCCCTCGGTGTCGAGGGCGGCCCGGGGGTAGTGCCGTCGCAGTTTGACGGCGATGGCCGGGTCCTTGGGACGGAGGCGGGCTTCGGGGTCCTTGCCGCTCCGCACGACGGATTTGTCGCCGTGGGCGGCGGACAGGGCGGGACGGGGGCCTGCCGGCCGCTTCGGGCGTTCGCCCTCGAGCGGGCTGTCGCCTCTGGGAGATTCGGTCTCGAAGGGGGCGAGCCAGGTGTCCCCGCCCGCACGGGTCCGCGGTGGCAGCGGCCGGGTCGCGTCTTCCGCGCCGGCCCCCGTCGGGCGCTGACGCCGTTCGGCCAGGTGACCCGCCATCTCGTCGATGAGCTCGCCCGCGTCGGCGAACCGGTCCGCCGCCTCGCCGATCCGCTCGCCTGCCTTGGCGAGACCGCGCGCTCTGCCGGTGAGTTCCTTGGCGGTGTCGCGGCCCGCTTTGCGGGCGGCGCGCGCGCCGGCTGCTTCGGCGATGTCGCCGAAGCTCCCGGTGACGGTCGAGACCCAACCCAGGATGGACGACGCCTTGGGTGACACTTCCTCGAGCGCGCCGCTGACGACCGCGGTCACGTCGGACACGACGCCGAGGGTGCCCACGACGAGCGCCGTGGCCGAGGCCGAGTTCACGGCCGCCGCCACCCCGCCGGCCGCCACGATGGCCGCGCCGCCGGTCAGCACCGTCGCCACCAGACCGGCGATGCCCAGTCCGATGCCGAGCCAGGCGCTGAAGCTCAAGTGGCCCGACGGATCGGTCCGGTTGATCGGGTCGCCCAGGCAGTACGCGTACGGGTTGATGCCGCCCTCGTCGAACGGGCTGAGGATGTCCGGGGCGGTGAACCGCATCAGTCCGGGGTGGTAGGCGCGGTAGCCGTTGCCGAGGTGCAGCCATCCGAGTGCCGGGTCGGTCCGTTCCCCGTCGTAGCCGAGGACGCTGCCGCCCGGAACCACCGGGCGGTGGCCGTAGGCCGTGTAGGTGTACTCCTCGGCCTCCTCTCCGCCCATGGCCGCCACCAGCACGGTGCGCTTGCCGTCCGTTCCGAGCAGTCGGGTGTCGGCCCGCGCGCCCTCGCCGCGATGCTGGGCGACACAGCCCGGAGCCGTCCGCAGCAGTCGGGTGCGCTCGTCGTCCACGAGCACGGACCCGAGGACGTCCTGCCGGTAGGACAGGACCTCGGTGGTGCCGCCCGTCTCCTGGACCAGCAGCCGGTCCAGCGGATCGTAGATGTAACCGGTCTCCGCTCCGGTCTCCGCGCCCACCGACCGCAGGCGGCCCAGCGCGTCGTAGGCGAGCGTCCGCCCGGCGTCGTCGGTGACCAGCCGCCCCGCGGCGTCGTAAATCAGTTCGAGGGAGGCCGGATACGACGGGTGCGTGTGGCGGACGCCGGTGAGCTGACAGGGGTCGGACGCGTTCTCGTACGCGTACGTGGCCGTATCGGAGTCGTCGGGGCTTCCGGAGCCCTCGGAGAACGTGCTCTCGCAGTGTGTGATGTTGCCGTATCCGTCGTAGACGAAGGTCTGCTTGGCGACTGCGTTGCCTCGGTCGTCCCGTGAGAGCGCGGTACCCCCGCAGAGGTACTCGGTGAGCTGGTTGCGCGCGTTGTAGGCGAAGGTCTCGTCGCGCAGGATCGTGCCGTCGCGGGAGAGAGTCCTGCCGATGAGGCTGTTGTACCGCCATGCCTGCGTCAGGGTCCACGAGGTCCCCTGTCCGTCGGTGATCGTCCGCTCCACCTCGCGGCCGAAGTCGTCCAGGGTCAGCGCGGTCGTCAGGGTGTGCCCCGTGTCCGGGGCTTCGGTGGTCCACCCCGACACCCGGTCGGCGTCGTCGTAGGTCGTCGTCACGCGCATGGCCGGGTCGTCGATCACCGAGATCCGGCCGTACACGTCCCTGGTGATCCGCTGGGCGGCCCCGTCGGCCTCCGTGTAGCCGTCCTCCAGGCCGCCCACCGTGTAGCTCCATCGCGTGGTGTACGCGAACCGGCTCGCGCGTTCGCTCGCGTCCGAGCTCAGGAGGCCGGAGGGATGATAGTCACGGGTGATCGTGACTTCGTCCTCTTCCGCCCGGGTGAGGGATCCGGAGACCGGGTGGTACGCGAACCGTTGCGTGAGCGAGCCGGCCGTCAGCTCGGAGAGGGCGTTGCCGAGCGCCGGGACGTACGCGTAGGTGCGGATCCCCCCGTCGGGCGCGGTGACCGAGGACGGGAGCGGATCGCCGGGCCGTGCGTACGACTGATGCCACGTACGCCCACCGGAGGTGGTGTTGATCGTCCGGCCCAGGCCGTCGAACTCCTGGGTGCCGTAAGGCACCGCGTTCACCGAGACCTCGGTGACCAGCGCGTCCGCCGAGAACGGCGCGTAGGTGCGGGACACCTCCGTGTCGTCCGCGAGTGTCGTACGGACGAGCCGGCCGCGCGAGTCGTAGTCGTATCGTGTGACGTTTCCGAGCTCGTCGGTCTCCCGGCGCGTCCGGCCCCAGCCGTCGTACTCGACCGACCGGCCGCCCGCCCGTACATCGTCCAGATCGAACCACTCCACACTCACCGGCTCGCCCCGGGCGTCGACGGTCGTCACCTCCCGTCCGGTGACCGGGACGCCGTCACCCGCTCGCCAGGTCGTGATCGTCCGGTGCACCGGGTCGGTCTCGGTGAGGAGGGACGCGCCGTTGCCGAGGTCCGTGGCCGACAGCAGCCCCCAGTCGTCGTAAGTGAAGGTCCGGGTCAGGGCGACCGTGTCGCCCCCGCGCACGTGGTCCAGCGTCTCGGCCGCCGACACCCGGCCCCGGGCGTCATAGCTCCAGGTCCGGAGGGTGTACCAGGTGTCGTCGTCGCTGTCCTTGCGCTCGCTCCTGAGGGGGCGGCCCATGCCGTCGAGGGTCTCGCGCACCTGGTTGCCCAGCGGGTCGGTCGACGTCGTGACGAACCCCGTCGTGGCGTCGATCTCGTACGTGTGGGTCTCCCGTGCCTCGTACGGGGTGTCCGGGTTCGCCGTGCGCGTGAGCAGACGTCCCCACACGTCGTAGGTCAGGGCGGTGACGTTGCCCTGGGGGTCGGTGGTGGACCACAGGCGTCCGGTGAACCGCGAACGGCTCTCCGAGCGGGTCACGGCGAGCCCGTCGTGGGTGGTCCGCGTGTGAGTCTGGTCCAGCGCGTCCTCCTCCACCGAGAAGGTGAAGTCGTGCGTCGCGGTGTAGTCCGGGCCGTCGTCGCCGTCGGGGTACTCGGTCTCGACCAGGCGGACGAGACGGCCGTACTCCGCGTACGAGGCGCTGTTCCGCACCACCGGCGGAGTGCTGTACGTGAACGTCTGCCGCGTCAGGAGCACGCCGTCGGCGTGGCGTTGTTCCTCGGCCTTCAGCACCACGGTCTCCACAAGCGGATCCGGTGTGCCCGTGTGGGCCGTGTAGCGGTAGCGGGTCTCGTGGACAGGTGCGTCGAAGGAGGTCTCCGGCGGTGTCCGGGTGACGCCGGCCAGGAGGCGGGTGAACCCGTTGGGGTCGGGCGGGCAGTCGGATCCGCTTCCCTCCGCGGGGTAGTACGTCCAGGTGGTGACGGTGCCGTCGGGCTCGGTCTGGCTCAACGGATTGCCCGACGCGTCGAATTCGGTCTCGGTGACCTCTTGATACGAGTCTTCGGCATTCTGGGGGCCGGTCCAGGTGACCGTGCGGCTCTTCGGGAGCTGGAACTGGGCGGGCTGCGCGCCGAACGGCTCGCCGGGCTTCGCGTAATACTCCGTCTGCACGCTCCGGGAGCAGCCGTTCTGCCATGACGTCTCACCTGTCTGCAGGTGGTACTTGTTGTACTCACGGGTGATGGTCGCGGGCTGATCTCCGCCTTTCCTCGACTCCGTGGATCCGTAGGTATAGCCGGTCAGCGCCTCGTAAAGATTGTCTCTGTCCGGGTTCCAGGCCGCTTGGGAATTCGGGTCCCCGACGAAGCTGTTGCGGTAGGTGTAGGTCGATTCGACAAAGGGCTGCTCACCACCCGGCATCCGGACGAAGCGCGCCACGCGGGGTAGCGACGGAAGTCTGGAGGAGGACGGGAATTCGGGCCCCGGCCCGTAGGAAGCCGTCTCGGACATCCCACTCGGCGTGGTCACGCCATTGATCCAGACTTCCTGCTCCCCCTGCTGGCCCACGTCCGCGAAAGAGAAAGTCCACACCAGGTCGTCCTGCCCGGACCTGGCGAGGTGCACGCTGTCGACCATCTTGTCCTGGACCTGCTTGCGGATCCACATCTCGACGGTGTAGTTCTCCGGCCGGTCGGGCAGGACATCGAGGACGACTTTGGTTTCCCGGTATTCCACGGTCAGCAGCGTGTCGCTCTCGTCCGCGATCTCCGTGAGCCGGGGCTGTGCGCCGCCGAAATCCCAGGAGAAGAAAGCACCGCGGCCGGCGGGCGTCAGCAGAGCGGTCGGCACCTTCGTTCGGTGCGCGTTCCCCGGACCGGTCAGGATCTCCACATCACCGGACTTGCGAACGATCCGGTACCGGTCCTCTTCTTTGAACATCCGGACCACATCGAGGTTGTTCTGCTCCAGGACGACATCCGAGCCAACGTCCGCCACCTTGTACTGCTCGCCCGTGGACAGGGACAGCAGCCTTCTATCGGTGTCGTAGGTGGTGAGGCCCAGCGAGACACCCTTCCCAAAGCCCACGTCGGCCTTGGACAGCGGGGAATACCTCATCGTCAGCGGCAGCGACGGGCCGATGTTGCGGTTGCCGACGAGCCCGCCCAACTCGATCGCGAGGTTGAACAGGCCCGTCCGGGGATCCACACCCCCCGATACCGCGCTGCCGAAGTTGCCGGCTTGAGTGAAGAACTCGGATGAAGCCATGGAAAAACAGCCTCCGCAGTGCCGATCGTCATGTTCCGCCGGGCTCCGCAGCGGCGCTGCTCAGCCTCGTCCGGGCATGCGCGCACGCTGCTGACGGCGCGTCTATGTCGTCTTGCGCTTCTGGAAGTTCACCTCGCTCTCGGAGTCGGGCTCAAGCTCCCTCCAGTACGTCCACGCGTTCCAGATATTCCCATCGGGCTTGCCACTGGCTCCTCTGGTCGTCGCACTCAGGCTCGATCCGGCCCGCTGGACGTGCCTGATGTGGACCGAGTCCTGTTCCCGGATGAACTCGTTTCCGTCGGACTCGATTCTCCCGTCGGCGGCGAAAGTGAAGGAGGTCCCTCCGAGGCTCATGACCAGGCTTCCCTGCTTTCCTTGCCGGATCAGCCAGTTCCCGACCTCGATGGGCTTGTCGGTTCCTTCCACATCGATCACGACCCGGTTGAAGAAACCGTCTCCTCCATTCTGCGAGCTGACCTTCACGCCTTCATCAGTCCGGACCCTGATCCCGATCGACTTTCGGCGGATCGGCGCCGGAGAGGTCCGACAGGACACATCGAATTTAACCTGGACAGTCGACCCGTCCTTGATCCCGGGACCGGCGGGTCCGCCCTCTCCGAGGACTTCGAAGGGCCGGGATGTCACCTGGTAACACCAGCCCGAGGAGCCCTCCCTGTTGAGCTCCGACTCATCGACGTAGTCGATGAGCTCCACTCTCTCGACCAACTCGCTGGGAGAGATCTCGACAGGGTCGCCCTCAGCATCGATCGGCAGAACCGATACCACCACCCCGGTCCAGTGACCCACCCCGCTCTGGGCTTCCATCTGCCCGCTCTCGGTCACCACCGAGATATCCAACACACCTGTCCACGCCATCGTCGCCTCCTGGATTGTGCGTTTGCCGTTTGCTGGCCTCCCCCGCCCTGATTCCCCTTGCCCGAGAGGCGGCATGTTCTACGATTTCTTGATCTTTTCGATCCGCACCGTGCTGTCCCTGTTGGGTTTCCCCTGCTTCCAGTAGGTCCAGGACTTCCATTGATCCGGCTTGCCGCTCGATCCACTGATCGTGGCGTTCAGGGTCGAATTCCGGTTGACGTGCCAGATGTCGACCTCATCCTTGTCCTGAATGAAATCCCTTCGATCGCAGCTGATCCTCCCCTCGGCGCTGAAGACGAGGGAGGTTTCGCCACAGCTCATGACAAGACTTCCGCTTTCGTCCTGGTAGAGCGTCCAATCCCCGATCTCGATCGCCTTGTCATAGGCTCTTTCCATCTCAGGCCTCCTGTCGTTGAATTCAAGCGAGGGATGAACGGGATGCCCTGCGAGCCCTCCGCCCCGGCCCCGAACGAGCACCACCGTGCCACGCAGCGACCGTGGTCGCATACCGACCGTTCCGCCGGTCCGGAAGGGCCGACCGCTCGGACTCGCGCGGCCCTGACGGCCGTATCCCAGGGGCTGCTGGCGCTCTCCCGCAGGAGGCTTCATCCTGGTTCACGCGCATGAGGCGCGGGCGCGGAGCGAACCGCTATCACTGGAAAGGGTGAAGGTTCCGGCACCCGGTCCGGGACAGGCGCCGGGCCAGGAGTGCCGTATGGGATCCCGCTCGGCCTTCACCCGGGCAGCCGGCCCGACGACGGCGACCACGACAGCCCTGGGCGGCGCGGCCGGTTCCTTCGCGCCCCGGCGGTGCGCCCCCGTCACGGGTCGCGCGGGCTCGGCCAGGTGGACGGAGCCGTCCAGGAAAACGGCTCCGTCCAACCGCGCGGGAGGCCCCCGGGCATCACCCCTGCGCGATGCCGCGACTGTCGGCGCGGCGGCTGCGGGGGCCCTGCGGACCGTAAGCCCGTCAGATCGTGCGTACCGCCTTGAAGTCGTCCACGGAGAGGGTGACGGGGACACTGGTGGCCGATCCGGACAGGTACACCAGCAGACCGGTGCTGCCGGCGCCCTGGAGATCGGCGGTGGAGTCGGTCGCCGACACCTGCCAGGCCGACGGTTCGCCCGTCGCCGCCGGCCACACCTTGGCCCGCAGGGTGGTGGGGGCGGCCCCGGTGACCTGGAAGCGGACCCGCAGCGGCATGCCGGGGGTGACGGAGAGTCCCGGGATCTGGGACGCGGTGCCGATGTCGGTCTCGGCGCCCGTCGCGTCGGCGCGCCGCAGTTGCAGGCTCACCCCGCCGTCCGCGCGCAGCAGCACCAGGGCCCGGTACGTACCCGAGCCGTCGACCTTGCGTCCGACGGCGCTGACGTAGACGCCGCCGCCCGTGGCGGCCTTGTCCACCGAGAAGGTGAGGGTCAGATCGGTGTCGGTGGTCAGCACCTGGTGCAGATAGGCGCTGCGGGAGACACCGGGGGCCGGCAGGACGACCTGTCCCTTGCCGCCGTCGGCCGAGTAGCCGCTCGCCGGATCCCCCACCCACCAGTCGCCGCCGGAGTCCGCGGTGCCCCATCCGCCGGTGACGGTCCGGCCGAAGCTGTCGGAGGCGTGGACGTCGGTCGGCGGGCCGAGCCGGCTCCGCGTCGCCCAGTCCGCGACGCGCTGTCCGGTGGCGAGGCCGTACTCGCCGTCGAAGCGGTAGTGCACCCCCAGCCAGACGCGGCTGAGCGCGTCCTCCCGCGCGGCGGCGCCGAAGGAGGTGAACGACCGGGTCGCGCCCTGGGCGTACGGGTCGTCCGTACCGGCCTCGAAGGCGAAGTCGTCCCGTCCCACGTAGTTCCGCAGCACCTGGGACCAGGCGCCGGCGAACGTCGCGTGCCCGGAGATGAACGCCGGGAACGGCGGCGAGAAGGAGGTGCCGGCGCGGTCGCGGGACTCGGGCCGCCAGCCGGCGTCGGGGTGGGTGGCGTGGAGGTGGATGGCCGTCTCCGGGCGCCACAGGTCGATGTCGGTGTCGTACTTCGTGTCCCACGCGGCGATGGCGGCGTCGGCGAGCGCCAGCGACATCCAGGCGAACAGCTTGGCGTTGGTCAGCTCGGACCGGTCGGGCAGCAGGCCCGCCACGCTCTGCGTGATCGCGAGCAGCTGGCCGGGCGGCTTGTACGTGCCGTCCACGTCGTTCGCCCAGAAGTGCGCGGCCCTGGTCTGGTCGGCGGTACGGCCCGGGGCGCCGACCCCGCCGACGTCCCGGAGTTCCTCCACGTGCGCGAGATAGGTCGTGTTGCCGATCAGTTCGCCGACCGTCCGCGCGCCCTGGGGGTAGGAGGGCCGGAACTGGTTTCCGCTCGCCATCGTGAACGGCCGGACCCTCCCCCAGTGCGGGTCCAGGGCCGCGTCCGCTCCCGTGGGCCGCCAGTCGCCCGGCCGGTCGCCCGGTACGTAGACGATCGTGGCGTCCGCTCCGTCGTTGCGGCGCGTCACCAGCATCACCTGGGCGACGCGGGATCCGATGGCGGCGGCCTGCTCGCGCTGGGCCTGTGTGACGGAGCCGGGGATGGCGGCCTGCGCGGTGCCGAGCGCCGCCGCGAAGTCGAACTGCGGATAGGACGCCTTCGGATACAACGCGCTGAGCACGCCGTACGCGGCATGGTCGATCGCCGTGCTCACGTCGGGCGCGGTGCCCGCCGGGACGGGGACGCGGATCAGATAGGGCTGGCCGATGCCGCCCGCGACGGTCGCCCGGCTCGCCGAGTTGGCGCTGTCGTAGACGGCCCCGTTCATCATCGCGGCCGTCCTGGTCAGTCTCCCCGGGGAGGCCGCCCCTTTGACGAGTCCGCGGAAGGTGTCGCGCAGCACCTGGTTCCAGTACAGCACGTGGTCGATGGTCGCGGCCGGGGCGGCCGATGCCGCCCGTGAGGACGGGGCGGCCTGCGCGGGCGGGGCCCCGACCGCCATCGAGCCCGCTGCCAGCCCCGCGCCGGCCAGGAGGAGACTGCGGCGCCGTATCGATCTGTTCTCGTCCATATACGTTCCCTCTTCGTCGAGGTTCCCAGTGGTGCGATACAGGTGTGCGAGGGTGCGACGTGCCGGTGCTTCACCTCTGTACCTCCGTGCGCGCGGGCGCGCGGAGGCATGCGGCCGCGGCACCCGTGCCGGAGCGTCGAAGGTGCGGCAGGGTTTCGCGGCGAAGCGCCTCACGATCGCACTGGCATATTCCAAGCCGCCACCGACGGACATGTACTTGTCAAACGTTGGCGGGATTCCGATGGCCGACCGGGCACTCCCCGCCCCCTCCGCGACTCCGCTGCCGTCGTGACGCGGCTGCCGTCGTGACGGGGCTGCCGTACGACATCCGCGTCCCGCCGGCCACCGGAGGGCGGCCGAGTGGGTGGTGCCGGGCGGCGTTCGGGTGAGGCCGGAAAGTGGCGCGAGGGTTCGGGTTCGCGAGGGCGAGAGAAAGGGGGGCGTGAATCCTCCCTCGTATGTGATGCGCTCCCGTCCGGGCGGGGTCCGGGCCCGGGCTCTCCTTCGCGGCCTGGTCGCGGCCCTGTGCGCCGCCCTGTGCCTGGCCGGGTTCGCGGCGCCGCCCGCGAGCGCGCGGCAGTCCCCGCCGGCCGGTACCGCCCTGGGCTGGGGGTGGAACAGCTACGGGCAGGTGGGGGACGGCACCACCACCCAGCGCGACACCCCGGTCGACGTGAGCCTGCCCGCGGGTGTCGAACTCGCCGCCGTCGCGGCCGGCGCGTACCACAGCCTGGGGCTGACGTCCGACGGCCGGGTCTTCGGCTGGGGCAACAACGAGTGGGGGAACCTGGGCGACGGCACCACCACCAGGCGCCCCACGCCGGTCGAGACACACCTGCCGGCGGGCACCCGGGTCGAGGCCATCGCGGCCGGTGGCGGGCACAGTCTGGCGCTGACCTCCGACGGCCGGGTGCTCGCCTGGGGCGCGAACGACGAAGGGCAGCTGGGGGACGGTACGACGTCCCTCGAGGAGCCCCACCCCACGCCGGCCGAGGTGCACCTGCCCGCGGGGGTGCACGCCGTCGCCATCGCCTCCGGGTGGCTCCACAGTCTGGCACTGACCTCCGACGGCCGGGTCCTCGCCTGGGGGTACAACGGCTACGGGCAGCTGGGGGACGGCACCATCACGGATCGCAGTACGCCGGTCGAGGTGGACCTGCCGGCCGGTGCCGAGGTCACCGCCTTCACGGCGGGCGGCGAGTTCAGCCTGGCGCTGACGTCCGACGGCCGGGTCCTGGCCTGGGGGTACAACAGGAGCGGACAGCTGGGGGAAGGCACCAGTACGCGCTACCAGCCCACACCGGTCGAGACACTGATCCCGGCCGGTACCACGATCACCGCCATCGCCGCGGGGTCCACCGGCAACCACAGCCTGGCGCTGACCTCCGACGGCCGGGTGCTCGCCTGGGGGTACAACTCGGAAGGTTCACTGGGGACCGGTGACTTCATCAGCAGCAGGACGCCGGTCGAGACGCTTCTGCCCGCCGGTACCCATGCCGTCCTCATCGCCGCCGGTGGCGTGCACAGCATGGCGGTGCTGTCCGACGGCCGGCTGTACGCCTGGGGGGCGGACTACTACGGGCAGTTGGGCGACGGCACCTCCGGCGGCTTCGGCAACCCCACGCCGCACCGGGTGCTCATCCCCGCCGGCCACCGCGTCACGGCGATGTCCGGCGGGTACCTCCACAGCCTGGCACTGGCGGTACGCGGAGAGAGTGCCACGACGCTGACGGCCTCCGCCACCACGGTCGCGCCCGGGGAGGCGGTGACCTTCACGGCGGATGTGACGTGCGAGGTCGGGACTCCGACCGGGCAGGTGGTCTTCTCCGACGGGACCACGCCGATCGGTACGGGCACGCTGGGCTCGGACGGCTCCGTGAGCCTGACCACCACCTCTCTGCCCGTGGGCACGCACTCCATCACGGCGCGCTACGAGGGCGACGGCGTCTGTCCGGCCTCGGTGTCGGAAGCGGTCACGGTGACCGTGGAGGAGAACGCGGTCCCGTCGCTCGGGCTGACCAAGCAGGTGGTCTCGACCGGGCCGTTCCAGGTCGGTGACACCGTCGACTACACGTACACGGTCACCAACACGGGCTCCGCCGCCCTGACCGGTCTGGCGGTGACGGACGACCTGGTGACGGGGGTGAGCTGCGGAGAGACGAGCCTTGCCGGCGGGCAGAGCACCACGTGTCAGGGCAGCTACACGGTCACCGAGGCCGACGCGACCGCGTGCACGCGGGGCCGTGACGGTGGTGGTCACGGCGGTGGATACGGTGGTGGTGACGGCGGCGGTCACGGCGGCGGTACGACCTGCCCGGTCACCAACACGGCGTACGCGACGGCGAGCGACCCCCAGGGCGGCCAGATCACCAGTGGCACCGCCACCGCCACCATCCAGGTCACCACCGGCGACGGCAACGGCGGTGGCGACGGGGGCGGTTACGGCGAGCGGCCCGGCGACGGCGACGGACACAGGAAGGCACGAAGCGCGTAACTCCTCACCCGTCCCGCACTCGTGCCCCTCCCGGACGTTCCGGGAGGGGCACGGTGCCGCGGGTGCTTGCCTGGGAATCGGGTCCGTTCCCGGGCCCAAACTCCCCGGGGGCCGCTACCGCTTGATCAGAGAGACGAACCCGAGCAGGAACGTGGCGCTGTAGCCCCGGAACTGCCCGCCGTGCTGGCCGTCGAGGAGGTAGCTGCCGCGGGTGGCGTCCCAGTCGCCGTCGGTCAGGGCGCCCCGGATGTCACCGCCCATGTGGTCCCAGCTGGTGATGGCCTCGGCGTGGGCCTGGACCTGCCAGGAGCCGCCCCGGCGCAGCGCGTTGTAGACCTCCTGGCCCACACGCCGGTTGCGGGCCGTCTCGGCGAACGTGACGGCCATGAGCTCGATCGAACTCTGCAGCGGGCTGCCCGTGTTGACGTCGGTGTTGTACATCAGGTTGTTGACGGCCCCGGTGATGTTCTCCTGGTTGACGGTGATGCCGGACAGGTTGGTGTAGTTCTCCGGGAAGTTGAGCTGGGTCCGGAACGCTCCGGGCATGATCGAGTCGGGGATCTCGCTGCCCCGGAAGTGGTACAGCGTGTTGCTCGACCGCCGATAGAACCCCCGGACGTACAGGTCGGCCGGGTCGATGACGAGCTCGACCTCCGCGGGGTCCTCGTAGCCGAGGTGACCGACCGGGACCGTGGCCCAGTTCTCCGCCCCGGAGTTGCCCCTGCCGAGGAGCCGATGGGTGAATCCGCGCGGGCCGACCGGCATCGGCTCGGAGAAGTCGTGCCGCATCCGGTAGATCAGCCGCTGGACCGCGAGGGCGAACTCCTCCGGCTGGGAGATGTCGGACGCCGTGGCGCCCGCCGCTCGGGGCGTCTTCGAGGCGGGCGATGCCGCCGACACGGGCAATGCCGGCGATACCGGCAATACCGTCGACGCGGTCGACGCGGTCACCGGAGCGGGCCGGTCCGGCGCCGCCGCGGCGGGGGTGGCGTAGAGCAGGGCGGACGCGAGGGCCAGGGTGGCGACGCCGGCCAGGCCGCGTGTCAGAAGGCGAGAGCTTCTCATCATGGTCCTCACGAGACGAATTCTGCGGTGGCGCGGAGCGTGCCGTAGCTGACCACGCCGCCGTTGGACCAGTACTTGACCGTGTACACCTTGGTGCTCGGGAGGTCGCCGGTGTCGATGAAGGTCGCCCCGTCGGCGCCGTCGCAGTGGTTGGACTTCTTGGGGCACACCCAGTCCCAGGTCACCCGGGAACCGCTGCTGTCGAGGACCTCGATCCAGTCCCATTCCCGGTACGGGTTGCGGTGGTCGGGGCCGATCCAGTGCACGCTCACACCGGTCCGGCCGGGCGCCTGGGCCTTGGCCACGTCGACGACCAGATAGTCGGTGTTGACCGGCGGGCTGTCGAGGGTACGGGCCGGGGCGGCGGACTTGCCGGTCTCGATGGCCCGGGCGGTCTCGCCGCGGATCCCCTTCTCGGTGGTGGGACCGCTCTTGGGCTCGGCGGACTCCAGGCACCACAGCTGGGCGAAGTCGTTGCCGCAGTTGTTGACGGTGACCTGGTCGCCCGCCTTGGCACCGGCGGTCAGACAGCCCTTCTCGCCGTTGTGGATCCGGAACCAGCCGCTGCCGGCCGCCTCGAAGCTCCAGTGCTGGTTGGGGTCTCCATTGGTCCTGTGGATCTGCCACAGGTTGGCGAGACCGTTGGTCATGTCGCCGTCGAGGACCTTGTCCGCACCGCCGGGCACGGTGGTCTCGGCGAGGTAGCCACCCTCTCCGGCGTCCCAGAAGCGCCAGACCTGGGCGCTCGTGTCGTTCTTCTCCCAGGTCTGGACCCTGGCGCCGTCCTCGGTCTCGCGGTTGTCGAGGTCCAGGGCCTCGTACCGTTGGGAGACGATCCGGTATAAGCCGCCTTGTGAGACGTCGGCTTCGGAGAGGACGGCGTTCGGGACGGCGGGCCGCGGGAGCCCCGCCGCCGTCTTCTTGCCCGAGCCATGGCCGGAGCCCTGCTCCGCGCTCCGCGCCTTCGTGTCGTACCCCGCGCTCTGTGCCGTGCCGCGCGCCGTGCCCTGTGCCGTGTGCTGCGCCGCCGAGGCCCCGAGGCCGATGCCGACGGTCGCCGCGATCGCGGTGACGACGGCCGCGCCGGCGGTGGTCATGCGCCGGATGTTCGCTCTCATCGTGGACTTCCCCATCATCCGTGAGTCCCGCCCGAGTCGACCGCTTCAGGCACATCCGGCAGTTCGGGCCCGGTGGTTCATGCCTGGAACGGCCCCCCGAGAGCAGGTGTACGAACCGCGAGCGCCCGCCCGAGGAACGGCCTGGTCATGACCGCCTCGCCACGCACACCTCGCGCAACTGACCGCCCGGCCAGCTGAGTTCAGCGTTCCGCATCGGCAGGTCCAGACCTCAAGCGTTGCGATTTCCCGGCGTGTCGCGGCGGGATCCCGCCGCCTCGACACGAGATGGTCAACTCCCTTTAATTCAAATGGAGTTGTGAAACCCGTGACGCCGCACCCCACGGGCGGCATGGCCATCCCCAGCGCGATCTACGACTCCCGACCAGGCACCAGGCGATGCGCGTTCCGGCCGACGAGCAGACCCACCGACAGAACCCCGCCGCCGAGCAGCAGGAAGTACAGCGGCAGCGAGAGGACGGTGGTGAGCCGGTAGAGCTGGCCGCCGGCCACCACGCCCACCGCTCCGAAGAGGCCGTTCAGCGCGAGGAACCGACTGGTCCAGCCGGGCGGTGCGACCTCGGCGGCGAGCGCCAGGCCGGCCGGGGCGAGCGAGATCTCGCCGCAGGAGTAACAGAGATAGACCAGCAGCAGCCAGTACGGGCCGACCGTCCCCCGCTGGGCGAGCAGCGCGGCCACGGCCATCAGCAGGAAGCCGACCCCCGCGGCGGCGAGCGCGGCCGAGAACTTCACGGGCACGCCGGCCCTCGGTCCGGCCCGTCGCCACAGCCGGGTGAACAGCGGGGCGACCAGAAGCACGAACAGCGGATGGACGGACTGGAACCAACTGGCGGGGACCTCGAAGCCGAAGATCTCGCGGTCCGTGTGGCGTTCGGCGAAGAGACCCAGTGCCGAGCCGCTCTGCGCGAAGATCATCCAGAAGCATGCCGAAGCCGCCATCAGGACGGTGAACCGGCCCAGTGCACCCCTGACCTGCGGCAGGGACCGCAACGACCGCAGGTACACCAGTGGCAGGCCAAGGGTGAGCAGCCCGAGACAGGCCAGTACCCCGGTGACGTCGAGGACCCCGGCCGCCGCGGCGGCGCCCCCGACGACCGCCACCGCGGCGAGCACCGTCAGGGTCCGGCGCACCGCGCGCCGCGCCTCGGCGCGGCCGAGCGGCCGGACCGGGCGGCGGCCCACCTCGCCGAAGCGGCGCAGGCCGAGGGAGAACTGGACGAGACCGGCCGTCATCCCGATCGCGGCCGCGGCGAAGCCGAGGTGCCAGGCGACCCGCTCCGCGAGCAGCCCGGTCACCACGGGCGCGATCAGCGCGCTGACCTGGATGCACAGGTAGAAAAGGGAGAACGCGGCCTCGCGCCCGCCTCCCCGCTCCGAACCTGCCCGCTCCAGACCTCCCCGCTCCGGACCCGCCCCCTCCGGTCCGCCCCGCTCGTCGCCGACCTCGGCCACCATCGCGGCCAGCGACGGCTTGACCAGACCGGTGCCGGCGACGATCAGCAGCAGGCCGGCGTAGAGCGCGACGGCCGACGGCAGGGCGAGCACCGCGTGTCCGGAGGCGATGAGGGCGCCGCCGGCCAGAATCGCGCGCCGGGCGCCGAGGACCCGGTCGGCGAGCCAGCCGCCGGGCAGTCCGGCCACGAAGCTCAGCGACATGTAGCCGGCGAAGACCGCGGTGGCCTGCTGCGGCGCCATGCCCATCCCGCCGTGCCCCGGGGACGCGGTGAGGTACAGGACGAGGATCGCGGCCATCCCGTAGAAGCTGAACCGCTCCCAGAGGTCCACCGCGAGGAGCGTGCCGAATCCGCGGCGCCGGCCGCCCCGGGGGCGTACCCCGTCGGGGGCCGCCGACGCCTTCACCGAGGACTCCACGGTTGTCACCGGGTCGGCGGCTTGACCGCCACTCCGGCCAGCATGTCGGGCTCCGCCCCCGCCTGGTCCCCGGGCCCGGGGCGCCAGGCGGGGGCGCGGACCACGCCGGGCGCGAGCAGGTCGTGTCCGTCGAAGAGCGCGGTCAGTTCCGCGGTGTCGCGCCAGACGACCTCGCTGACGGCGCCCCGGTAGCGCTCGGCGGCCTCCGGCGCGGCCTTCGGCACGGCCTCCGCGCCCGCATGCGAGATCACCAGATGGCTGCCGGGCACGAGCCGGTCGGTGTACTGCCGTACCAGGGCGAGCGGGTCGTCGCGGTCGGGTACGAAGTGCAGGACGGCAGCGAGGATCAGGCCGACCGGCCGGTCGAAGTCGATCAGCCGGCGGGTGTCCGCCGCCTCCAGGATGTCCCGGGGCTTGTACAGGTCGCCCTGGAAGACCGCCGCGCGCGGCTCGCCGGCGAGGATGGCCCGGCCGTGGGCGACGGCCACCGGGTCGATGTCGACGTAGACGACGGTGCTGTCCGGGTGGGCGTCGAGCGCCACGTCGTGCACATTGCCCTCGGCCGGGATGCCGGAGCCGATGTCCAGGAACTGTCGGATGCCGAGGGCCGACAGCTCCCGCACGGCGCGGCGCAGGAAGGCCCGGTTGGCGCGCAGGGTGCCAGGGAGGCCGGGGTTGCCCTCGACGACCCGGTCCCCCAGGTCCCGGTCGACGGGGAAGTGGTGGGTGCCGCCGATCCAGTAGTCGTACACCCGGGCGATGCTGGGCGTGTCGATGTCCACCTCGGGCGGCGCCCAGCTGGGGCGTTCCATCTGCTTCTCCTCTGGTGCGTGGGGTGCCGGGCGCTCGCCGCCGGCGGGTCGGTGCCGGTCCCGGCCGGACGCGCTCTCCGGGCGATGCGGGCGGTACGGTCGGGAAGGACGGTCCGGGCGGTACGGCCCGGTCCCGGCCGGACGCGCTCTCCGGGCGATGCGGGCGGTACGGTCGGGAAGGACGGTCCGGGCGGTACGGGCTCATGCCGTGAGTACCGGCAGTTCTTCGAGGCCGCGCATCATCAGGCTGCCGCGCCAGCGCAGTTCGCCGGCGTCCACGGCGAGCTTCAGCGCGGGCAGCCGGGCGAACAGCCGGCTGAGTACGATGCGTCCTTCCAGCCGGGCGAGCGGGGCGCCCAGGCAGTGGTGGATGCCGTGGCCGAAGGCCAGGCCGGCGGCATTGCTCCGGGTGATGTCGAGCCGGTCGGGCTCCGCGTAGCGCCGCGGGTCGCGGCCGGCGGCACCGAGCGAGATGGTCACGAACTCGCCCTCGGGGATGACCACGTCGCCCACGGGGACCGGCTCGGTGGTGAACCGCCAGGTGGCGTTGGCGACCGGGCCGTCGTGGCGCAGGAACTCCTCGACGGCGGCGGGCCACAGCGAGTCGTCCGCGGCCAGCCGCTCGCGCACCGCGGGATGGGTGAGCAGTGCGAGGGCGCCGTTGCCGATGAGGTTGACGGTGGTCTCGTGGCCCGCGACGAGCAGCAGGAACGCCATCGAGATGAGCTCATCCGACGACAGCCGTTCGCCCTCGTCGGTGGCGAGGACCAGGTCGGAGAGCATGTCGTCGGACGGCTCGCGGCGCTTGGTGTCGATCAGCGCGCGCAGATAGCCGATCATGTCGACGCTGGCGTCGCGTACCTCGTCGGTGCCGGCGCCCGAGACCAGCAGATTCGACCAGCGGCGGAACTCGGCCCGCTCGTCCGGCGGCACGCCGAGCAGCCAGCAGATGACCGTGAACGGGACGGGGAAGGCCAGCGCCTCCATGAGGTCGGCGCGCTCGTGCCGGGCGACGCCGTCGAGCAGTTCGTCGGTGAGTGCGGTGATGCGCGGGCCCAGCGACTCCACCCTGCGCGCCGTGAAGGCGCGGCCCACGAGCTTGCGCAGCCGGGTGTGGTCGGGCGGGTCGCTGTCCAGCATGTGCACGCTCAGCAGGTGCGGGAACTGGCTGCGCTCGCCCGCCTCCTTCAGGAACTCGGCCTGCTTCACCGGGTCGGCGAAATTGCGCGGGATGAGGTCCTTGCCGACCCGCATGTCCTTGCTCAGCCGGGGGTCGGCGAGCAGCGCCCGGGCGTCGTCGTAACGGGTGACGAGCCAGGTGCGCAGCCCGTTGGGCGTCATCACCGGTACGGCGGGGGCGAAGTCGCGCAGTTCGGCCAGCGCGGCATGCGGCTGCCGGAAGAAGGCGGGGGTGAACAGGTCGACCGGCGGGGACGGGGTGTCCGTGCCTGGCATGCTCAGACTCCTCTCGTGGCGGGCGCGAAGCGGCCGGCGTGGTAGCTCGCGAGCTCCCGGTAGATCTCGAAGGGCCGGTCCCGCGTGGTGTCGCGGAACGGGCGCAGCGGGGCCGTCTGCTCCTTGTGCCCGGCCCCGCCCTCCCAGGCGGTGAAGGACTCCCAGGAGGACCAGCGGCTGACCACGACGTAACTGCGCGGGTCGCCGAGGGCGTGCAGGAGTTCGTTGCCGAGCAGTCCGGGGGTGCCGGCCATGCGCCGGCTGGTCTCGTGGTACGCGGCGGTCACCTCGTCCGGGCCGTCGCAGAGGTGGTAGAGCACCACCTCCACCGCGCCCGGGGTCACGACGCCGCGCCGACGGAGCCGGCCGGCCCGGCCGACCCGGACAGCGCCGCCACCACGTGCATGGTCCGCATGGAACCCCCGCTGCGGAACGGGTGCAGTTTCCGGCGGTGGTCGAGGTGCCGGTCGCTCGTCTCGAACTCCCGGAAGAGCGGCTCGTCGACCCAGTCGCTGACGATGTAGTAGATGCCCTCCTCCTCGATGCTGCGGGAGAGCCACTGGCCGAGGTTGGCGGGGTGCGCGGTGACCGAGTCGCCGACCTCCAGCCACACCCGCTCGAAGTCGTGCTCCCGGCCCGGCTTGATCTCCATCCGGAGCATCACCCGGAAGACCCGGCCGGCCGTCCCGGAGCCCGTCGGCTCCGGCCCGCCCGGTCCCGCCCCGCCCGATCCGGCCCCGCTCGATCCGGCCCCGCTCGATCCGGCCCCGCCCGATCCCGCCCTCTCGGATCCCGCCATCTCAGATACCTCCGTCGACGTTGATCGTCTCGCCGGTGACGTAGGCGGACAGGTCGCTGAGCAGGAAGAGGACGGGTCCGGCCAGCTCCTCGACGGTGCCGAGCCGGGCGAGCGCGGTCTTTCGCGCGTAGGTGGCGCGCAGGCCCTCGGCCCGCTCGGCGGGCATGGTGTCGAACGCCTCGGTCTCGATGACGCCGGGGGCGACGACGTTGACCCGGATGCCGCGCGGGCCGAGTTCCTTGGCGAGGGAGCGGGTCAGCCCGATCATGGCCGCCTTGGCCGCGGTGTAGTGGGCGCGCAGGGGGATGCCCGCGGCGGCGCCGCGCGATCCGATGTTGACGACCGAGCCGCCCTCGCCGAGCAGCGGCAGCGCCTGCTGGATGACGCGGTACGCCGCGGTGAGGTTGGTGTCGATGATCCTCGACCATTCCTCGGCCGCCAGCTCGGCGAACGGGATGTGGCTGATCACGCCGGCGTTGTTGACCACGCCGTCGAGCCGTCCGTACCGGCCCTTCACCTCGCCGAGGAGCCGGTCGGCCTCGGCCGTTTCCCCGAGGTCGGCCTTGATCACATGGTGGTCGCCGTCGGTCTCCTTCAGGGCCCGGACCAGGCTGTCGACGGCTTCGCCGTCCTGCCGGTGGCAGGTGATCACATCGGCGCCGGCCCGGGCCGCGGCGAGCACGATGCCCCGCCCGATGCCGCGCGTGCCGCCGGTGACCAGGACCTTCTTGCCATGCAGAGCGAGTTCCACTGGTTCTTCCCTTCGGTGGGGCCGCGGTTCACACGCCGCCGTCGACGTGGATGTTCTGGCCGGTGATGTAGGTGGCGTGCTCTCCGGCGAGGAAGAGCACGACCCGGGCGAGCTCGTCGACCGTGCCGAACCTGCCGAGCGCGGTGAACGAGGAGACGAGCTCGCGCTGGTGCGCCGCGGCCTCGGCCGGCATCTCGTCCAGCGCCTCGGTGGCGATGCGGCCGGGCGAGACCGTGTTGACGCGGATGCCGCGCGGGCCGAACTCCCGCGCGAGGGAGCGGGTCATGCCCACGAGGGCCGCCTTGGCGGTGGTGTAGTGGACCCCGTTCACCATGCCGATGAAGGCGACCGTGGAGCCGATGTGCACGATCGAGGCGCCGGCGCCGAGGAGCGGCGCGGCCCGGCGGGTGATCAGGTGCGCCGCGTCGACGTTGCCCCGCAGCGTGGCCGCCCACTCGGTGTCGTCCAGCTCCAGGTACGGACCGGGCCGGAACGTGCCCGCGTTGTTGACGACGGCGTCGAGTCCGCCGAAGCACGCCTCGCACTCGGCGACCAGCCGGTCGACGTCGTCCGCGTCCGTGGCGTCGGCGCGGATCACCAGGTGCTTGCCGGGTGTCTCGGCGAGTTCCCGCTCCAGGCTGACGACTGCCTCGCCGGGGGTGCGGTAGCAGGTGGCGACGTCGGCGCCGGCGCGGGCGGCGGCGAGCACGATGCCGCGCCCGATGCCCTTGGTGCCGCCGGTGACCAGGATCCTGCGTCCGGCGAGCCGACGCCCGGCCCGGGCCGCCGCCTCCACCTTGCGCTTGATCAGCCGCATCTGTACGAGGGTGTTGCGGTTGAGCCGGTCGGTCATGCCCGCGTCGTCCAACGGGGCGCCGGGCTTCATCTCGAAGTCCTGGATCCAGCGCATGTCCACGCCGTCGGGCCGCTGGACGTACTCCCAGCGGATGTTCATGTGGGCGAAGGGGCCGGTCTCCACCCGGTGGGAGGCGACGGTGCGGGTCGCCGGGTCCATGGTGCGCTTGGAGACCCAGCTCCACACCGTGCCGTTCTCGTCGGGGTGGAGGGCGAGCCGGAAGGTGACCGTGTCGCCGTCGCGCTCCATGATCTCCGCGGAGGCGTACTCGCTGAACAGCCGCGGCCAGGAGGCCACGTCGTTGGTCATCGACCACACCAGGTCCATCGGTGCGTCGACGACGATCCGGTTGTCGGTGTGACCGGCCATCAACCCCGCACCTCCGCGATGCGGGCGTTCACGTAATCCACGATCTCGCGCGGCGTCCGCTTGTGCTCCAGGCCCCCGTCCGGGATCCGGAGGCCGTACTCGCGCTCGATACGGGTCGCGGTCTCGAGCAGGGCGAGGGAGTCGTAGCCCAGGTCCGCGAGCGGGGTGTCGGCGATCTCGCCGTCCAGGTCGGTCTGTTCGTCGACGCCGGCGCCGGCGCGCAGGATGCGTATCAGGTCTTCCAGGGTGAACTCGGCCATCTTCGGCAGCCTTTCGTCCGCGTGCGGGTGGTACGGGTCAGTGGTCGTCCCGGGCGGGTCCCGCGCCGGTCCGGTCCGCGGCGCCCAGGAGCAGCGCGGAGGTGAAGCCGCCGTGCCCGCGGGCCAGGACGAGGGCGGTGCGCGGCGCGGTCCGCCGCGGCCGGTCCAGCACCAGGTCGATGTCGCAGCCGGGCGCGGGGCCGCCGGGCCCGGCGGTGTGCGGGACGACGCCGTGTTCGAGGGCCTGCAGCGCGGTGGCGGTGTCGAGGACGGCGCCGCCCGCGTACAGCCGGCCGGTGAGGGTCTTGGGCGCGGTGACCGGTACGGCGCCGGCGCCGAACACCTCGGTGATGGCACGCGCCTCGGCCAGGTCCCGCTCGGGCAGCCCGGAGGCGTCGGCGAAGACGACGTCGACCTCGGCGGCCGGGAGTCCGGCGTCGGCGAGGGCGCGGCGGATCACCGGGGCGAGCACCGGGGGCCGGCCGGAACCGGGCGCGGGGTCGAACCCGGACGCGTAGCCGAGCAGCCGGCCGTACGGGTCGGCGCCGCGCTCGCGCGCCGACGCGGCGCTCTCCACCACCAGGAAGGCCCCGCCCTCGCCGGGCACATGGCCCGAGGCCGCCGCGTCGAAGGGCAGATAGGCGCGGGCGGGGTCGTCGACGGTGGAGAGTCCGCCGGACGACAGCTGCGCCACCAGCCCGTACGGGCAGAGCGAGGCGTCCGTGCCGCCGCTGAGGACCAGCCGGGATCCGGTGCCGAGGAGGCGGCGTGCCTGGCCGAGCGCGTCGAGTCCGCCGGCCTGCTCGCAGCACAGCACTCCGCAGGGCCCCCGCATGCCGTGCCGGATGGAGACCTGTCCGGTCGTCGCCGCGTAGAACCAGGCGATGGACTGGTAGGCGCCGACCCAGGACGGCCCGCTGCGGTAGAGCCGTTCCATTTCGTGCTGGCCGAATTCGGTGCCGCCGGAGGAGCTCGCGGTCACCACGGCCATCTCGTACTCGGGGAGGGCCGCCGGGTCCGCGCCCGCGTCGGCGAGCGCCGCCTCGGCGGCGGCCAGGGCGAAGTGGGTGAACCGGTCGGTCTGCGGGACGAGGCGTCCCGGTACTTCCTCCCCGGCCTCGAAGCCGGGTACCTCGCCGGCCACCCGGACGGGATAGCCGGCAGGGTCGAACCGGGTGATCCGGCCGAGGCCGCTCTTGCCGGCGAGCACCGACTCCCAGTGCCGGTTCGCCCCGATGCCGGTGGGCGCGACCACCCCGATGCCGGTGACCACGGCCGCCGGGCCGCGCTCGGCCCGTATGCCGGTGGCGCTCATGCCGCCTCCCGGCTCGTCCGGGGCCGGCCGAGCACCATGGCGCTCTGGAAGCCGCCGAAGCCGCTGCCGACGCTGAGCACGCGTTCCATGCGGTGTTCGCGTGCCGTCCCCGGCACGTAGTCGAGATCGCACTCGGGGTCGGGCACCGTCAGATTGGCGGTCGGCGGGACGACCTGGTGCCGCAGGGCGAGCGCGCAGGCGGCGATCTCCAGGGAGCCGATGGCGCCGAGCGAGTGCCCGACCATCGACTTGATGGAGCTGACCGGTATCTCGTACGCGCGCCGGCCGAGACTTCGCTTGAACGCGGCCGTCTCGTGACGGTCGTTCTGCTTGGTGCCCGAGCCGTGGGCGTTGATGTAGTCGATGCCGGCCGGGTCGAGCCGGGCGCGGTCCAGGGCGACCCGGATCGCCTCGGCCATCTCCCGTCCGTCCGGCTTGAGTCCGGTCATGTGGAAGGCGTTGCTGCGGCCGGCGAAGCCGAGGATCTCGGCGTACACGGTCGCGCCGCGCCGCCGGACGGCCTCCGCCTCCTCGATCACCAGGACCGCGGAGCCCTCGCCGAGCACGAAGCCGTCGCGCCGTCCGTCGAACGGCCGCGAAGCGTGCTCGGGGTCCGCCGTGTCGGGCGTCGTCGCCTTGATGGCGTCGAAGCAGGCGGAGGTGATGGGCGACAGCGGGGCGTCGGTGGCGCCGGCGAGGACGATGTCGGCGCTGCCCTCCTCGATCAGCTGGACACCGTGGCCGATGGCGTCGAGGCCGGAGGTGCAGCCGGTGGAGACCAGCGCCACCGGTCCTTCGGCGCCGGCCTGCCAGGCGACCTCCACGGCGAGGGTGCTGGGCACCATGTAGCCGTACAGGTGCGGCACGCCGTAGGTATGGTCGACGAGCCAGTCACGGCCGCCGTCGGAGAGCACCGCGTACTCGTTCTCCAGGCCCATGGTGCAGCCGACGGCGCTGCCGATGCTGACGCCGATCCGGCCGGGGTCGGCGGCGCCGAGGTCGAGGCCGCTGTCCTGGACCGCCTCGCGGGCCGCGACCACCGCGAACTGCGCGGCGCGGTCCATGCGGCGCACCTCTTGTGGGGTGAGTCCGGCGGCCGACGGGTCGAAGTCGCATTCGGCGGCGACCCGGGAGCGGAAGCCGGAGGCGTCGAAGAGGCTGATGGCGCGGGTCGCGGTGCGTCCCTCGGAGAGCAGTTGCCAGTAGGCGTCACGGCCCACGCCGCCCGGGGCGACCGCGCCGACGCCGGTGATGACGGCGCGGCGGTTCACCGCGACCCGCCGACATCGGGGTCGCCTGCGCCGGTGTTCAGCGGCTCCTCGGTGTCGACGTGCCCGAGTTCGGGCCGGGGCGCGAGCGGCGAGAGGTGGAAGACGGCCTCGGCGGGCACGGTCCCGGTGTTCACCAGGCGGTGGCGGACCCCGATCGGCACCAGCAGCGAGTCGCCGGGGCCGAGTCCGACCGGCGAGCCGTCCACGGTCATCTCCAGCCGGCCCCGCACGACGTGCAGGAACTCCTCGGAGTACGGGTGCAGATGCTCGGTGATGTACTCCCCCGGGGCCAGTCGCAGCACGCCGCCGAAGCCCGAGGTGCAGCCGACGGTCCGCGGGCTCAGCGTGACCCGGATGTCGCCACCGCGCTTGGTGTTGGCGGCGACGGCGGCCACGGCGACCTTGGTGGTCGCGGGGGCGGTCACCGGGCACCGCCCTGGTGCGCGCCCTTCGGGGCGGTGATCCGGGGGCCGTCGCCCGGCGTCCAGGTGTAGAAGGGGACGGCCATGGCGTCCTTGGGCTCCTGCCAGCCGGGGTCGTACGGGGAGATGAACCGGCCGAGCCGGGTGTTGATCTCCTCGTAGAGCGGGTGGCTGCGGGCCTTGTAGAGGTCGGGCGCGATGTCCTGGTCCGCCTCCACGAGATGGAAGTAGAGGTCGTGGAAGGCGAACAGGGTGCGCCGTGAGACTCCGACCAGGTGCGGCAGTTCGGTGCTGTCGGAATCGGCGAAGACCGACGCGACGCCCTCGGCGTCGGCGAGGTTCATCCTCGCCACGATCAGCGTTCGGTGCATGGTTGTCCTCCCGGCTTGTCACTGCTGCGATCACACTGGGCGCAGGAGGTCGAGGCAGTGTCGAAGGAGTCTCGAAGCGGGCTGGAGCCCGGGGCCGGGCGGGACGTACGCGACGCGCCGGGACATGGCGAGGCGGCCCGTACGCACCTTGGGGGTGCGTACGGGCCGCCTCCTGCGCCGCCTTCGTCCGGCCGGCCCCGCCCTACAGCCGCATGCCGGTGGGCTGTTGCAGGCCCACCGGTCGGCCGGGCTTCACCAGGCTCACCACCCGCGGGCCGGCCGGCCACCGCGGGGCCCGGACGCCCTCGGCGCGCGGGCCGGTGTGGAGCCGACGCAGGGCCTGCCGGGTGAGGGCGGGCACGGTGTAGACCGGTTCGCCGCCGACGGTGCCGTCCGGTCCGGAGAACGGGACGATGTCCTCGTACACCAGGTGGACGTCCACCAGGTATTCGAGCAGCGTCTCGACGTCCCCGGCCGGCCGGGGCAGCAGCCCGGTGACCTCCTCCAGCCTCCAGCGCTCCCGGCTGCTGGCGACCATCAACTGGAGCAACTCCCGGTGCGGGCGCGCCAGATGTCGATGGCTGGACTCGACGGTACTCATCAACGACTGGGTACCGGCGGGGAGTTCGAGGAGCAGGTCCGGGTCGCCGGCGCACCGTGCGGCGAGCCGGGCGGCGGACCAGCCGGGCCGGGCCGCGATCCGCCCCGCCACGGCCCGGACGGCCAGCGGCAGTCCCTCGCAGTGCCGCATCAACTCCCTTATGCTCGCGGGCTCGTCGCCGCCGCGACGGACGCCGGCGACCCCGTTGAAGAGGGTGAGCGACTCGTCTCGGGAGAGCGGGGGCAACACGATCTTCCGGCCGGTGGCGAGGCTGTGCGCGCGATAGCGGTTGGTGGCGATCACGGCGCAGCCGGAGCCTCCCGGCATCAGCGCGCGCAGCTGGGACGCGGTGAGCACGTCGTCGACGACCACCAGGACGCGCCGGTCGGCGGTCCAGCTGCGGAAGAGCTGGCCGAGTTCGTCGAGCCCCCTGGGCAGTTTCTCGCGCCGCAGGCCACAGGAGCCGAGGCTGGCGGCGAGCACGTCGGCGAGTTGGGCGGAACCGTTCCCCACCTCGGACAGGTCGACGAACAGCTGTCCGTCGGGGAAGTACGGACGGAGCCGGTGGGCTGCCCGTACCGCGAAGGCCGTCTTGCCGACGCCCGGCGGCCCGTGCACCTCGACGAGCCGCACGCCGCAACCAGCTTCGACACCGGACCCGAGGTAGGCCCGCGCCTCGTCGAGTTCGGCCTCGCGCCCGACGAAGTCTCCTATGTCGGCGGGAAGTTGGGCGGGAGGCAGCGACGCGGCCGGAAGCTGGTCCTGCTGCGGCCGGGCGGCGCGGAGGCCAGCCGGGCCGCGGCCCTCCGCCTGGTCGGAGGCGGCCCGTTCCCGGGGCGCGGCGCCGGTCTGCCGCGCCGGCGGCCGGACGGCCGGACTCCGGTCGGCGAGCACTTCCTGGTGGATGAGCTGGAGGGCGCCCGAGGGTTCGAGCCCGAGGTCGTCGACGAGCCGGGCGCGCAGGGTGCGGAAGACGTCCAGTGCCTCGGGCCGGCGTCCGCTGCGGTGCAGGGCCCGCATCAACTGCCCGGCGAAGGCCTCGTGGGTGGGGTACGCGCGGAAGGCCGCGGAGAGTTCGTCGAGGAGGGAGTGGTGGTGGCCGATCTCCAGCTCGATGGCGAACCGCTGTTCCAGCACGCTTCTGCGCCGCTCCTCCAACTGGGTGGCCCAGTCGGAGAGCCGCCGGCCGGCCGCCACGTCCACCAGCGCCTCGCCCTGCCAGAGCGCGAGGGCTTCCTTGAGCGTGCGGGATGCCTCGCTCGCGTTTCCGCCGGCGTACGCGGCCTTGCCGCGCTCCGTCAGCTGCTCGAAGCGGTAGGCGTCGACGGACTTCTTGTCGTCCAGTCGCAGCTCGTACCCCCCGACCCTGGTGAGAAGCGCGGGAAACTCGCGCGGCGGGCAGGAGCCGAATGGCGCCCCGGACTGTCCGGTGGCCAGCCGGAGCTTCCTTCTGAGCTGGTAGATGTACGTTTGCAGAGTGGTCAGAGCACTGACGGGCGGGTATTCCCCCCAGAGCTCTCCGCACAACTGGTCGACGCTGACCAGAGTGTTGGCATTGAGCACCAGGAGGGTCAGGACCTGGCGCAGTTTGGGTGCGGACGGGGTGGTGTCCACTTCGTCGCACCGCACTCGGAACGAACCTAAAAGACTGATCTCCAACAACGCACTCACTCCCCCATAGGCGCGTGGCCCCGTGAGTCCACGGCCCCGAGATTCGGGCATCGTTCCCGCTCAGAAACCCCGGCATCCCTCCTTCCCGCCGCTCCATGCCGACGTCGTCGGTCGCTCGCGCCGCCGGATCGGCCGGGCACACTGGTCCGTGAATGCCCATGCGATCCGCGACGACACCGGCCTCTGCCGCTTTTTTGTTGACCGACGAAAAGAAAGGGGGCCGACTTCAACAACCCTCAGGGCACCCCATCTGGAATTCGAACCGACGGAAATGCACTACCCGGGGATTGAAATCGGCCCGCGCGGGTACGGGGCCATGCCTCCGCCCCGACCCCGTACCGCTATATGCATTCGCTCATGCTATTTCGTGCCGTAAAAACATGTCAAGCGGCACATAGTTCGGCGCGTCCGTGTGCTCACAGCCGCAGCCGCACCCTGTATTCGCGCAGCCAGGTGTCCAGCTGGAGCACCATCTCCATGCTCGCCCGCTCCACCCACGCGAAGGCCCCGCGGGGCGCGCCGGCCGTGCCGAGTGCCGCGGCGGTGGCCTCCTGGTCGAGCAGCGGCGCGACCGCGGCGTCCCGGTCCTCGGCCAGCCGGGCGAAGCGGGTGCGCACAAACTCCCCGTACGCAGCCTCCTGCGTCGTCGGATAGGCACTCTTGCGCCGTGCGAGCACCGGCTCGGGCAGCAGATCGGCGACGGCGGCCCGCAGCAGGCTCTTCTCCTGACCGTTCACCCGCTTCAGCGCGGCCGGCACGTTGTAGACGTACTCCACCAGCGCCCGGTCGCAAAACGGCGGACGCAGCTGGACACCGTGCGCCATGCTCATCCGGTCCGCGCGGTCCAGATGCGTCGGTGCCCACCGGGTCAGCGCGAGATACGTGACCTCGCGGGCCCTGCGCTCCTCGGGGCTCTCGCCGCCGGTGTGCGGCACTTCGGCGAGCGCGTCGCGGTAGTGCTGGTCGGCGTACCCCATGAAGTCCAGCTCCTTGCGGAGCCCGAGGTCGATCAGCGAGCAGCCCAGGCCTCCCGCGGCGGCGTCGTGGCCCCGCTCGAACGAGACCCAGGGAAAGGTCGTGGAGTTGCTGTGCCGTGCGTCGTACGCCCAGAAGTAGCCGTTGAAGACCTCGTCGGCGGTCTCCCCGGAGAGGACCGCGGTGACACCCCGGGCGCGCAGCGCCTCGAAGAAGAGCAGCAGCGACACGTCCATGTCCCCGAGCGGGGAGGGGGCGTCCTGGCTGCGCAGCGCCGCCGCGTGCACGCCGGGGTCGGCGAGGGCCGCGGTGTCGAGCAGGATCTCGGTGTGCTCGGTGCCGATGTGGCGGGCCGCCAGCTCAGCGAAGGGGGCGTCGGGGGTGGCCCGCATCGTCGGATGGGGCTCGAAGTTCTCCGCGTAGCCGGCGAAGTTGACCGAGAAGCTGCGCAGCGGGCCGCGGCCCGCGCTCCGGGTCGACAGCGCCGCGAGCGCGGTCAGCGCGCTGGAGTCGATGCCGCCCGAGAGCATCGCGCCGACCCGCGCGTCGGCCCGCAGATGGGTGGCCACCGCGTCCGACAGAAGCCGGCGCACGGTGTCCACCGTGGTGGCGAGGCCGTCGGTGTGCGGACGGGCGGGCAGCGACCAGTAGCGCCGCCGAGCCGTGCCCGGGCGGCCGACGACCAGCGCGTGGCCCGGCAGCACCTCGTGGACACCGCGGAACACCCCGGTGCCGGGCTTGCGGCTGTGCGCGAACAGTTCGCGCAGCCCGTCGGCGTCGACCACCGGCTCCACCGCCGGGTGGGCGAGCAGCGCCTTGGGCTCCGAGCCGAACAGCAGCCCCGTCGGGGTGCGGTAGTAGCAGAGCGGCTTGACGCCGAGCCGGTCCCGGGCGAGCAGCAGCTCCTGGCGCCGTTCGTCCCAGACGGCCAGCGCGAACAGGCCCTCGAGGCGGGCCGGGAAGTCCCCGCCCCACTCCAGATAGGCGTGCAGGGCCACCTCTCCGTCGCCTCGACCGGTGAACCGGTGGCCCTTGGCGGACAGCTCACGGCGCAGCTCGACATGGTTGGTGATCGCCCCGTCGAGGGTGAGCACGGCCACCGGGCCGCCGTCCGTGGCGTACACGACGGGCTGGGCGCCGTGTTCCTCGTCGAGGAGCACCGCCCTGCGATGGGCCAGCGCGGCATGGCCCCGGATCCAGTCGGCCTCCCCGTCCGGACCCCGGTGGGCGAGCGCCCGGACCATCGCCCGTACGGTGGCGGCCTCCGGGGCCAGGTCCCGGTCGAAATCCACCCAGCCGGCGATCGCGCTCATCGTGATGTCCTCTCGTTCGCGGTGCCGGTGGCACCGGCGGTCGTGATGGTGCGAGCGGTGTCCCCGGCCCGGGACACGATGTCGACCAGGGAGAGCCCGAAGCACTCCACGGCCGCCCTGAACTCCTCGAGTCCGGGCGGGCCGGCGCCCGTGACGGCGATCCCGAGCCGTCGCTCCGCCGCGGCACCGTAGCGCTCGTACAGCTCCAGATAGCCACGCGCGGTCCGTTCCGGGTCGGTCACCAGGCCGAAGCGGACCCGGCCGCGCGTGCCGCGCCACGTCAGCTCGCCGTCCGCCCCGCCGGCGAAGTTGTGCCGCCAGGAACTGCCGGTCGCCACGACCAGGGCGCCGTCGAGCCGGTGCACACCCGCCGGGACGGTGTACGGGCGACCGCTGCGCCGCCCGGTGAAGTGCAGCAGTCCGACGCGCTCGCCCACCGGCCCCGGGTCCGGACCGGCGAGCAGTTCCCGCATCCGGGCGTCGGCGCGCCCGCGGTCCGCCGCGTCGGGCAGGGCACGCGCGACGACGGGCCGGCTCACGACAGCACCACCGCGGTCGCGGACAGCGCGCAGCCGGCCATCGCGCAGCAGGTGCGCACCAGATGCCAGTCGCGCCACTGGATCCTCGGGTCCTGCCAGCCGGGCCCGAGGTCCCCCGGCTCGGTGCGCTTGACCCGGTTGTTGATCGGCACGTTCCTGGTCTGTGACACCACGGCGACCCCGGCCATGCACAGCGCCGCCACCGCGAACAGGAGGCGTTCGGCGCCGGTCGCCCGGATCGCGAAGGCCACGTCGATCAGCGTGGAGCCGGTGACGACGAACGGCATGATCCGGTCGTAGTGCCGGCCCAGCAGTTTGTGCGTGGACACGTACCGCTCCGGCGGCATCGCGATCAGCGCGGGCATCACGCTCACCGCGACCGCGAACAGCACCCCGGCCACCAGGCCGGTGCCCAGCAGCACCAGCACACTCAGCACCTCCACCACCACGACTCTCCGCCTTCCGTCGTCCGCTCCGTTTCGCGGCTCGAACATGTCAGCCGTGCCTCGCGCACCGCTCGAAGACGCCTGGGAGTGGTGTTCACCCGTGGTGGCGGCGCTCGGCCGGGACCCCAGCCCGCTTCGAGTGCCCGGGTGTTGCCTTCGCCGGTACGGTCCCCACGCATCCGAAGGAGCCTTCATGGCGGACGAGACGACAGACGTACTGATCGTGGGCGGCAGCATGGTGGGCCTCGCCACCGCGCTGTTCCTCGCCCGGCAGGGGGTGCGCCCGGTGCTGGTGGAGCGGCACCCGGAGATCTCGGCACACCCCCGCGCCCAGGCAGCGAGCCCGCGCACGATGGAGCTGATGCGCGCGCTGGGGCTCGAAGCGGCGGTGCGCGCGCAGGAGAACCCGCACGCGCGCTACGGCGACATCCTGCGGGCGGAGTCGCTGGCGGGCGCCGAACTCGGCCGGTTCGACGGCCCGTTCCGGCACGACCCCGCCGAGGTGGGCACCACCGGCTGGACGCTGATCGGACAGGACCGGTTCGAGCCGGTGCTGCGGTCGCGCGCGGAGGAGCTGGGCGCCGACATCCGGTTCGCCACCGAGCTGGTGAGCTTCACCCAGGACGCCGAGGGGGTCGACGCCGTACTGCGCCGGGCCGACGGCTCGAAGCGGCGGGTGCGCGCCCGGTACCTGGTCGCCGCCGACGGGTCCCGGGCGCCCGTGCGCGAGAGCCTCGGCATCGGGCGGCACGGTCCGGGCGTGTTCGGGCGGCAGATGAACGTGATCTTCCACGCGGACCTCGACCCCTATGTGGCAGGGCGCGAGTTCTTCCTGTGCTTCGTCAGCAACCCGAAGGTCAAGGGCGTCCTCGGCAAGCTCGGCGGGGACGGGTCCGATCGCTGGGTGCTCGCCCCGAGCCTGCCGCCCGAGGACAGTCACCGCGCGTACGACGCGGCGGCGTGCGTCGAGCTGATTCGCGCCGCCGTGGGCGTGCCCGATCTTCCGGTGACGGTCGAGTCCTCGACCAGCTGGGAGATCGCCGCCTGGGTCGCCGACGGCTTCCGCTCCGGGCGGGTGCTGCTGGCGGGCGACTGCGCCCATGTCATGCCGCCGACCGGCGGGTTCGGCGGCAACATGGGTGTGCAGGACGCCCACAACCTGGCCTGGAAGCTCGCTCTGGTGCTGCGCGGCCAGGCCGGGGAACGTCTGCTCGACAGCTATGAGCAGGAGCGGGCGCCGGTCGCGGAGTTCACCGTCGAGCAGGGGGTGATCCGCTACCTCCAGCGCAGCGGCCTCGACGAGAAGGCCGCCGCACGGCACCGCCCGGAGACCACCGTCCTGTTCGGCCATGTGTACCGCTCGGGCGCCGTGTCGGCCGAGGAGGGACCCGACGACGGCGCCCCGGTGGAGGACCCCGTGTGTCCCTCGGGCCGCCCCGGCACCCGGGCCCCGCATCTCCCGCTGTGCCGGGCCGGCCGCCCGGCGGCGCTGCACGACCTTCTGGACAGCGGTTTCTGGCTGCTGGCCGCGCCCGGTGGCGAGGACTGGGAGGGCGCGGCGGCCCGGGTACGTACCGCCACGGGCATCCCGCTCGCCTTCCACCGGGTCGGTGCGCAGGAACCGCCGGAGGTGGCCGAGCGCTTCCTCGCGGCCTACGGCGTGGACCACGGCGGCGCGGTCCTGATCCGCCCCGACGGCTTCATCGCCTGGCGGGCGCCGAAGCCGCCGGCCGACCCGGCGGACGAACTGTCGACGGCCGTCGGCCGGCTGCTCCACCGCTGAGCCGGAGGACGGAGGAAAGTCCGTCGGCGCGCTTCCCCGCGCATCAGGGGGAGCACCTGCTGGAGTGTGTGGAACAAGGCGTCGACCGTGGTGTGCAGAACCTCCTGCCACT
>NZ_JBEYZX010000059.1:325-34816 GCF_040646255.1 Streptomyces sp. NPDC046203 | reverse complement strand
CTCGAAGTCCCGCACACCGAGGACCGGTTGGAGCTGGAGACGGCCGCCGACGCCACCGTCACCTGGCTCGTACGGGACGAGGGCGCGCCGTCCGCCGTGGCGGCGGTCGCGGCGGCCAAACTGCCGGGCTCCGCGCCGTACGTCTGGCTCTCGGGCGAGTCCGGCTCGGTGAAGGCGCTGCGCCGCCACTTCGTCCGCGAGCGCGGACTCGACCGGCGGCGGGTCACCTTCGTCGGCTACTGGCGCAAGGGCCTGTCCGAGGACGCGCTGCGTGAAGTCCCGGACGAGACAAAGGAAGAGGCGCGGGCCGAGGCCGCCTGAACCTCCCCGGAAGAAGCGCGGGCCGGCACGTAGCGGACCGCCCTCGCGGCACCGTGAAGACCACCACTCCCCCGCCACACCCCCTGAAAGCCCCTCGATTCCACGGAATTGAGGGGCTTTCACTTATTCAAAGTTAGGTTAGGCTAACCTTACTCAAACCGACCGAGTCCGCTCCCGGAAGGGCCACCCCCCATGCGCTCCCACCTGCTCAACGACACGACGGCGGACGTCTACCGACGCTCCGCCACCGAAGGAGTCGAGCGAGTGGCCCGCCGGCTCGCCACGACGCGCGGCCCGTTCAGCGGGGTCACGCCCGCCGAACTCGCCCCCGTGGTCGACGCCGTGGACCTCGACCGGCCACTAGGCAACGTCCGCGCCGCCCTCGACGAGCTGGAGGACGTCTATCTGCGGGACGCGGTCTACTTCCACCACCCCCGCTACCTCGCGCACCTCAACTGCCCGGTGGTGATCCCCGCCCTCGTCGGCGAGGCGATCCTGTCCGCCGTCAACTCCTCCCTGGACACCTGGGACCAGAGCGCCGGCGGCACCCTCATCGAGCGCCGGCTGATCGACTGGACGACCGCCCGGATCGGCCTCGGTCCGCTCGCGGACGGCGTGTTCACCAGCGGCGGCAGCCAGTCCAACCTCCAGGCCCTGCTGCTCGCCCGCGAGGAGGCGAGCCCGGTCGACACCTCCCAGCTGCGGATCTTCGCCTCCGAGTGCGGCCACTTCAGCGTCCAGAAGTCGGCCAAACTGCTCGGCCTCGGCCCGGACGCCGTCGTCACCATCCCGGTCGACGACGAGCGCCGGATGCAGTCGGTGGTCCTCGCCGCCGAACTCGCCGCCTGCCGCGCCGAGGGCCTGATCCCGATGGCCGTCGTCGCCACCGCCGGCACCACCGACTTCGGTTCGATCGACCCGCTGCCGGAGATCGCCGCGCTGGCCGCCGAGTACGGCGCCTGGATGCACGTCGACGCCGCCTACGGCTGCGGACTGCTCGCCTCACCGACCCGCCGCCACCTCCTGGACGGCATCGAGCAGGCCGACTCCGTCACCGTCGACTACCACAAGTCCTTCTTCCAGCCGGTGAGTTCGTCCGCCGTGCTGGTCCGCGACGGGGCGACGCTGCGGCACGCCACGTACCACGCGGACTACCTCAACCCGCGCCGCGCGGTCGCCGAGCGGATACCCAACCAGGTCGACAAGTCCCTCCAGACCACCCGCCGTTTCGACGCCCTCAAACTGTGGATGACCCTGCGCGTCATGGGCGCCGACGGCATCGGCGGGCTCTTCGACGAGGTCTGCGCGCTGGCCCGGGAGGGCTACGCGCTGCTCGCCGCCGACTCCCGCTACGAGGTGGTCACCGCGCCCAGCCTGTCCACCCTCGTCTACCGCTACGTCCCCGAGCCGTCCGGCGCCGGCGTGTCCCCCGAGGACGTCGACCGCGCCAACCTGCACGCCCGCAAGGCCCTGTTCGCCTCCGGCGAGGCCGTGGTCGCGGGCACGAAGGTCGACGGCCGCCAGTACCTGAAGTTCACCCTGCTCAACCCCGAGACCACCGCGGCCGACATCGCCGCCGTCCTCGATCTGATCGCCGGCCACGCCGAGCAGTACCTGGGAGAGAACCTTGTCCACGCCTGAGACGCGCCAGTCGCCCGAGACGGCCGCCACGGCCCCGACGCCCGACCGTTACGACTTCATCGGCATCGGGCTCGGCCCCTTCAACCTGGGCCTCGCCTGCCTGACCGAGCCGATCGCCGAACTGAACGGCCTCTTCCTGGAGTCCAAGCCGGACTTCGAGTGGCACTCGGGCATGTTCCTGGACGGCGCCCACCTCCAGACGCCGTTCCTGTCGGACCTCGTCACCCTCGCCGACCCGACCTCCCCGTACACCTTCCTCAACTACCTGAAGGAGAAGGGCCGGCTCTACTCCTTCTACATCCGCGAGAACTTCTACCCGCTGCGCACCGAGTACAACGACTACTGCCGCTGGGCCGCCGCGAAGCTGTCCTCGATCCGGTTCGGCACCACGGTCGCCTCCGTCTCCTTCGACGAGGCCGCCGAGGAGTACGTGGTGACCACCGAGGCCGGCGCCACCTACCGGGCCCGCCGGATCGTGCTCGGCACCGGCACCACCCCGGTCGTCCCCGAGTCCTGCCAGGGCCTCGGCGGCGACGTCCTGCACACCTCGCGCTACATGCCGAACCGCGAGGCGCTGCTGAAGAAGAAGTCCATCACCCTGGTCGGCAGCGGCCAGAGCGCCGCCGAGATCTACTACGACCTGCTCGGCGGGATCCACGAGCACGGCTACCGGCTGAACTGGGTGACCCGCTCCCCGCGCTTCTTCCCGCTGGAGTACACCAAGCTCACCCTGGAGATGACCTCGCCCGAGTACGTGGACTACTTCCACGCGCTCCCCGAGGACACCCGCTACCGCCTGGAGAAGGAGCAGAAGGGCCTGTTCAAGGGCATCGACGGCGCGCTCGTCGACGCCATCTTCGATCTGCTCTACCAGAAGAACCTGGACGGCCCCGTCCCCACCCGGCTGCTCACCAACTCCGCGCTGACCTCGGCCCGTTACGACGAGGCGGCGGGCACGTACAGCCTGGGCTTTTGCCAGGAGGAGATGGGCGAGGACTTCGAGCTGGAGAGCGAGGGCCTGGTCCTCGCCACCGGTTACGGCTACGAGCCGCCCGCCTTCCTCGCGCCGATCGCGGACCGGCTGGTCCAAGACGGCCGGGGCCGCTTCGACGCCGCCCGCAACTACGCGATCGACGTCACCGGCCACGGCGTCTACCTCCAGAACGCCGGCGTCCACAGCCACTCCGTGACCTCGCCGGACCTGGGCATGGGCCCGTACCGCAACGCCTACATCATCGGCGACATGCTCGGCGCCGAGTACTACCCGGTCGAGAAGACCATCGCGTTCCAGGAGTTCGGCATATGACCACCGCCGCAGGCATCAGCGTCCGCCCCCTCGACCCCGCCGGGGACGCGGAGCTCGTCCACGGCTGGGTCACCCACCCCAAGGCCGCCTTCTGGATGATGGGGGACGCGTCGGTCCAGGACGTCGAGCATGCCTACGCGGAGATCGCCGCGCACCCGCACCACGACGCCTTCATCGGCCTCGTCGACGGGGCGCCCGCCTTCCTCATGGAGCGCTACGACCCCGCCCAGGTCGAACTGGTCGGCCTGTACGACCCGTTGCCCGGCGATGTCGGCATGCACTTCCTCGTCGCGCCGACCGACACCCCCGTGCGCGGCTTCACCCGCCGGGTCATCACCGGCGTGATGCGCGAACTCTTCGCCGACCCGGCCACCGTCCGCGTGGTCGTCGAGCCGGACGTCCGCAACGCCGCCGTGCACACGCTCAACAAGGCCGTCGGCTTCGTGCCCGAGCGGGAGATCCGCAAGCCGGAGAAGAACGCCCTGCTGAGCTTCTGCACCCGCGCGGACTTCGAAGCCGCGACCGCGACCGGGACGCCGACCGCCGAGACCGAGACCGCCACCGACACCGCGACGCCGTCCGGGGCCGGCGCCGGTGCCGCCGTCGCCCACCTCACCCCCGCCCTGTGGGCCGACGCCACCCGCGCGCTGATCCGCAAGGGCCTCGCCGAGTTCACCCACGAGCGGCTGCTGACCCCGCGCGAGACGGCCGACGGACGCTACGAGGTGCTCAGCGACGACGAGCGCACCACGTACCGCTTCACCGCCGACCGCTACGCGCTCGACCACTGGGACATCCGCCCCGAGTCGATCACCCGCCATCGCGACGGCACCGAACTCCCCCTCGACGCGCTCGCGTTCGTCACCGAACTGCGCGGCTGCCTCGGCCTCTCGGACACGGTCCTGCCGGTGTACCTGGAGGAGATCTCCGCGACCCTCGCCGGTACGGCGTTCAAGGCGACGAAGCCCGAGACGAGCGCCGCCACGCTGGCCCGCTCCGGCTTCCAGGACATCGAGACCGGGATGACCGAGGGCCACCCCTGTTTCGTCGCGAACAACGGCCGGCTCGGCTTCGGCGTCGACGAGTTCCGCGCGTACGCCCCCGAGGCCGCCACGCCCGTCCACCTCGTCTGGCTGGCCGCGCATCGCGACCGGACCACGTTCACCGCCGGGGCGGGCATCGACTACGAGCGCTTCATCCGCGCCGAGCTGGGCGACACGGCCGTGGACGGCTTCGCCGCCGTCCTGGCCGCCCGCGGCCTGGACCTCGCGGACTACCTCCTCGTGCCCGTGCACCCCTGGCAGTGGTGGAACAAGCTGAGCGTCACGTTCGCCGCCGAAGTCGCCCAGGAGCGGCTGGTGTTCCTGGGCGAGGGCGACGACGCCTATCTGGCCCAGCAGTCCATCCGTACCTTCTTCAACACCTCCGACCCGGCGAAGCACTATGTGAAGACGGCCCTGTCCGTCCTCAACATGGGCTTCATGCGCGGACTTTCGGCGGCCTACATGGCGGCGACCCCCGCCATCAACGACTGGCTGGCCGAACTGATAGCGGCGGACCCGGTGTTCACGGCGGTCCGGTTCTCGATCATCCGCGAGCGGGCGGCCGTCGGCTACCGTCACCTGGAGTTCGAGGCGGCCACCGACCGCTACTCCCCCTACCGCAAGATGCTGGCCGCGCTGTGGCGCGAGTCGCCGGTGGCCTCCCTCGCCGAGGGCGAGCGGCTCGCCACCATGGCCTCGCTGCTGCACACCGACCGCGCCGGCGCGTCCTTCGCGGGCGCGCTGATCAAGGACTCGGGCCTGACCCCGGCCGACTGGCTGCGCCGCTACCTCGACGCGTATCTGCTGCCGGTGCTGCACAGCTTCTACGCGTACGACCTGGCGTACATGCCGCACGGCGAGAACGTGATCCTCGTCCTCGACGAGCGCGGCACGGTCGTGCGGGCGGTGTTCAAGGACATCGCCGAGGAGATCGTGATCATGGACCCGGAGGCGGTGCTGCCGCCGACGGTGGACCGGATCCGCGCCGACGTGCCCGAGGACATGCGGCTCCTGTCGGTCTTCACGGACGTCTTCGACTGCTTCTTCCGCTTCCTCGGCGCCACCCTGGCCGCCGAGGGCGTGCTGGGCGAGGACGACTTCTGGCGGACGGTCGCCGCGTGCGTACGGGACTACCAGGCGGACCACCCCGAGCTGGCCGAGCGCTTCGCGCGGTACGACATGTTCACGCCCACCTTCGCGCTGTCCGCGCTGAACCGGCTCCAGCTGCGGGACAACAAGCAGATGGTGGACCTGGCGGACCCGTCGGGAGCGCTCCAGCTGGTCGGCGAGCTGGAGAACCCGATCGCCCGGTTCGTCTGACCGGGAGCGGACGCGGAAGGCGGCCGCGTAAAAGAAGGCCGCGTAAAGAAGGCCGCGTAAAGAAGGCCGCGTAAAAGAAGAAGGAAAAGACAGGGACCCGGGTGCGGGCCCCGGCGGAGTACGGTCCTCCGCCGGGGCCCGCACCCGTACGTTCATACCCCAACACTGCGCGACCGTCCGGCCACTCCGCGTATCGAACACCCCTCCCCCTCGATCAAGGTTCAGACCAATGAGCCCGTTCGGGGGTGTGATCATGGCGGCACTTGCCCGTTTTCGGGCAAGATTCTTGCATTGCCCATCGATCAAGCCGCAAAATTCACGGGTGCTCGAACGCCGACCGTCGCACGACGACCTCATCGACCATCTGGTCCGCAGCACCGCGCTCCGGCGCGGTGAGGCCGCCCGGGTGGTGCTCGACGTGCTGGCGTACTTCGACGAGTCGACCGAGGAGTTCGTGCGGCGCCGCCACCGCGAGCTCCAGGCCGGCGGTTCCGTGAACGCGCAGATCTTCGAACAGATCGCGTCCGAACTGCCACACCGCGCCGTGGCGCCACCGGAGCTCTCCCTCCGGCAGCTGCGCCGCATCGTGTACGGCTGACAGCGACCGGACCGGCCCCCACGGGCCGGCGAACGGAACGAAGCGAAGCGACCGGGCATCACCACCGGACTTTGGAGGGTCAACACTCGTATGTGCGGAATCGTCGGTTACATCGGCAAGCGTGACGTCGCCCCCCTGCTGCTCGAAGGGCTGCAGCGCCTGGAGTACCGGGGTTACGACTCCGCCGGCATCGTCGTCACCAGCCCCAAGGCCGCCGGCCTGAAGATGGTCAAGGCCAAGGGCCGGGTCCGCGACCTGGAGGCCCGGGTCCCCAAGCGCTTCGCGGGCACCACCGGTATCGCGCACACCCGCTGGGCCACCCACGGCGCCCCGAGCGACGTCAACGCCCACCCGCACCTCGACCCCGAGAACAAGGTCGCCGTCGTCCACAACGGCATCGTCGACAACGCGGCCGAGCTGCGCGTCCGCCTGGAGGCGGAGGGCGTCGTCTTCGCGTCCGAGACCGACACCGAGGTCATCACCCACCTCATCGCCCGCTCCCAGGCCGACACCCTGGAGGAGAAGGTCCGCGAGGCGCTGAAGAGCATCGAGGGCACGTACGGCATCGCCGTCATGCACGCCGACTTCAACGACCGCATCGTGGTGGCCCGCAACGGCTCCCCGGTCGTCCTCGGCATCGGCGAGAAGGAGATGTTCGTCGCCTCCGACGTCGCCGCCCTGGTCGCCCACACCCGCCAGGTCGTCACCCTCGACGACGGCGAGATGGCCACCCTCAAGGCCGACGACTTCCGCACGTACACGACGACCGGCGCGTCCACCCAGGCCACGCCCGAGACCGTGGAGTGGGAGGCCGCCTCGTACGACATGGGCGGCCACGACACGTACATGCACAAGGAGATCAGCGAGCAGCCCGACGCGGTCGACCGCGTGCTGCGCGGCCGGATCGACGACCGCTTCTCCACCGTGCACCTCGGCGGCCTGAACCTGGACGCCCGCGAGGCCCGCTCCATCCGCCGCATCAAGATCCTCGGCTGCGGCACCTCGTACCACGCCGGTCTCATCGGCGCCGGTCTCATCGAGGGCATGGCCCGTATCCCGGCCGACGCCGAGCCGGCCTCCGAGTTCCGCTACCGCAACCCGGTGGTCGACCCGGACACCCTCTACATCGCCGTCTCCCAGTCCGGTGAGACGTACGACGTGCTCGCCGCCGTCCAGGAGCTGAAGCGCAAGGGCGCCCGCGTCCTCGGCGTGGTCAACGTGGTCGGCTCCGCGATCGCCCGCGCGGCGGACGGCGGCATGTACGTGCACGCCGGCCCCGAGGTCTGCGTCGTCTCCACCAAGTGCTTCACCAACACGGTCGTCGCCTTCGCGCTGCTCGCGCTGCACCTCGGCCGGATCCGCGATCTGTCGGTCACCGACGGCAAGCGGATCATCGAGGGCCTGCGCCGGCTGCCCGGCCAGATCGAGGAGATCCTCAAGGACGAGGACGAGATCAAGAAGCTGGCGCAGCAGTACGCGGGCGCCCAGTCGATGATGTTCATCGGCCGCGTCCGGGGCTACCCGGTCGCCCTGGAGGCCTCCCTCAAGCTGAAGGAGATCTCCTACATCCACGCCGAGGCCTACCCGGCCTCCGAGCTGAAGCACGGCCCGCTGGCCCTCATCGAGCCGGCCCTGCCGACGGTCGCGATCGTCCCCGACGACGCCCTGCTGGAGAAGAACCGCGCCGCCCTCGAAGAGATCAAGGCCCGCAGCGGCCCGATCCTCGCGGTCGCGCACCAGCCGCAGGAGAAGGCCGACCACACCATCGTCGTGCCGAAGAACGAGGACGAGCTCGACCCCATCCTGATGGGCATCCCGCTCCAGCTCCTCGCGTACCACACGGCGCTCGCCATGGGCCGCGACATCGACAAGCCGCGCAACCTGGCGAAGTCCGTCACGGTCGAGTAGCCGGCCCGTCCGGGCCTGTCTCCCGGACCCCCGGCCGCGGGCCTGTCCCCCGCGGCCGGCCGGACACAGCGGAGCCCCCGCGCATCCCAGGTGCGCGGGGGCTCCGCGCTTGTGGCGGGCGAGTGCCTGTACGGGCGTACGTGGCGCACGGAGCCCCTACGAGCCCCGTCCCGGCGGGAGTTAGGCCTCACGGCCCGTCAGCTCGCCGTACCGGGGCCCGGGTTGGAGCGAGGTGTCGGACCAGGGCCCGGCAACCGTTCCCCGCGCCCCCTCACCCCTCCCCCTCACCCCTCCTCCGCGGCCGTTCTCCGGCGCGCGGAGTCCGGCATCCGGTACGCCGTGTCCGGCGCGCGTGGCGTGAAACGCCCCTGCCGGACCGGCCGGGTGTTACGGAGCAGGGGTTACGGAGCACCCCGAGGCGTCAGGGGATGACGACGACGGGACGCTGGGCGCGGCGGGCGAGCCGGCCGGCGACCGAGCCGAAGATCCGGCCCACGATGCCGTGCGTGGAGCCCACGACGATCGCGTCCGCCGCGTACTCCTTGCCGACCTCCTCCAGTTCGTGACAGATGTCCCCGCCGCGTTCGACGAGGATCCAGGGGACCTCGGACAGGTAGTCGGCGCAGGCGAGTTCGAGCCCGAGCACTTCGGTGCGGTGGTCCGGCACGTCCACGAAGACCGGTGGTTCGCAGCCGGCCCACACGGTGGTGGGGAGTCGGTTGGCGACGTGCACGATGATCAGGGCGGAGCCTGACCTGCGTGCCATGCCAATGGCGTACGCGAGTGCGCGTTCACTGGATGTCGAGCCGTCGAAGCCCACGACGACTCCGTGCCGGAAGGCCGGATCGCAGGCGTGACGGGGCTGTTCCACCGCGAGGGGGTCGACCGTGGAGTCGGCGACGCGCTTGCGGTCCGCGGGTTCGGGGAATTCGTGACCGGCCATCGGTGTCTCGGCGGAGAGAGTCCTCTGTGGAGGAGCGGAAAGGACGGGGAGCGGAACAACGGTTGGCGGCGGAGCTGTGTCCGGGAATCATCTTCCCAAGCCCATACCCCCAAGGGTACGGCGGCACTCCTCTCGTGCCCAGGTACGCCACCGCGGGCGTTCGGACGGTTCCAGGGAGCATGCACGAGGCCCGTGCCGCTGCGCAATGCCGGAAAGGCCCTCTCCGCGTCCGTTCGGCCCCGGAGCGCGACCCCGGCGGGCCCCGTATCCGGTGAACGGAGCGTTCCGTTCCCCATTTGCCCAGGTCAGCGCCGGTGTCGCGGAATCAACCCGGGCTCCCGCCGTCACCCCTCGGCCGTCAGCTCGACGTCCACCCGACGCCCCGTGTGTCAGCCGGGACGGTGATGGCCGGCCCTGCGCCGTCCACCCGCACCGGCGCGCGCCGCGGGGGTGAAGGGGTGCGCCGGGCGCTCATAGGCGCGCGTCGTGAAGGTCGGGTCCCGGCCGTGATCGGTTGCGCGCCGGGCCCGCGCGCGGAGCCGTACCGGAGCCCTACCGAGCGGGCGGCCAGGCCGTGTTCCCCTTCTTTCCCGTCCGTCCCACCCGTCCCGGCGGCCACGAGGGCCGCCCGGCGCCCGTGTTGTGCCGGCCGGCGCCTACGACGCGGTAACTTCCGCGGAAGTTGACAGCCTGGGCCGCCAGACTGCGTATGTTTTCAGCCAACTTCCAAAGATCAGCCAATCCCTGGCCGAAGAGCGGTCGACCCGCGTACGCCCAGGCATGACGGCGTTACGGCGCGCCACACGATCGAACGCTTCGCGCCAAGTTGTCATGTCGACAATGTGCCGGAAGGAGAAGTTGTCACGTCGGCGCCATGGGACACAGTAGATTCGATCATGGGTACCGAAGACTGGGGTCTCGCGCAAAACCAAGGGGAAACGTGGCAATCCGACACGACCAGGGAGACGCCAACACCGAGGGGGGCTTAGCGTCATGAGCCAGGACTCCGCCGCACCGGAGGCGGCGGTACGGAAACTGTCCGGGCGCCGCCGTCGCGAAGTCGTCGCGGTACTGCTGTTCAGCGGCGGCCCCATCTTCGAGAGCTCGATTCCGCTCTCCGTATTCGGCATCGACCGCCAGGACGCGGGAGTTCCGCGTTACCGGCTGCTCGTCTGCGCCGGCGAAGAGGGTCCGCTGCGGACCACGGGCGGACTCGAACTCTCCGCGCCCTACGGCCTGGAGGCGATCAGCCGTGCCGGCACGGTCGTCGTACCGGCCTGGCGCTCGATCACCTCGCCGCCGCCGCCGGAAGCGCTCGAAGCGCTCCGCCGGGCGCACGAGGAAGGAGCACGCATCGTCGGTCTGTGCACCGGCGCGTTCGTGCTCGCCGCCGCCGGGCTGCTCGACGGCCGCCCGGCGACCACGCACTGGATGTACGCGCCGACGCTCGCCAAGCGCTACCCGTCGGTCCATGTGGACCCGCGGGAGCTCTTCGTCGACGACGGCGACGTACTGACCTCGGCCGGCACCGCGGCCGGAATCGATCTGTGTCTGCACATCGTGCGGACCGACCACGGCACGGAGGCCGCGGGCGCCCTGGCGCGCCGGCTGGTCGTCCCGCCGCGGCGCAGTGGCGGTCAGGAGCGCTACCTCGACAGGTCTTTACCCGAGGAGATCGGCGCCGACCCGCTGGCCGAGGTCGTCGCCTGGGCGCTGGAACACCTCCACGAGCAGTTCGACGTGGAGACGCTCGCGGCGCGCGCGTACATGTCACGGCGGACGTTCGACCGCCGCTTCCGCTCGCTGACCGGTTCGGCTCCGCTCCAGTGGCTGATCACCCAGCGGGTGCTCCAGGCGCAGCGGCTCCTGGAGACCTCCGACTACTCGGTCGACGAGGTCGCCGGGCGCTGTGGCTTCCGCTCGCCGGTGGCCCTGCGCGGGCACTTCCGGCGCCAGCTGGGCTCGTCGCCGGCCGCGTACCGGGCGGCTTACCGCGCCCGGCGTCCGCAGGGCGACGGCGGTCCGGCGCTGCTCGACGCGGCCGTCCCGGTGGCCCAGGTGCCCGCCCAGGCCCAGGCCGGGATGGGTGCGGGAATGGGTGCTGGGATGGGGAGCATGCCGGGGATGTCCGGTGGCATGCCGGGGGCGATGCAGGCCCAGGCGGGTCCGCCGCCGGTGCTGCGCCGTCCCGGTGGGCCGATGGAGCCGGGCAAACCGGCCTCGGACGCCTTCACCCCGGGCCGCCCGGCCCTGCCGGGCCAGCGCAGCGCGCCCTAGCAGAAGCGGGGCCGCCTGCGGCCCGCGCCGAGATCGACCGAACGAAGGGTTTCCCGGGATCGCCTCCCGGGAAGCCCTTCGTTCGTCGTACGGCCATAAGGTAGGACGCATGAACGATCGCATGGTGTGGATCGACTGCGAGATGACCGGGCTCTCGCTGACGGACGACGCACTCATCGAGGTGGCCGCACTGGTCACCGACTCGGAACTGAACGTACTCGGCGAAGGTGTGGACGTCGTGATCCGCCCGCCGGACGCGGCCCTGGAGACCATGCCGGAGATCGTGCGCGACATGCACACGAAGTCCGGGCTGCTCGACGCGCTCGCCGGGGGCACCACCCTCGCCGACGCGGAGGCCCAGGTGCTCGCGTACATCCGCGAGCACGTCAAGGAGCCCGGAAAGGCTCCGCTGTGCGGAAACTCGGTCGGCACCGACCGGGGCTTCCTCGCGCGGGACATGCCGGCCCTGGAGGGGCACCTCCACTACCGGATCGTCGATGTCTCCTCGATCAAGGAACTGGCCCGCCGCTGGTACCCGAGGGCGTACTTCAACAGTCCGGAGAAGAACGGCAACCACCGGGCCCTCGCCGACATCCGCGATTCCATCGCGGAGCTGCGGTACTACCGGGAGGCGGTCTTCGTCCCGCAGCCCGGTCCCGACTCGGAGACCGCGAAGCAGATCGCGGCGCGCCACACCGTCCCGGCCGACCCGGCCTGACCGTCCCGCCCCAGGGGGCGCCCCGGACCCCCGGGACGCCCCCGCTCGCGCTCGCCGGGACCCCGTCGAAGCACCGTCGGGACCCCCTCGGAACGCCTCCGGAACCCCGCCGGAACGCCGCTCGGAAAACGTGTGCGCGAGCACCCCCAAAAACCCTGTAGACTTCTTCTCGGCCGGTCAGGGAAGCCCTCGGGCAGAAGACCGGACATGGTGGGTGTAGCTCAGCTGGTAGAGCACCTGGTTGTGGTCCAGGATGCCGCGGGTTCGAGTCCCGTCACTCACCCTGAAGATGAAGGGCCGGTTCGCGAAAGCGGACCGGCCCTTCATCGTTTCCGCCCTTTCCTCGCCCCTCCCCCACTCCTTCGGACGAGGGGCCGGGGTGACTGAGGAAGCCGCGCGGTGACGACACGACAGTTGTGACGCGCGCCACTTTTCTTGATTCGGGCGCCCTTTCTCCGGCCGGCCACCCTCCCTCCGTGCCACCCGTACGTACGCGGCGACGGCGATGCCCGTGTGACGTGGCGCACAAGGTGCGTGCTCCGGAGGTACGGGCGGGGCCGGCCCCGCGTCCCGCCCGGACTCCGCACAGGTGCCCGTGGGAATCGCCCATGTGGGTGATCAAGTGGCTTCGGCCCTCCTCGCGGCGGGCCCGCGCGCCAGGCTGGTCTCTCCCGGAAGGAGACGCCATGGCGCCCATGCCCCCGCCCTGCCCCCGGTGCACGCCCGCGCCGATGCTGTGGAAGGACACCACCCGCGCCGTCCCGGCCACACCGGAGCGGTGGACCTGGTTCTGCGCCTCCTGCCGCCGCCACTGGGAGCCGACCGCCCAGGAGAAGCTGGAGTTCACTCATGCGCCATGAGGATCGCGCAGTTCCCTGCATGCGGTCGGTTCCTGACCCTGCGGACCCGAGCAAGACCACGACCTGCACCGGCACCAAAAGCACCATCTGCGTCTACAACGACGACGGCACCGTCGCCTCGCAGTCGAGCTTCCCCTGCGGCACGTGCGGATCGCAGTAGCCCCAGACCCTGATCCCCGACAGATCCACGGGACGGCCAGGTCGGCTTGAGAGGACACCTTCGCCCATGCGCCCCCATCGCTTCACCGACTTCGTGCTCGACCTGGCCAAGAACGACCCCGCCGTCAGCCGCGCGCGGACGCTCGCCGAGGACGGCGACACGAAGCACCCGTTCGGCCTGTCCCTCACCATGACGTCGAGCGGCGAGAGCCGCTGGCAGTTCGCCGGCCAGTTGCCCGACGGGGCGAAGCACGAGGGCTTCACCGACGAACCCGTGACGGGCGACCCTGCCCCGGTGCTGGGGTCGCCGGACACCGCCGACGTTCCCGAGGCATGGTTCGCGGCCGTCCTCACCGCCGCGAAGTGCCCCGAGATCAAGGCGGTCGAACGGTGGTCCACCCGCCCCGCCGAGGCCGGCGAGCCAGGCCGCAACGGCCTCACCGTCACCTTCCACAACGGCGCCCGCATCTTCGCGCGCCAGATGTAGCGCCTCCCCGCCGGACCGCCTCCCCGACAGGCCCCTGTGCCCGGTCCCGAGCGCGGGCTACCTTCGGCGCGACGGGTCGTCGACGCAGGACGCAGGGGGAGCGCACATGATCACCACGGATGACGGAGTACGGCTCTGGGCCCGGCGGACGGGCTCCGGGGCGACTCCCCTGGTGCTGTGTCACGGCGGGCCCGGCATCCGGGACACCTTCGGGGAGCTCGCGGACCGGCTCGGCGACCGGTACGCGGTGCACCGCTGGGACCAGCGCGGGTGCGGGCGCTCCGAGGGGCGGGACGGGGGCGCGGAGGCGTACACGCTCGCCCGCGCGGTCGCCGATCTGGAAGCCGTACGACGGGGGTTCGGGCTTGAGCGGATGGTTCTGCTCGGGCATTCCTGGGGCGCGTACCTCGCCCTCCGCTACGCCCTCGACCACCCCCGGCAGGTCGAACGGCTGGTGTACGTCTCCGGTGTCGGCATCGGCCCGGAGGAAGAGTGGCGTCCGGCATATGCCGAGAATTTCCTCCGCGCCCTCGGGCCGCGCCGCCGCCACTGGGAGGAGTTGGCCGCGCTCCCCGACCCGTCGCCGGCGCAGGAGCGGAAGCAGTGCGTGCTGCGCTGGGCGACCGACTTCGCGGATCCGGACCGGGCGCTCCAGCAGGCGGCGCGGATGGCGACCCCCTGGTACGCGGACGGCATCCACACCGCCGCGGGCCGGTGGCTCGGGGCCGCCAAGCGCGCCGAGGACCCGGCGGCTCTGCTCGCGCGGTGCGCGCGGCTCGACGTGGAGACGGTCGTCGTGGACGGCGCCCTCGACATGCGCCCCCGGTCGGCGGTCGACTCGCTGGTGGCGGCGCTGCCCCGGGTGCGGCGGGTGACCCTGGCGGACGCCGGGCATATGCCGTGGGAGGAGGACTGGGAAGGGTTCCGGGCCGCCGTGACCGGGTGACGCGGGCGTACGAACGGGGGAGGCGCGGGCGGGTGCGTCCTGGCATATGCCCGGATGTCCGGACGCCCGTGGCTCAGCGGAAGACCGACGGCGGCGGTACGGGCGAGGGCTTGGCGCTCGCGTCGGTGACCGGGACCGCGCCTCCGGTGAAGTCGGCGAGGGCGCGGCCGTGTTCGACCCGGCCCGGGTGCGGGTCGGTCGCCACCCGCCGGGTCAGTTCGGCCACCGGCAGTTCCCGATCCGAGGCGAGCAGTACGGCGTTGCCGAAGCGCCGCCCGCGCCACACGGTCGGGTCGGCGGCCAGCGCGAGTTCGGGGAAGACGGTCGCGGCGGTCGCGATCTGGCCGCGCAGATGGGCGAGCGGCGGACCGTCGGCGAGGTTGGCCGCGTACCAGCCGTCCGGCCGCAGCACCCGCCGTACCTCGTGCAGGAACTCCGTACTGGTCAGATGCGCGGGCGTACGGGCTCCGCTGAACACGTCCGCGATGATCAGATCGGCCCAGCCGTCCGGTATCTTCCCGAGCCCGGCGCGGGCGTCGCCGGCGCGCACCCGGATCCGGGCGCCCGGGTCGAGCGGCAGCGCCCGGCGGACGAGCCGGACCAGCGGTTCGTCCAGTTCGACGATCTGCTGGGTGGAGCGGGGCCGGGTCGCGGCGACGTACCGGGCGAGGGTGAAGGCGCCGCCGCCGAGGTGCACGGCCTGGATGGGCCGGTTCGGCGGGGCGACGAGATCGGCGATGTGGCCGAGGCGCCGCTGGTACTCGAAGGAGAGGTACGCGGGGTCGTCGAGGTCGACGTGCGACTGCGGGGCGCCGTCGATGAGGAGCGTCCACGCGTGGGCGCGGTCCCGGTCGGGGACGATCTCGGCGAGCCCTCCGTCGACGGTCTCCACGACCGCCTCGGTTCCCGCCGGGCGTTCCCGCTCCCGGTCGCGGTCGCGGTCCCTCCCCCGTTCCTTCTGCTTGTTCCTGGCCACGCCCCCATTATCGGCGCGGGCGGCCGGGCCCCGCCCCACGGGCCCCACCTGCCCCACCAGCCCCGGGTTTCCCAGGTCCCGTCGGCGCCTACCGGCTGCCGTCCACCGCCTCGATGAGCCGGGCGGCCTCCCCCAGGGCCTCGCGCAGCATGACGGGGTCGGTCACCGCGCCGTCCTCGCCGGGCGGCAGCAGCCAGTCCGCCGGGCGCGTGGCGGCGCCGTCCGGGCCGGGCAGCCCGGGCGGCTCCGGGAGGCGCAGACCGCGCCCGTCGGTCCGCGTACAGGCGCTGCCCGGCACGTCCCAGGCCGCCGCCGTGCCGGGCGGCACCAGGAAGCCGAGGGTGTCGCACGCGCCGTCGTGCAGCACCGGGCCGACGGCCGGCGCGCCGCCCCGGCGCAGGATGTCCACCGCCTCCAGGCCCTGCCGGGCCGGGACGGTCACGAGATCACAGGGCTCGTCCGGCGCCGCCGGGGACGGGCCGGCATCGGCGTCGGCGTCCTGGGCGGGCGCTTGCCCCTCGGCCGACGGCGGAGACGAATCGGTCCGGGGCCGGGTGTGGGGAGGAGGCTGGTGCCGGGACGCCGGCCGCGCGTGCGCCGACGGCACCGGAGACGGAACCGGAGCCGGAGCCGGAGGCGGCGGAAGGGACGGCACCGGCCTCGGCGGCGCCGGGGCCGTCGTGCTCATCGGAGGCATCGGCGGTGACGGCGGCATCGGCGGCGATGACGGAATCGGTGGCATCGGCGGACTCGGCGGCATCGAGGACAGCGGCAGCGCGGGTGCCGCCGACGACAGTGACGCGGTGTGGTCGACGGCTCCGATGGCTCCGGTGGCTCCGGCCTCCATCATGGGACCCTCCTCGTGGGCGCAGAGGAGACGCGTTCGGCCTCTCCGCCCGGTTCAACGCCCTGCCGCGTCAACGGCAACGGCGGCGCGCCGCGCCAAAGGATGGCAGTTCATGGCAGATCACCGGCGAGATATCCGGTTTGTTGGCAAACTCCGCGTGAGCGGCTGGTAACAGCGGGTACGTTCGTGCCCGCCGGAACACCGGCAGCACCAGGAGAGGGCTCGGCCATGGCGTTGTCACGGGCAGTTCCCAATCTCGCTTTCCGCCAGCTGCGCGGGGGGCGTTCGCCGGCCGAGTTCGCGGCGCTCGTCCGCCGCTCGGCACGCGAGATCGGCGAGCGGGTCGCCTGCGACGCCCGCTACATCGGGCGCGTGGAGGCAGGCGAGATCCGCTGCCCGAACTACGCGTACGAGCGGGTTTTCCTGCACATGTTCCCCGGGCTGAGCCTCGCGGACCTGGGGTTCTCGGCGAGGGAGGCCGTCCGCGGCCGCGGCGCGGCCATGTCGCCCTCCCCCGCCCTCACCACCCGGAACGATGAGGAGAGCGACGTGCTGCGTCGCGCATTCATGACCGGCGGCACCGCCACCCTTGCGGCCGCCTCCCTGGGACTGGACGACGGCCCCGCCGTCGCGGTCCCCGCGCCCCGCGGCGCCCGCCGCGTCGGCGACACCGAGGTCCGCGCCGTCGAGGACGCCGTACGGAGGATCCGGCTGCTCGACGACCGGTACGGCGCCGAACGCCTCTACCAGCGGGCCACCCAGCCGCTGCGGGCCGCGTACGCCCTGCTCGACGCGGGCGGCACGGCCCGCCGCGACACCGCCGGACGGCTGCACAACGGAGCCGGCGAACTGGCCATCTCCGTCGGCTGGCTGGCCCATGACTCGGGCCGACTGGAGGACGCCCGCTCGCACTACGCCGAGGCCCTGGCCACCGCCCGGGTGGCCGGGGACGCGGCCCTGGAGGCGCACGCCTTCTGCAACACCTCGTTCCTGGCCCGGGATTCGCACCGGTACCACGAGGCGGTACGGGCCGCGGAGGCCGGACTGCGGGCCGCGCAGTCGCTCGGCTCGGCCCGGCTGCTCGCCCTGCTCAGTCTGCGGCTGGCCGGGGCGTGGGCCGGGCTCGGGGACCGGGCCGCCTGTGTACGGGCCCTGGCCCGCGCGCACACGTTCTTCGGGCGGGGCAGCGCCGACCAGGATCCGGAGTGGATGTCCTTCTTCGGTGAACCGGAGATGGAGGCGCTGGAGGCGAAGAGCTGGTCGCTGCTCGGCGACTGGTCGCGGGCCGCCCGGCACGCCCAGCGGGCCACCCTCCGCCAGGATCCGCACTTCGCCCGCAATCTCGCCCTCTACCGGGCCCAGTTGGCGATCGATCTGGCGCACGCGGGGCGGCCCGACGAGGCGGCGGCCGAGGTCCGCCGGGTCGAAGCGGCCCTGGAAGGCGTGGAGTCGGCACGCATCCGCCGCATGCTGTCGGAGACCCGCCAGGTCCTCGCCGGACGCTGACCCGGCCGACGCGACCGACCCGACCGACGCGACCCGTGCGACCCGCACGACCCGTGCGACCCGCACGACCCGTGCGACCCGCGTGACCCGCGCGAATGACACCGCCGACTCCCTCGCGGGGAGTGGGAGTCGGCTTCATGGCGCGCGAACCACCGTGCGAGCGGGACCGGTTCGCATGCGGCCGGACGTCACGCCCCGACGGGCTCCGCGCGGGCGCTGAGCAGGAGGTTCACCGGCTCGAACTCGCCCTCCGGGATGCCCTGCACCTGCTCCCACACCACGTGACCGAAGCCGTTCTCCCGCAGGACCTCCTCCATCGTCTCGCAACTCCAGTAGCGGGCCGGGAGGGTGGTGGGCGGAACGGTCGGGATGGTGAGCGGGGAGGGGTCCCCGTCGCGGGGGTCGTCCGGGCGGTGGACGACGAGGCCGTTCATCTGCGCGACGCCGGAGGGCAGTCGGGGGTTGCCGACGTAGGCGAGGAAGCGCCCGCCGGTGACGAGGTTGGCCCGTGCCCGCCGGAGCATCCTGGCGAGTGCCTCCCTGCTGTCCGCGTAGTGCAGCACCGCGACCGCCACGGCGACGTCGAACGCGCCGAGGACGGGCATGTCGACGGCGTCGTGGACCTCGTACCGCACCCCCAGCGGCTCCGCTTCCTCCAGCCGCCGCGCGGTCTCGACCATGCCCGGGGACAGGTCCACCCCCAGGACCCGGTCCGCGCCCCGCTGCCGCAGCAACCGGGCGTAGGCGCCGGAGCCGCAGCCGATGTCGAGGACGGAGTTCCCCTCGACCGGCCCGAGGGCGTGCAGGAGCGAAGGGATCTCGATCAGACCGCGATAGGTGCTGAACACCCGTTCCACATCGGTGTAGTCGGACGCGATCTCGTCGTACTGCTCGGTGAGCGTCACCGGGTTCCTCCGGGGAAGTGGGGGCGCCGGCCGGGAGGCGGCGGCGGGTGGTTCGGTTGCCGGGGGACGGACCACGAGGAAGCCCTGCCGCGGATTGCGGTCGAGGCTGCCGAGGCCCTGGAACAACTCCCGTACGACGGGCATCTCCTTGTGGTAGCAGGTGATCGAGGAGGGCACGTCGATGATGGCGGGCGTGTTCAGCAGGAAGGGCAACTCGGCGCGGAGATAGGCGAGTCCCGCCGCCCACTGCGCCTCGGACGCCCCCTCGGACGGACTCGGCGCGTGGGACGTCAGCAGGTCGCGGACCTGCTCCTCGGCGGCCCGCGCGAGGAACCCGCCCCCGCCGAGGTCCGGGTCGATTCCGCGCAGGACCTCCTGATAGCTCGGCAGGGCCTCGTACTCCGACAGCGGCCGGACGCGGAAGCGTTCGGACCCGGCGCCGGCGGTCCGTTCCAGCGCGCGCCGGAGTCTGCGGCGGACGTCCTTGAGCATCCGCCGGGTCCGGCTCCCCGCCTCGTCCGGGGTGCACCCCTGCGCCATGAGCATGGTGTCGATGTGGGTGTCGACGTACATCACGTCGATCAGGGAGAAGTGCCGCTCCGCCCAGCCGAGGAGGGCGCTCAACCGGTCCTGGTTGAAGTAGCTGTTGCCCGTACTGACCCCGATCAGTACGTGGTCGCCACGCTCGAAGACCTTGCGGCACATGGCCGTGACGGGCAGCACGTCGAACTGGTTCATGACGTCGTTTCCCTCACGTCACGCGAGCACGACGGACGGGGGTTCCTGCGGGATCAGGTCGGAATCCCTCAGGTGGAGCGTGAGCCGCAGGCACACCTCGTCGAGGAAGCCGGCGACGTCCCGCTGGATCATCGGACCGCACATGAAATCCTCCAGCCGGCCGTGCAGCGTGAGGAGTTCGCCGTCGTCGAGCCCTCGGTCCTTGAGCAGGACCAGGACGCGGCGGGCGGCGTCGATGCACCGGAAGGTGCCGTACAGCTGCGGTTCGTCGATGAGCCCCCGTCCGCTGCTGAGCAGATACGCGGCCAAGAGGACCAGTTCCTCATCGACCGGACGGGGAGGTGTTTCCCCAGACTTCATGACTGACCACCTCGCTTCGGTCTCGACGCGGGGGAGATACGAGGTCCCTCTTCGGGTATCCGAGGGGCACCATGAGCAGCGGTTCGAGATGATCGGGCAGCCGCAGCAGGGTCTGGATGGGCTTCCGGCGGAAACTGGCGGCGGGGCATCCCCCCAGGCCCATGGAATGGGCGGCGAGCAGCAGGTTCTGTACGGCCATGGCCACGCACAGCAGCCCCTCGTCCCAGAACTCGCCGTCGTCCTTCACGGCCCGGGAGCGGTCGAAGCACGCGACGACCACCAGCGGGGACGGCTCGATGAGTCCCGGGGAGAAGGCCCGGAGCACCCGGAGATTGCGTCTGTCGCGCACGGCCACGAAGGCCCAGGCCTGTTTGTTGCCGCCGGTGGGGGCGGCCAGCATGGCATCGAGCAGGGCGTCCAGCCGGTCGTCGTCCACCGGCTCGGCGGTGAACTGCCGCACCACGCTGCGGGTGTGGATCACTTGCAAGGCGGCTGACGAGGACGCCAGTGACGTGGCCAAGTCCATCCTCTCCGAACCCCGGGAAACGATCACGAGTCGGATGCGCGTGAACCGTAGCCGGAAATGGCAATTGTCCCGATTCGGGAAGGTAGCAGGTCGTCCGCGCGCGGCCGTGGACATCCACGGCCCGGATCCGAGAACCACCCGGGCGACCGGGAGTGCCGCTGCCGGGGCCGGGGCCGGGGGGCTGGTACCGGCCCCCGGCACCGACCCCGACTCCGGCCCCCGCTTCGGCCGCGCTCTGTCGCCTCTGTCGCCTCCACCGCGCACGTCCTCCGCCACCGAGGACGTGCGCCGGGACGATCCCGCTAGCCGGCCTGCTCCAGGTGGCCCGTGTCGTTCCAGCGCTCGATCGCCGGGTCCCCGTACGCCCACCCGAGCACCGACAGACTCGTCGGGTCGAGGCGCAGCCGGGCCGCGAAGGAGACGTCCTCGCCCAGCCAACGGGCCGCGATCGTACGGAGGATGTGGCCGTGCGCGAAGATCAGGACGTCGCGGCCGGCCTCGCGGGCCCACCGGACGACGCGGTCGGCACGGTCCGAGAGTTCGGCCATGCTCTCGCCGTCGGGGACGCCGTCGCGCCAGATGAACCAGCCCGGCTGGACGTCCTGGATCTGCGCCGGGGTCATCCCCTCGTAGGCGCCGTAATTCCACTCCATCAACTCGTCCCAGTCCTGGGCCCGTTCGCCGAAACCGGCCAGGTCGCAGGTCTCGCGGGCGCGGACCAGCGGGCTGGTGCGCACCTCGACGCCGTCGAGCCCGTCCCACGGCGTACGGGCGAGGCGGGCGCCGAGCAGTTTGGCGCCGCGCCGGCCCTCGTCGAGCAGCGGGATGTCGGTCCTGCCGGTGTGCCGGCCGAGCAGCGACCACTCGGTCTGGCCGTGCCGGGCGAGGAGGATGCGCGGTGCCGATGCCGGTGCCATTCGGGCTCTCCTGGGATGCGGGGACAAGGGGGACGGTCGTGTTTCCATCATCGCCCACCGTGATCACCCGGTCCGTTCCGGCCATCCGGCGTCGCCCGGACGAATTCGGGGTGATGTCCGGGCAACCGTCGACCCCCTTCGCGCGTCCTCCTTCGATCAAGGACGAGTGGGGGGACACGTCATATGCGTCGGCCACGCTGGTGGGTGGAGCTCATACTGATCGCCGCGGTCTACGCGGCGTACTCCGGCGGACGGCTGCTGGCCCGCGGCGACGCGGGCACCGCCGTCGGCCACGGGCTCGCCCTGCTGCGGGCCGAGGACGCGCTCGGTCTCGCCGCCGAACGCCCGCTCAACCGGCTCTTCACCGACGTCCCCTGGCTCGGTGTCCCGGCCGACTTCGTCTACGCCTCCCTGCACTATCTGGTCACCCCGCTCGTGCTGGTCTGGCTCTTTTGCCGCCGCCCGGTCCGCTACCGCGCCGCCCGCGCCTGGCTGATGACCTCCACCCTGCTCGGCCTCGTCGGCTTCGTCCTGCTGCCGACCTGCCCGCCCCGGCTGCTCGACCCGGTCCACGGGTTCACCGACACGATGGCCCACTTCAGCGCGTACGGCTGGTGGGGCGCGGAAGCGAGCGCGCCGCGCGGGCTCGGCGGGCTGACCAACCAGTACGCGGCGATGCCCAGCCTGCACGTCGGGTGGGCGCTGTGGTGCGGGGTGATGCTGTGGCGGTACGGGCGCACGCCGCTGCTGCGGACGCTGGGCGTCGCGTATCCGCTGCTCACCACGGTGGTGGTGATGGGCACGGCCAACCACTATCTGCTGGACGCGGTCGCGGGCGCGGCGGTGATGGGCGCGGGGCTGCTGCTCACTCCGTACGTGCTCCGGTTCCTCGACCGGCTCCGCGGGCTCGCCGGTCGCAGCGGGCCCGGCGGTCGCACCGGGCTCGGCGGGCGGCTCGGCGAAGGGGTGATCGGGGGCGAATCCCCGCGAAATTCCCCGGTTGTCAGTGGCGGATGGGAGACTTCCGCGGGTGAGCGCATCCCTGGACAGCGGTCCGCACCGGCCGCCGCAGACGACACTCCGGCATCGGCTCGCTGAGCTGCGCGGACCGGCCACCGTGCCGCGTCCGCTCGACGCGCGGGCGCTGGCCGCCCTGGCCGCGAACCCGGGCTGCCGGCGGCGGGCGATCCTCGACGGCGCGGGGGTCGACAAGACCGCGCTCGCGGAGAAGCTGGGCGCGCCGTCCGGGTTCGGCCAGTCGCAGTTCGCGATCGCCCGGGGCAACGCGTTCGAGGCGAAGGTCAAGGCGGACGGCGGCCGGGAGCTGCTCGCGCTGCTCGGGATCGAGGATCCGGGCACGGTGGACCAGCCGGAGCTCGCGGCGGCCGGGCCCGAGGGCCGTGCGGCCCGGACGGCGCTCGCGCTGCGGGAGGCGACGGCGGCGGGCCGCTGGGCACTGCTCGACCATCCGATGCTGGCCCTGGAGGTGGCCGGTTCGCCGGTCTATCTGGAGCCGGACGCGGTCGTGGTGCATCCGGACGGCCGGTGGACGGTCGTGGAGATCAAGTCGTTCCCGATGATCGACGGTTCGGCCGACGCGGCGAAGGTGGGCGCGGCGGCCCGCCAGGCGGCGGTGTACGTGCTGGCGCTCGCGCGGACCGCGGCCGTCACGGACGGCGCGGAGGTGGCGCACCGGGTGCTCCTGGTCTGCCCGAAGGACTTCTCCAACCTGCCGACGGCGTCGGTGGTGGACGTACGCAAGCAGGTGGCGGTCACCCGGCGGCAGCTGGCGCGGCTGACCCGGATCGAGGACATCGCGGCGGCGCTGCCGCCGGAGGTCACCTTCGACGTGGCGGAGCGCTCGCCCGAGGAGCTGGCGTCGGCGGTGGAGCGCGTCCCGCACGCGTACGCGCCGGACTGCCTGTCCGCGTGCGAACTGGCCTTCCACTGCCGGGAGCGGGCGCGGACGGCGGACGTCGTGACGGCGCTGGGGCGTTCAGTACGGGGTGAGCTGGGCGGACTGACGACGATCGGCGCGGTCCTGGCGGCGGCGCGCGGTGAGGCGGGTGATCCGGACGATCCGGCGGTGGAGGCGCTGCGGCGGGCGAGAGCGCTGCGCGGGGAGGCGCTGGCGGGGGCCGGGACGGGTGGTGTGACGGGTGGTGTGACGGGCGTGGGTGTGTTCGGCTCGGGCGTCGGTGCGGGTGCGGGGCTGGGCGAGGGGGTGGCGGCGTGTCGCTGATCTCCACGCTGGCCCGGATGGAGGCCGTCGAGGCGGGCCGGGCCCAGCCGTTGGCCACGGTCCGGCACCGGCATCTGTCGTCGCGCCCGCTGGTGTTCGTCCCGCTGACGACGTCCGGCGAGGCGGGCGCGCCGCTCGGCGCGCTGGTGGGCACCGACCCGGAGGAGCCGAGGCTGCTGGTCGTACCGCAGCCGCGCGACCGGGATCTGCGGTTCGCGTTCCTCGCCGAACTGGCCGACGCGATCCTGCCGTACATCGACTCCTTCACCGAGGCGGTGGAGACGGCGGAGCGGTCCGAGACCGACCCGGAGACCTGGAAGAAGGTCAAGGTCGAGGTCGCGCTGTGCGCGGACGCGCCGCAGTTGGTGGTGCCGAGCCGGGCGGGTGTGGCGTACGTACGGCTGCTCGGGCGGTCGACGCGGTTTCGGCGGACGGCCGAACAGGATCCGGAGACGCCGTTCCCGGCGCCGCCCCGGGTGCCGCTCCTCGGCCGCTGGCTGACGCACTTCGGCGAGCGCGCGCGGGTGCCGGGGTCCTCGCTGCTCGTGGCGGCGACGGATCTGCTGAACCGGCACTGGGCGACCGGCCAGTCGTCTCTGGAGGACCAGCACCTCGGGGCGCTGCTCGCGTGGATCGACCCGCCGGCGGGCGAGAGCGGCGCCACGGCGGCGCGGCGGGCCGAGCTGGCGCGCGACGCGCGGGGGCAGCTGGAGTGCCCGCCGGCCGGTCCGGCGACGGACCCGGCGTTCGACAACCGGTTGCTGGCACCCGTGATCGAGGCATATGACCGGGCGCGGCAGGCGATCGGCGCGGCCGAGGACGGCGAGGCGGCGGAGGACGGGCTCGCCGCGCTGCACCGGGCCGAGCGGGAGATCCGGCGGCTGGTCGCCGAGCAGCTGAAGCCGACCTGGTACGGGGTGTGGCAGGCGCTCGGCCTGCTGCGGGAGCTGCCCGAGGGCGCGCGGGTGGCCGAGCGCTGGACCCGGGACCGCTGGTCGTTCACCGGCCAGCGGGACCGGATCGCGGCGGGCGAGCCGCCGCAGCCGCGCCGGGACGACGCGGTCACGGCGGCGCACAAGCTGGCGGCGCGCGAGCAGGCGCAAGGGCAGTTGGAGGCGCAGGAGGCGCTGGACGATCCGCTGGTCCTGGCGGGGCGGCGGCTGGCGGGCGAGGCGTTCGTCGGGGAGGTGGCAGAGGTGACGATGGCCTGGTCGGAGTCGAAACGCCCGGCGCCCCGGCCGCTTCTGACGGTCCGTACGGACGACCGGCCGCATCTGAACGAGGGTGGCGTGAAGGTGTACCGCACGCTCGACGGCCGGCCGCAGTCCGCGGAGTTCGTGGCCCGGGAGGACGACGGGGCGCTGGTGCTGCGGCTGCTCGACAAGATGGGCCGGTCGAAGGAACCGGCCCAGGGGACGGTTCCGGAGAAGGGCGAGCGGATCGCCTGGACCCTGTTCGAACACGACCAGCGGCCGGGCGCCAAGCTGCCGGACCCGGAGGAGACCCCGTGGACGCACGGCGGCCCGCCGCGCTCCGACGCCGCCGAACTGCCCGACGCCGTGACCCCGGAGGACATCCTGTGATCATTCGCGATGCCGATTCCGGTACCGATGCCGATTCCGGTGCCGTCGTCTCGGGTTCCGCCGTCTCGGGTTCTTCTTCCGGTTCCGCCGTCTCGGGTTCCGCCGGCTTCGATCCGTCCGCCGAGGCAGCGCGGGCGACGGCCGAGATCCTGGAGAGCACCCTGCACGGCACCGCGCGCGGGGTGGTCGTCGACTCTCCGCCGGGTGCCGGCAAGTCGACGCTCGTGGTCCGGGCGGCGCTCGAACTGGCTGCCGTAGGGCGCCCGTTGATGGTCATCGCGCAGACCAACGCCCAGGTGGACGACCTGGTGCTGCGGCTCGCCGAGAAGCAGCCGGATCTCCCGGTGGGCCGGCTGCACTCCAGTGACTCGGACCCGTACGACAAGGCGCTCGACGCGCTGGAGCACGTACGGAAGTCGTCGAAGCCGGCCGATCTGGCCGGGCTGCCGGTGGTGGTCTCGACCGCCGCGAAGTGGGCGCACGTGAAGAACGTGGAGCCGTGGGAGCACGCGATCGTCGACGAGGCGTACCAGATGCGCTCGGACGCGCTGCTCGCCGTCGCGGGGCTGTTCCAGCGGGCGCTGTTCGTGGGCGATCCGGGGCAGCTCGACCCGTTCTCGGTGGTGGGCGCCGAGCAGTGGGCCGGTCTGTCCTACGACCCGTCGGCGTCGGCCGTCTCCACACTGCTCGCCCACAACCCGGAGCTGCCGCAGCACCGGCTGCCCGTGTCGTGGCGGCTGCCCGCGTCGGCGGCGCCGCTGGTGTCGGACGCCTTCTACCCGTACACCCGGTTCCGCAGCGGTACGGACCACGGCGACCGGCGGCTCGCCTTCGGCGTCGCCTCGGACGGTTCGGGCCCGGACCGGGTCCTGGACGAGGCGGCGGAGTCCGGCTGGGGCCTGCTCGAACTGCCCGCGCGGCACACCCCACGCACCGACCCCGAGGCGGTCTCGGCCGTGGCACTGGTGGTGCGGCGGATGCTCGACCGGGGCGGGGTGACCGTCAGCGAGCGGTCCCCCGACCCGGCGCCGCTCACCCCGGAGCGGATCGCCGTCGGCACCGCCCACCGCGACCAGGCGGCGGCGATCCGCGCGGCCCTGGCCGGACTCGGCGTGACGGGCGTGACGGTGGACACCGCCAACCGGCTGCAGGGCCGCGAGTACGACGTGACGGTCGTCCTCCACCCGCTGTCCGGCCGCCCCGACGCCACCGCCTTCCATCTGGAGACCGGCCGGCTGTGCGTCCTCGCCTCCCGCCACCGCCACGCGTGCGTGGTGGTGTGCCGCGCGGGCGTCGCGGAACTCCTCGACGAACACCCGTCGACGGAACCGGTCCAGCTCGGCGTGACGATGAAGTTCCCGGACGGCTGGGAGGCGAACCACGCGGTCCTGTCGCACTTGGAGGAACACCGGGTGAGCTGGACTCCGTGAGGGGCGAGAAGACGTCGGCGCGTTCGGATATCTCTCGCTCACCGGGCTCCCCTGGCCGCGGTTTATGCAAAGACGCGCATAGTCGCGTTCCTGCATGGACGGCCTGCCCGCGCCGCTCGTACTGTCATGGCGACCGGCCCGAAAGGGGCCCGTACCAGGGGGTTCGCAGCCATGGCTCGTGAGGAACTGACCCGACTGACCGGCGACGGGAACGGCAACTGCAACAACGACGACTGCCCGAACGTCTACCGGACCGCCTCCGGTTCGTTCGTGGTGCAGGGGGACTTATCCAAGGCGTTCACCGCGCCGGACGGCGAAGGACTCGTGGAGATTCCCGAGGAGACCTTGAGGGAGGCGTTCCGTGCTCTTGGATGGTGAAGCCTGGACTGCCAAGGTCCAGGGTTTCCAGCGTGAGGCGTGGCGACTCGAAACCCTCCCCGTGTACAGGGTGCCGAGCGAGGACGGCGACATCCGGGACTTCCTGGCCGGGCAGCACCTGGACCCCGAGAACTACTCCTCCGGCTACACGGAGGGCTTGAAGAGGATCAAGGCGGAGGGGAAGGCCAAGGGGCGCGTTCACGTCGTCAGGCGGCCGCTCACGGACTATCTCCGCTTCGAGTTCATGTACTACGACGCGCATTCACGGGCCGGCGACGACATCCGCGTCCTGGACGTGACCGACCGACCCAACCCCCTTGAAGGGGTACCGGACTTCTGGCTGTTCGATCGTTCGGAGGTCGTCCTCATGACGTACGAGGACGACGGCACACAGATCAGCCGCGAAGTCTTCGAGGGCGATCCCGCGCCGTACGTCGAATACCAGCGCATCGCCATCGCGGAGTCGGTGCCGTTCAGGGAGTACGTGAAACGGTGGCCATCGACCCTGACCAGCTAGAACAGAGCGGCCGCGAACTGTCGGGCATGCTCAAGCACCTCCGCAAGCAAGCCGGACTCTCGGGAGTCCGGCTTGCCGCGCGCTGCAACATGTCCCAGTCCAAGATCAGCCGGATCGAGAGCAACAAGGGGCGCCCGTCGCTCCTGGATGTCGAGCAGATCCTTCGGGGCCTCGCCGCTCCTCCCGCCGTGGCTGCCGAAGTCATGGCCTTGGCCCGTATCGCCCAGACGGAATGGCAGGACGGGAGAACCCTCAGACGAAAGGGGATCGACAAGAAACAGTTGCAGCTGGCCGGAATCGAGGCGTCCTCCACGACCTTCCGCTACTTCCTTCTCTCCATGATTACCGGACTCCTGGCCACCCCCGAATATGTTCGCGCCAGCCTGGCCCAGGCGCCTCCGGAGCAGCAGGCCAAAGCCGTGGCGATGAAACTGGACCGGCAAAGGTCCCTGTTCGACCGCTCCAAACAGTTCACGTTCATCCTCACCGAGCAAGCCGTCAGATACCCACTCGTACCACCTCACGAGTTGGCCATGCAGATCGACCGGCTCGCATCCTTCACCCGCCAGCCGAATATTCGACTGGGAGTAATCCCCGCAGGAGTCCGCTTCGCTTCCGGCGCTTTGAATACCTTCACCGTCTATGACGACACTCTGGCGACGGCCGAACTGGACCTGGGCGCCATCGTCTTCCGTGACAACCGGGATATCCAAGATCTCATCGGCCGGTTCACTTCATACGAGGAACACACCCTGTTCGGGGATGACGCCAGGGAACTCCTGAACGTCTGGGCCGAGGACTGCCGAAGGTGATCTTTACTCGACAACGTGAACAACTTCCCGTATCGCTCCGCGACTCGGGGAGCATCTGTCCCGCAACCGATCGCAGGAGACGCGAGGGCGTGACGACAGGACGCGCCCCTGAGCCCCCTGCCCCTACCGCCCAGTCGCGTTCGAGCGGCCAGGGCGGGCTCCATCACCCGAGCACGATCACGTGAAGGGAACCACTGATGGCAACCGCGGTACAGGTTCGAGACCCCCGGGACTGCGTCCCCACCCAGGTGTGGGACCGCGAAGTCCGACTCATCATGCGGGATCACGGAATGGCGCGTGACGGGGCCACCTCCCCGGCCTCGCCTTCCACACGGCAGAGGTGACCGACTACCTGACTCGGATGGAGGGCTCCGTCGATGTGGTCCTGTCCATCTTCGGACCCGTCTGGTTCACGGACCCCGAACAGCTTCTCCCTCTGGTCCGCGAGAGGCTGTCCCCAGGCGGCGTGCTGGCCTTCTCCCACAAGCCTCCAGCGGCCGGCAATCGGCCGGTCGGCGCCCTGCGAGAGGCCAGAGCGGTGACCAGATGGGACCACAGCCCAGAGGAATGGTCAGCGCTTCTGACCTCTTCGGGGTTCGATCGTCCCGAATCCAAGGTCGCCCCTCCCCCGCAAGGACATGAGGCAGGGACCCTCCTGGTGAGGGCCTACGCGTAACGCACTCCCCTCCCGCACCGGACGATGAGTGGCGCGTGCCCGGTGGCCCACCCCCGGCGGGGGCGGGGTCGCCCGCGACCGGCCCCCTCTTGCCAGGCGCGGGAGAATGGAACCGGCCCGGGTGTCCGGGCCGCCGGTGTGAAGAGGAGAGCGAGCATGGCGGAACCTGCGGAGCGGAGCGGGCAGCGGCGGGTCAGGCCGGCTCCGCTGATCTTCGAGCCTGCCGAGGCGACCGCCGATCCCGAGCACTTCTTCGGCCTGGAGGCGATGGCGGACCCGCGCGAGCTGCTGGCGCGGGCGACGGAGCTGACCCTCGCGTTCCGGGCGGCGGCGGACCGGGCGGTCGAGTACCAGGCGGTCGCGGCGGCGCAGCTCGCGGACCCGGGCCGGTTCGACCGGCTGACGGAGGCGGAGATCGCGGCGCGCGCCGAGTGGACCGAGGACTACGCCCGCAAGATGATCGAGTTCGGCCGTGGCCTCACGCGCGCGAACGGCCGCGACCCGGAGGAGTGAGCCCCCGGACTCACCATCCGGCATATGCCGGGGCAAGATACTCCCCGCCTCGCTGCCCTGTCCGGGTTTTCCGCAACTCACGGAAGCCGGGGAGTCACGGCCGGTAGATCTTCTCGTATGACGACGTGGCTGCTCGACCAGACGACCCCGCAGGACTTCGGCCGCTACCAGGCCGCCCGGGTCACCGACGAAGGTGCCGCGTGGCTCGCCTCGGCCACCGCCCGCCCGGCCGTCGCGTTCGCCCACTGGATGCGGCGGCCCACCGCGCCCGCCGTCCTGCCCTGCGGCATCGTCTTCGACGTGGTGAACGTCGAGCCCACCTTCGGCCGCCGGATGCTGGACACCCTGTGGGCCGAGGGCCCCGGGTGCGGCCCGGTCGCCACCCACCGGGGCCGGATGCTGCTCTTCGCCGCCCCCGGCACCGCCCAGCGGCTGCCGTCGCTGCTCCGCTGGGAGGAGTGGGGAGACACCGTTCCCCGGCCGCTCTGCCACGGCCCCGGGGACGCGGTGACGGTCCCGCCGCTGACCCCGCCGTCCCCGTTCCGCCCCCGTCCCGACGGCACCACCGGCACCACAGGCCCCGCCCGCGCCGCCGGTGCCGTCGGCGCGTACGAAGCGAGTGGGGCGAGTGGGGCGTCCGGGACGGGCGGGCGTGACGAGACCCACGAGGCCTGCGGGGTCTGTGAGGCCCGTGAAGCCCGCGAAGCCCGTGAGACGTACGAGCACCGTGATTCCGCCCAGCCCCGCTGGCTCGTCGCCCCCGACGCCCGGCAGCCGTGGCTGCCCGGCCCCGAGGTGCTGCTGTGGGCCTGCGTCCGGGCCGCGCGGGCCGCTCGTACCCCTTCAGGGCTCCGACGTGCGGCGATCGATTTCTCGTCCGAGGGATCCGGGTGCTAATGTCTACGACGTCAGCAGGCGCCGCTAGCTCAGTTGGTTAGAGCAGCTGACTCTTAATCAGCGGGTCCGGGGTTCGAGTCCCTGGCGGCGCACCGACCGGAAGGCCCCTCGCGAAAGCGAGGGGCCTTCTGTTTTGCCCGCACTCGTACCCCCACACCGGTCAGCGGTTGTGCGTCCGCCCGTTGCTCGCGCCCCGCTCCTCCAGCCGCGGCCCCGTGACCCGTACCGTCCACACCCCCGACGCGGACCGGTCGCCCACCTCCACCCGTACGCCCGCGCCCGGCACGGTGTACGACTCCCCCTCCCGCAGCGGCGCGTCCGCGAGCGGCGGATAGACGGAACGTTCCGCGCACGCCCCGGTCCCCGGATGGGTGTCGATCACCTCCACCGGGCCGTCGCCGGACGCCGCCTCGTTGCGGACCCGGTAGAGCAGGACGCCCTCGGCGCAGGTGCCCCGGTCGTTGCCGGTCGCCGAGCGGGCCTCGATCGCGAGGACGCTGTCACCGCCGGTGCGGACCACCGCGAGCCGGGTGCCGAGGGTGCCGCCCGCCACCGGGGCGGCGGCGACCGGCTCCAGGCCGATGACCCGGGTGCCGGGCCCGCGGACGCAGACCACCTGGGCGCGGTCGAGCCAGCCCAGCTTCCACTTGTGCCAGGCGAAGAGATCCGGCGCGAGGCCGAACTGGCTGCCCATGACGTCCCAGTCCCCGACATAGGTGTCCCAGTCGCCCTTGCCGTCCACGGGCCGGTGGTAGAGGTCCGGCAGGTCGAAGACATGGCCGGTCTCGTGGGCGAGCACGTTGTGGTCCGGCGGATGGCGCTCGAAGACCGTCACCACCCGCCTGATCTCCGCACCGTCGGCCTCCAGCGGGCGTTCCAGGTTGACGACCTTGGTCGCGTCGGAGTCCACGCCGGGCGCGTCGGGGTCGGCGACGAGATAAACGAGGTCGTAGCGGGAGAAGTCCACCGTGTCGTCGGCCGCCGCGATCGCGTCGCGCAGATACGCCGCCCGGTGCTCGCTGCTCCAGTCGCGCCGTATGGCGTACGACACCGAGGAGTGTGGCATCCGGGTCCAGCCGCGCTGCGGATGGACGCGCAGATGGAAGCGGCCGTAGGAGGCGCGGGTGAAGAAGTCCGAGGTGGCGGGGAAGTGGTCGGCGGCCAGTTCGTCGGGGGTGGTCATCGGGACGGAGTCCGGGAAGGACAGGAAGATCATGACCGCGTCGAGGCCCCGGGTGGGCCGGGGGTAGGACGGATTCCAGCTGTCGAGGCCGAGGGAGTGGTGGGCGGCGGTACGCGGCAGGGCGCAGGGCCCCGCCGAGCCGGCCGCGACGGCGGGGCCCGCGAACAGCCCGGCCGCGGCCAGGGCGCCCAGCGACGTGGCGACGGCCGCGCCGGACCGCAGACGGGCACGGTGCACTCCCCCGGGTGGCTGCTGACCCCTCACGTGGACCTCCCGCTCCCGACTGCGCGACTCCTCACCCACCTTGTGGGTGTTCATCTCCTTTCGCCCTCTTCTGCTGCCCCGGTCGAGTGAGACGGGTACGCCAGGTCGACGCGACATCGGCACGAACAAGCTCACGGACAGTCACATTCGGTCAGCTCTTCGTCGACTCGGATCAGATCCGCGCACAAACGATCGCCCGCCGGCGCGACGGCGCCCGGCCCGTGGGCCCCCAGGGCCCGGTCACGGGCCTGGGAGCTGGAACGTCGCCCGCGACAGCCTCTATGATCGGCACGCTTTCCCGGCCGACCCCTTGGCCGACTTTTCCGACCACATCTGTACGGCCCGAACGCACTACGGGAGCGAGCGGTGAGCGGAACCTCCGAAGAACCGGTCCATTCCCGGCACCCGGCCCGCTCAGCGGCCGAGCCGACACTCACGGAGCGTGACGGATCAGAGCAGGAAGCGGGAACGGGAGCAGGAGCGGGAACGGGAACGGGAACGGGATCCGAACCGGAGCCGGGAGCCGATCCCGGTCCGGATCCCCGGACGGAATCACGGCTGGAGTCGCTGCTGGAGTCCGAGCTCCGGGACTACCGCGCCGCCTTCCGTACCGCCCGGCTCGCCATGGCCATGGTCGACCCGGACGGGGTCGTCGTCGCCGCCAACGACTCCTTCGGCCGTCTCCTCGGCACCGAGGCCGCGGCCCTGCGCGAGCAGGCCGCCGCCGACCTCGTCGACCTGTCCGCCGACTGCCACACCCGGGACGCCTACCGCGAGGTCCTAAGCGGTCGGCGCGCCCGCTTCCGCTGCACCCGCCGGCTGAAGCGGCCCGACGGACGCTCGCTGTGGACCGAGGTCACGGTCGCCCCCGTGCCGAACAGCCGGCGCGTGCTCCTGTCGGTCGCGGACATCAGCGACCAGCGCGATCTCCAGGCCCGGCTGCGCCACCTCCAGATGCACGACCCGGTGACCCGGCTGCCCAACCGCGCCCTGTTCTTCGAACGGCTGACCGCCGCCCTGGAGAGCGCCGCCACCGCGCCGGGCCCGGACGGCGGGCACGACGAGGGGACGGAACAGAACGAGCGGGACCAGCGGGACAGGCAGGACGGGCGGGACCAGCGGGACGGGGCGTACCGGTCGTTCCGTCGGGGCGGGACCGGGACCGGGCGGATCGGTATCTGCTACCTCGACATCGACGGCTTCAAGGCCGTCAACGACACCCTCGGCCACCGGGTCGGCGACCGGCTGCTCGCCGCCGTCGCCGACCGGCTCACCGCCTGCGCCGACAGCTACGGCTACACCCGCGACGGCGGCCATCTGGTGGCCCGGCTCGGCGGCGACGAGTTCGCGATCCTGGTCGAGGACTCCACCGGCACCGACCAACTGGCCGATCTCGCCCGGTCGGTGCTGACCGTCCTCCAGGAACCCTTCGACCTGTCCGGGCACCGGCTCTCGGTATCCGCCTCGATCGGCATCGTGGAGCGGCCCGCCCGAGGGTCCTCCGCCACCTGTCTCATGCAGGCCGCCGACACCACGCTGTACTGGGCGAAGGCCGACGGCAAGGCCCGCTGGGCGCTGTTCGACCCCGAGCGCAACGCCCACCTCATGACCCGGCAGGCGCTCAGTTCGACCCTTCGTCCCGCCGTCGACCGGGGAGAGTTCGCGCTCGAATACCAGCCGCTGGTCGATCTCACCGACGGCTCGGTGCGCGGGGTGGAGGCGCTGGTGCGCTGGAACCACCCGCAGTTCGGCGTGCTGACGCCGAATCGGTTCATCTCGATCGCCGAGGAGGACGGTTCGATCGTCGAGCTGGGACGGTGGGTGCTGCGCACCGCCTGCCGCCAGGCCCGACGGTGGCAGCGGGAACACCCGGGCGAGCGACCGCTGTTCGTGAGCGTCAACGTGGCCGTACGGCAGGTCTGGGACTCCGATCTGGTGGCGGACGTGGCCGGGATCCTCACCGAGACCGGGCTCGCACCCCGGCTGCTCCAGATCGAACTGACCGAGTCCGCCGTCATGGGCTCGGCCGGCCGGCCGTTGCAGGCCCTCCAGGCCCTCAGCGACATGGGCGTACGGATCGCGATCGACGACTTCGGCACCGGCTACTCGAACCTCGCCTATCTGAGCCGGCTGCCGGTCTCCGTCCTCAAGCTGGACGGCTCCTTCGTCCGCGGCTTCCAGGACGCCGAACCCGCCAACCCGGCCGACGAGGTGATCGTCGAGGCCCTGGTGCAGCTCGCCCACCGGCTGGGCCTCACGGTCACCGCCGAGTGCGTGGAGAGCGCGGGCCAGGCCAGCCGGCTGCGCCGGATCGGCTGTGACACCGGGCAGGGCTGGCTCTACTCGCGGGCGGTCGCCCCCGAGCGCATCGCCGAACTGATCGGGGTCGCCTCCCTGCCCGTCCGGTCGATGCCCGCGTAGCCGCCCCGGGCCTCTCGGGCCGCCCCGGGCCCGCCGCCCCCTGGGTAACAGCAAGACTGCCCCCGCCCGGTGGGACATACCGGGCGGGGGCAGCCGTCTGTGGGGACGCGGGGGTACGGGGAACGGAGGTGCGGGGGTACGGACTTCGTACGGGTTCCGCACCGGCTCCGTACGGGTTCCGTACGGGTTCCGTACGGGTTCCGTACGGGTTCCGTACGGGTTCCGTACGGGTTCCGTACGGGTTCCGTACGGGTTCCGTACGGGTTCCGTACG
>NZ_JBEYZX010000059.1:0-231 GCF_040646255.1 Streptomyces sp. NPDC046203 | reverse complement strand
CGTACGACCTTCAGCGAGCCGGCCTCGTCAGCAGGCGCCGAGGTCCTGCCAGACGCCCCAGTCGCCGGTCGTGCCCGGCTCCTCGTTCTGGGTCCACCACTTGGCCTTCCAGGTGTGGCCCTTGTGGGAGACGGTCTGGCCCGCGTTGTAGACCGTGCCGGCCGTGTACGCCGCCGCGGCGCAGCCCGCGGGCGGAGTGGTCGGAGGCGTCGTCGGGGGCGTCGTCGGCGG
>NZ_JBEYZX010000058.1:0-34882 GCF_040646255.1 Streptomyces sp. NPDC046203 | reverse complement strand
CTCGGCGGCGCGGGCCGGGCCGGTGCCGGGAGTGGCACCGGCGTCCGGCCGCGCCGCCGGGGCGGGCGTGGATGCGCTGGTCACGGGCTACTCGCGGTCGTCGGCGGTGGTACGGCGGCGCATGCCGAGGGCGATGCCGATACCGACGACGACCACGACGGCCGCACCGATCCCGATGATCACGCCGGTGTTCGACCCGCCGTCCGCGTCGTCATCGGCCGCCTGTCCGGCGGGCACCGCCGACCACCAGCTCCAGTAGCCGTCCTGGCCGTAGAGGTTGCCGGCCGCCTCGGGCATCGTCTTGATCGAGGCGATCTGGTCGGTGCGGTACGCCTCCAGGGCGTTGGGGTACGCGAGGACGTTCATGTACCCGGTGTCGTAGAGCCGCGACTCCATGTCCTTGACGAGCCCGGCGCGCTTGGCGGGGTCGTACTCGACGGCCTGCTTCCCGTACAGCTCGTCGAACTTCGGGTCGCAGATGAAGTTGTCGGTGGCGCCGGTGTCCTTGGGCGTCGCGGGCAGCGCGCCGCAGGTGTGGATGGACAGCACGTAGTCCGGGTCGGGGTTGACCGACCAGCCGTCGAAGGCGAGGTCGTAGTCGCCCTTCAGCCACGGGTCGGAGACGTTGTCGAGGCAGTCGACCGTGAGCCCGACGCCGATCTTGCCCCACCACTCCTGGAGATACTTGGCCGACGCCTTGTCGTTGGGCTCGGTCGCGTGGCACAGGATGCGGAAGTCCAGCGGCTTGCCGTCCTTGCCGACCCGCTTGCCGTCACCGTTCTTCTTGTACCCCGCGGCGTCGAGGACCTGCTCCGCCTTGGCCGGGTCGTACGCCAGCTTCTGGCTGTCCGACGGCTTCCAGAAGTACGAGGAGAAGCGCGGCGGGATGTAGCCCTCGCCCTCGACGGCGTGCTTCTGGAAGACCTTGTCGACCAGGGCGCCGCGGTCCACGGCGAGGAACAGCGCCTTGCGCACCTCGGGATCGAGCAGCGCCTTGTTGCCGTCGCCGAAGGTCTTCCCGTCCTTGGCGCGGGCGCCCGGGTTGGTGGCCAGCGCGTAGAAGCGGCGTCCCGGGGCGTCGTTGACCTTGATGTTCTTCTGGGTTCCCAGCGCTGTCGCCTGAGCGGGCGTCAGATTCGGGACGAAGGACACCTCGCCCTTCTGGAGCGCCGCGACGGCCGCGTCCGTGTCCTTGTAGTACTTGAAGACCAGCTCGTCGAACTTGGGCGCCCCGCGCCAGAACTGCTTGTTCGGCTTCAGCTTGACGTACTGGTCGACCTTGAAGTCCGTGATGACGAACGGCCCGTTGCCGACGATCGGGAACTGCTGATCGTTGTTGAACTTGGAGAAGTCGCCGACCTTCTCCCATATGTGCTTGGGCACGATCGGCACGTCGAGCGCCGTCATCGTCGCCTGCGGCTTCTTCAGCTCGATGATCAGCGTCTCGGGGTCCGGCGCGGTGACCTTCTTGAAGTTGGCCGTGAAGTTCCCGTTCGCGGTGGCCGCGTTGGGGTCGCTCATCATCTTGCCGAAGGTCCAGGCCGCGTCCTCGGCGGTGGCATGCTGCCCGTCGGACCACATCGAATCCTTGCGGATCTTGTACGTCCAGGTCAGCTTGTCCGGCGAGGACGTCCACTCGGTCGCCAGACCCGGGACCGTGTGCGCGTCCTTCACGTCGTAGTTGGTCAGGTACTCGTACGTCAGCCGGTGGATGCTGGTCGACACCAGCTTCTGCGCGAGGAACGGCGACAGCGAGTCGATGCTCTGCGAGATGGCGACGGTGAGCGTACGGGCGGGCCGGCCGTCCTCGGCCCGCGCGGCCTGGGCCGTGCCCGGGACGACGGCCACGAGGGAGGCGGCGGTGACACCGGCGGCGAGCAGCAGCCGGACCGGTCTGCGGGCGATGGACGGACGGGGTGGAGCCTTCGTGACCAGGAGCATGGGACGTGACCTCGCGTAGGGAAGCGTGCGTCGGGCAATGCCGTGGATCTTGGGCTGATGGTGAATGAAGCGAAGGTGTACCAGCGGTGGTCTGCCGTCGTCAACGATCCGCCAAACCCCGCGTGGTCTGCGCGAATACACAAAGGCCCCGTACCGGAACACCGGTACGGGGCCTTATTGGTCTACTCCTGTGACGCCTTACTGCTGAGGGGCTGGCGGCGCCTGCGGAGGCTGCTGCGGAGGCCAGGTCTGCGGCGGCTGCTGTCCATACGGATCCGCGTGCGGCGGCAGCGGCTGCGCCGGGGGCTGACCGGGGGCCTGAGCCGGGGGCTGCTGCCAGCCCTGCGGCATCGGGGGCTGCCCCGCTCCCTGCGCGCCGTACGGCTGACCGGGCGCCGGCGGGGCCCCGTAGGGCTGACCGGGCTGGGGGCCGGCCTGGGGGTCCGGCTGGAGGCCGGGCTGGAGGCCAGGCTGGGGCTGCGCGCCGTAGGGCTGCCCCGGCACCGGAGGCGTGCCGTACGGCTGACCGGGCTGCGGCGGCGCCCCGTACGGCTGACCGGGGACCGGCTGCTGCGCGTACGGATAGGGCTGCTGACCGGGCACCCCGGGAGCGCCGGGGGTGCCCGGGGCCCCGGGGCCGGCCGGGTACTGCTGCGGATGGCCCGGACCCGGCATCGGGGGCGCCCCGTGCGGCGGCGCGCCCTGTCCGTCACCCGTCCCCGTCCACAGGCCCTGCGCCTGCTGCGCCCGTACGAAGTCCTCGGCGACCATCGCCGACAGATTGAAGTACGCCTCGCGGGTCTTCGGCCGCATCATGTCGAGGTCGACCTCGGCGCCCGCCGCCAGATGCTCGTCGAACGGCACCACGACCACCCCGCGGCAGCGCGTCTGGAAGTGCTGCACGATGTCGTCGACCTTGATCATCTTGCCGGTCTCACGGACCCCCGAGATGACCGTGATCGACCGCTGCACCAGCTCCGCGTACCCGTGCGCCGACAGCCAGTCGAGCGTCGTGGAGGCGCTGGAGGCACCGTCGACGGACGGCGTGGAGATGATGATGAGCTGGTCGGCGAGGTCGAGCACCCCGCGCATCGCGCTGTAGAGCAGACCGGTGCCGGAGTCGGTCAGGATGACCGGGTACTGCTTGCCGAGGACCTCGATTGCCCGCCGGTAGTCCTCGTCGTTGAAGGTCGTCGAGACGGCCGGGTCCACGTCGTTGGCGAGGATCTCCAGACCGGACGGCGCCTGCGAGGTGAACCGGCGGATGTCCATGTACGAGTTGAGGTACGGGATCGCCTGCACCAGGTCGCGGATGGTCGCCCCGGTCTCGCGCCGCACCCGGCGGCCGAGCGTGCCGGCGTCCGGGTTGGCGTCGATCGCCAGGATCTTGTCCTGCCGCTCGGTCGCGAGCGTCGCGCCGAGCGCGGTGGTCGTCGTGGTCTTGCCGACGCCGCCCTTGAGGGAGATGACCGCGATGCGGTAGCAGGAGAGCACCGGCGTACGGATCAGCTCCAGCTTCCGCTGCCGCTCCGCCTCCTCCTTCTTGCCGCCCAGCTTGAAGCGGGACGCGGCGCCGGGGTTCCGGCTCGACTTGGCCTTCTGCTTGGTGTTGCGCAGCAGCCGGTCGGAGGACAGCTCGACGGCCGCGGTGTAGCCGAGCGGGGCGCCCGGGACGGACCGCTCCCGCTGGTCGTGCGTCACGGGCGTCGGCCACGCGGCACCGGTGCGCGGGTCGATGGGGCCGGAGTCGGCGGGCTGACCGGGCTGACCGGGCTGGCCCGGGTGGGGGAAGCCGTAGCCGGCCTGCGGGGCCGGGGGCGCCTGCGGGGGCTGGGCCGGGTGCGGGAACCCGTAGCCGGACTGATCGGAGGGCTGCCCGGGCTGTCCGGGGTGGCCGGGCTGACCGGGGTGCGGGAAGCCGTAGCCGGCCTGCGGCACGGGCGTGGGCTGAGGAGCCGGTGGTGCCTGCGGCGGCTGGGGGGCCTGGGGAGTCTGGGGCGGCTGTGCGGGCTGGCCGGGGTGCGGGAAGCCGTAACCGGGCTGATCGGCCGACTGACCGGGCTGGCCCGGGTACGGGAAGCCGTAACCGCCCTGCGGCATCGGCTGGTTGTACGGCGGCACCGGTCCGGCCGCGGCCGGCATCGGCTGCGCGGGCGCGGGCAGCGGCACCGCCGGCGGGACGGGCTGCTCGCCGGGCGCCCCCTGCGCGGGCCACTGCGGCGCGGGCGCCGGTCCGGCGGGCGGGAACGACGGCGGCAGCGGCGGCAGCGCCCCGCCCTGCGACGGTACGGGACCGGGCGCGGCCGGCGGCAGCGCGGCGGGTGCCGCGTCCTGCGGCCCGGCGATGGCCGGCCCCACGGCACCGGGGACCGTGCCCGGCGCGCCCTCGGCGGCGGGGGTCACGGGAGCCTCCGCCGCCGGGGTGGTGGTGTTCTCAGGAGTCTCGGGGGCCTCGGGGGTCTCGGTGGCCTCGGGAAGTGCGGCGGCTGCGGCTGCGGCCGCGGTCGCGGGGGCGGGCTCCTCGGAGGTCCCGGATCCCTCGGTGTGCTCGGTGTTCTCGACGGCCTTGTCGGCCTCGTCGGCCTTCTCGTTCCCGGCGGCGTCCGCACCCGCACCCGTACCCGAGTTCGCGTCCGCCTCCGCGCTCGCGCCGGCCGCGGCCTCGACCTCGTCCCGCGTCCCGGGCTCCGAAGCGGCCGGATTCTCCCCGTCCTTGCTCTCCCCGGACCCGTCCCCGTCATCGGCCTCGGCCGCCAACTGCCGGTCGCGTTCCGCCATCTCGCGCTTCAGCGCGGCGGGGGAGAAGCGCATGGTCGCCCCGCTCTCCACGTCCCCGCCGCCGAACGGCGCGGGCGTGGAGCCCTGAACGGGCGCGGGAGCGGGGGCCGGAGCGTTCGCCGGCTGCGCCGCGGGTGCCGGAGCAGCCGGGTTCGAGGTCCAGCCGTCCGGGATGGCGAGAGGCGCACCGGTCGGTGGGGGAGGCGTGGGCACCCCGCCACCCGTTCCGCCCGACGCGTTCTGCGTGTACCAGGCCGGAGCGGTGTAGTCGATGGTGAACTCACCCGTCATCTCGGCGGGATCTGCGTCGGACTCGTCGACGGGAAGGTTCCAGTCCCCGTGGATGTCGTCGCGATCGCCGTTCACTTTGCCTCCTGGTGTGGTCGAGCACCCTGTGCCGTCGTGCGTCGGGGCCACCGTTCACTGCCGATCGGCCCGGCTCACCCCGGGAACATGACGAACATGCCCGCGGGTCGACTGCCGCGCCCCGACCCACCCTAAACGTCCGCAACACCGCTGCGGCAGGCCCGTCCACCCCCGGAAGCTGTCCCCTGCGTCACGTGCCGCGCTCCGGTGACTCCCGTGCGACGGCGTTCGAAGAGCCGCGCGAGCCAAGCCCGTACACCCGTCCGGAGGCACTCATCCGATCGGGCGAGTGGACGGCGCGGGGCTTCGGGCGACGGAGTCCGTACACCCGTACCTCCGGACCTCCGTGCCCCCGCACCTCCGTTTGTCCGTATGGCCGTACGTCCGTGCGGTGCCCGCTCATGACGAACCGGCGGTCGCTCCCCGCTCGGAGAGCGACCGCCGGTCCGGCACCGGCCGCGGAGGCCGGTGCGCACGTCGTCCGGGACGGGACTCAGCGCAGGTCGAACTCGCCGTCCCGCGCGCCGAGTACGAACGCCGTCCACTCCGCCTCGGTGTACCGCAGCACGGTGTCCGGGTCCAGCGAGGAGCGCATCGCGACCGCGCCGCCCGGCAGATGGGCGATCTCGACCCGTTCCTCGTCCGGGCTCGTGCCGGGAGCGCCGTTCCACTCGACATCCGAGATGTCGAGGGCGTACAGCTCGTCCTTTTCCTGTGCGCTGCCCATGGTGGTTCCTTTCGCTTACGGCCGGAGGGTGGCCCAAGTGTCCCGTGCCGCCGAGCAGTTAGAGATCGCTCTGGGTCACCGTACGGATACTAGGCTGATCGCCGGCCCGCGTGGACCCGTTCGACCGCTCAGTCCATCCGGCGGGCCGTACCGAGCAGCCCCGTCTCCGCGTCCATGGCCGTCGTCATCACCCAGTGCCGCTCACCGCCGCCGCACCACAGCGTCACCCCGTCCGCGAGCGTCGGCAGGGCGTCGACCTCGCTCTGGGCGAGCCCCAGGATCCGCCCCGTCTGCTGCGCCTCCTGCGGCGAGACCCGCTGCACCCCGACGAGCGTCGCGGCGCGCATCAACCGCGGTGCCACCGGGCTCAGATACGGCAGCAGCGTCAGGACGGACTGCCACGGCGACGAGACGACCCGCCCGCGCGGCGGCCGCATGCCGCAGTCCCGCACCACGACGACCGGACTGCCGACGGTCGCGCCCAGCGGCGGCACCCGCCCCACGTCGTGCAGCGTCATGCACTCCAGACCCGCGCCCGCCGCCTGGGCGAGACGCACCCACTCACGCGGCCGGCCGGTCTCCACCACGACCCGGGCCCCGGTGCCGGCCGCACGCAGCGCCAGAACCTGCGCCGTCCACAGACCGCCGATGAGCAGCACGTCGTACGGCGTCGAGCGGTGGAAGCCCACCAGTTGCGGCCGCCCCTCGGCGTCCTCCCCGATGACCACACCGTCGTCGCCGACGGGCAGCGACAGCGCCCCGAGATGGTCCGCGGGCATACTGTGCCCCGCGTGCCGAGGGCCGATCAGACCGCGCAGTCCCTTCACCGCTCCACCTCGTCCCGTCAGCCCCGTCAGCCCCATCAGCGAGCACCACCCAGCGGCATCGTCGCGAGGAGGCCGGGCAGTTGCTCGCGGTCCAGCCGGAGCAGACCGACCTTCGCGGTCCGCGCCGCCTGCTCCAGGGTCCGGCGCACCCGGACCAGTTCGTTGTCGGAGCCTCCCGTGATCCGTACGTGGCCGGCGACCTCCATGTCCCCGTGCCGCTTGCCGCGCCGGACGGTGACGCTGAACGTCGTGGCGTACGCGGGCACCGAGGTCAGCAGCGAGACGAGACGGGGCAGCGGCGTCGCGCCCCGTCCGAGCTCCGGCCAGCGGCCGACCGCGTACGTGGTGTGCCAGCGGTCGTCGCACCGCCACACCCGCGCGGTCTCGGCTGTGCGCCGCTGCGGCGCCGCGCCCGGCCGGCCCGCCCGCGCGGCGGCGTGCGGACTGGTGCACGCGGCCGTCGCGATGGTCGCGTTCAGTTCCTCCTGGTCGAGGACGACGGCCTGGAAGCCGGCACCGGTGATACGGCTGGCCAGATGGTCCGCGAGCCGGACCAGACAGCGCTGCGCGCCTTCGAGGCCGCCGCCGCGGGCCGCCACCGCCTCCCGGCACAGCTCGGGATCCAGCTTCACGGCCACCCAGGTCAGCCGCAGGGCGGGCGCCCCCGTCTTCTCCTGCAGCGGCGTGTACGCGAGCCGGGCCACGGCCTCGCGGGGGAGGTGCGGCGCCGGGGCCGCGTGGACCTGCTGGAGCAACTGCACCGACTCGGCCACGATGCCGTCGACCGAGAGTGCGTCACCCAGCAGTGCGAGCGGGAACGCGCGGGCGCCGAAGACCGGCCGCAGCGCCGAACCGCTCGCCTCGACGCGCAACACGGCGGTCAGGAAGGAGCCGTCGCCCAGCATGCCGACGGTGCGGTGGTCGCGGTCGACGTACGGCGAGGCGCCGAAGCCCCGTACGTTCTCGGTCACCGGAACGAGCGCGGGGTCCGAATCGGGCGCGGCCGGCGCGGTGTTGCGCCGGCGGGAGCGCAGCGCGGCCGCGGTCGACAGCCATTCCTGCACGGCCTGGCCCCGGCGCCGGATCACGGTCAGGACGAGGAGGACGGCCGCCACGGCACACGCGGGCACCAACCAGAGCCCGCCCAGCGCGAATCCGACGGCCACCAGCGCGAGCGCCGCCTCCACGAGCACCAGTTGACGCAGCTGGACGGGACCGATCCGGCTGGTGCGCGACAGCGGGCGCAGCGTCGTGGTCGCGGGAACGGCCGGGGGAGCGGCCGTCGTTGCCCCCGGCGCCGCCCCCGATCGGGGCTCGCGGCGCCGCCCGCCGCGCGTTTCATTGCTGCGTTGCCGTCGGGAAGATTCCGGCTCCCGGCCGGTGGTCCGCCGCCCGTTTCGCGCACGCGTCGTCGTACTCATCGCCGCGTTGCCCCCTCGTGTCCGTAATAGCCGATTTCCCCTGGGCGTTGACCGGGCGATCACCCTACCTGAGCGGTGAGACGCAAGTGCCGCCAGGCATAGTAGGGGTCGGCGGGGCGGTTGAGCGGCCTGTCCGATGTGGGAACCTGGTCGCCCGACGGGGAGAGGGACGACGAATCAGATGGCATCACGACGCGATGAACTGAACGCCTACACCTTCGCGAAGCGGAGACTGATCGCACAGTTCGTTCAGCCGAACCCGACGGGCTCGGAGGAGGGCGCCCCGCGCCCGCTGCGCGCGGTCGCTCCGGGGGCCATCGTCGGCGTGGTGATCCTCGCGGTCTTCGGCGCGTGGGGCATGTTCAAGCCGGTGGCTCCCAAGGGCTGGGACACCCCGAACGAGAACGTCATCATCGCGAGCAAGTCGACCACTCGTTATGTCGTCCTCAAGACCGGCGACAAGATCCAGCTCCACCCCGTCCTCAACATGTCCTCCGCCAAGCTGCTCCTCGACCCGTCCAAGGGCAAGGTCATCAACGTCGACGAATCCGCCCTCGACGACGGCAAGATCCCGCACGGCGCGACCCTCGGCATCCCGTACGCCCCCGACCGTCTCCCCGACGAGAAGGAAGCCGGCGGAGCCAAGCGCTGGGCCGTGTGCGAGCGGCCGGGCGAGGGCGGCCGCGCGATCCAGAAGGCGGCGTTCGTCCTCGCCCAGCGCGAGGAGGGCAAGACCGACGGCTCCGAGCGGCTGACCGGCGGCGAACTGCTCTACGTCGAGGGCCCCGGCCCCGAGGCCCAGCGCTACGTCGTCGACGCCAAGGGCACCGCGTACCCCGTCGAGAAGGACGAACTGCTCCTGCGGCAGCTCGTCGGCCAGGGCCGTGCCGCCCAGCGCGTCTCCACCGCGTGGCTGAGCACCCTCCATCAGGGCGACGCCATCTCCTTCCCCACCCTCCCGGGCCAGGCGGGCACCGCCGCCGACGTCGGCGGCCTGCCGGACGGGGTCGGCAAGGTCGGGATGGTGCTGTCCGCGACGGACGGCACCCGCAAGCAGATGTACGTCGTCCTGAAGGACCGGGTCGCCCCCGTCACCGACTTCACGGCCAAGCTGCTCCTCAACAGCCGCCAGCTTGTCGACCTCGGCCAGGCCGGCCAGGCGACCCCGGTCAGCGGTGGCGCCTTCCAGCCGGGCCAGGCCTTCGGCCAGGACAAGAAGTGGCCGAGCGCCGAGCCCGTACCCGTCAACGAGGCAGGCATCGGCGCGGGCCGCCGGAACACCGTGTGCAACGTCCTGCGCAAGGTGGACGGGGACAACGGGGCGACGACCCTGAGCACTTGGGCGGGCAAGGACTTCCCCGCCACCCTGCCGACCGGCTCCAGCAGCGCGTACGTCACCCCCGGATCGGGCCAGCTCTTCCGCCAGTTCAAGGGCTCCACGACCACCACCGGCTTCCTCTTCCTCGTCACCGACACCGGACTGCGCTACGCGATGCAGTCCAACGGCGACACCTCCACCGGCGACGACGCGGGCATCGGCTCCACCGGCTCGGCCGAGGAGAAGCAGCAACGGGAGCAGGAGGCCCAGCAGGCACAGAGCCGCCTCGGGTACAAGAACGTCGACCCGACGCCCATCCCCGCCGAATGGTCGACCTTCCTGCCCACGGGTCCGCGTCTGTCCACCGGTGCCGCGCGCCAGCCGCAGGGCTCGTGAGGGCGGCGACGGCGACGAGGCCGGGGTCGGGGACGGCGACGGCGACGGGGCTGGGGCCGGGCCTGGGGCTGGGTCCGGGGCCGGGGAAGCCGGCGAGGAAGAGAACGAGAACGAGGCCAGGGACAAGGACGAAGGCAAGGACGACGACGATGACCCGCCCCACCCGTTCTTCCCGGCGCCTGCTCGCCGTGTCCGCCGCGACCCTGCTGTCCGCCGTCGGACTGCCCCTGGCCACGGCGCCGCCGGCGGCGGCCGAGGACAGCACCCAGTGCACCTTCCCCGGGAAGAAGTACGAAGGCCGCCCCTGGTCCCTGCAACGCGTGCTGATGGACCAGCTGTGGTCGCAGTCCACCGGCAAGGGCGTCCGCGTCGCCGTCATCGACACGGGCGTCGACGTGAAGAACCCGCAGCTGACCAAGGCCGTCGACGCGGGGAGCGGGGTGAACCTCATCCCGAAGGACGCCAAGGACGCCAACGGCAACAAGCTCGAACGCGGCAAGGAGAACGGCACCACCGACACCGTCGGCCACGGCACCAAGGTCGCCGGCATCATCGCCGCCCGCCCCGCCAAGGGCAGCGGATTCGTGGGGCTGGCGCCGGACGCCACGATCATCCCCATCCAGCAGAACGACGCCGAGGGCCGCGGCACGGCGGAGACGCTGGCCGCCGCGATCCAGTACGCCATCGCCAAGAACGCGAACGTCATCAACATCTCCCAGGACACGGCCAACGCCGTCAAACCGACCCCGCTGCTCCAGCAGGCCGTCGACAAGGCCTTGGAGAAGGAGATCGTGGTCGTCGCCTCGGCGGGCAACGACGGTCTCGGCGGCAACGTCAAGCTCACGTACCCCGCCTCCTACGAAGGCGTCCTGGCCGTCGCCGCCTCCGACCGCAACAACGAACGCGCGGCGTTCTCCCAGTCCGGCGACTTCGTGGGCGTGGCCGCGCCCGGCGTCGACATGATCTCCACGGTCCCCGGTGGCGGCCACTGCGCCGACAACGGCACCAGCTTCTCCGCCCCGTACGTCGCCGGCCTCGCCGCCCTCGTCAAGGCCAAGCACCCCAAGTGGACGCAGGCCCAGATCGTCGCCCAGATCGAACAGACCGCCGAACGCTCCGTCGCGGGCCACGACAGCCGGGTGGGCTGGGGCGTGGTCGACCCGGTCCGGGCCCTGACCGAGGACGACAAGCCCATCGAGCGCCCGGTCGCCCGCGAGGGCATCACCCACGCCGAGGCCCCGACCCCGGCCGCCGTCCACCTGGGCGAGACCCCGGACCAGCGGTCGGCCCGACTGGCGACCTATGTGGTGGTGGGCGGCGGGGTTCTGGTGGCGGCCATCGCGGGCTGCGCGGTGGCGATACGGGACTCCCAGCGCAGGAACCGACGCGGGGCGAAGGCGGTGTAGCGAAGATTGCGGCCGCACACGACGCATGTACGTCGAACTGTAGAAGTCTCGTGACAAAGAAGAGACTTGGGGGTGTCAGTCCCGATGATTACAGTGGTACGCGATGCAATTCGTGGATGGCGAGTCGCCACGATCGCAAAGTAGGACAGCGGTAGTGAACGGGGAGGATTGGCTCGTGTACGAGGCGAAGGGTCTGGGGGGCCGCTGTGGGGAGTGACCTGAAGGTCGGCGTCGGCGCGCTGAAGAAGTTCCGCGACCGGGTCGACGGCATCATCGCGGACCTGGAGGGCGGCAACGCCGGCGCCGGGAAAGTGGGCATGGAACGGGTGACGCGCGCGTCGTTCGGCACCGGAATCCCCTTCGCCGAGGCGGAGGGCTTCTACGCGGAGTACAACCGCGTCCACAAGTCCCTGGTCTCGCTGTCGAAGTCGCTCAGCGGACAGATCGAACTGCTGTCGATCGGGGTTCACGCGGCAGACGTGGGCAACAGCAACGTGGAAGACGAGCAGCGCCGGCGCTTTCACTCGATTCGGGCCCGCCTCGACCACGAGCGTGCCGAGGCCATCGAACGCGAGGATCGCGCGAAGAGCAACGATCCCGTTCAGCCGGCGAAGCCCAGCCAGGATCACGACGAGACGACCAAGACGGACCTGGGGTGACGACCAATGGGTGACACGAAGCAGCCGAAGTCCTACCCGGATCCGACGCAGCGCACGCAGGAGCAGGAACAGGCCCAGCAGGAGGACCAGGTCCTCATCAAGGGCAAGTTCGCCGCCACCGATGCGATGGAGCGGTTCAACGACGTTCTCGGCGGTGTTTTCGGGCTGGGCCATTCCGGAAGCGTCTTCGGCAAGACCGCGTTCGACCACCATCGGCTCAACGCGATGCTCGACTTCCTGGACAGCACCAACCCGGGCGACCTGGAGGATGCCGGCGACGCCCTGGAGAAGGCGACGGTCGCCCTCAACCTGGCCGCACAGGAACTCGACGAGTGCGTCAAGAGGACGGACTGGGAGGGTGAGGCCGCCACGGAGTTCCAGCGCTACGGCTCCGAGGTCGTGAGCTACGCCTGGGCCGTCGGCAGGGTCTCGAACGCGGTCGGCGCCCAGATGAAGGTGGCGAGTACGGGCCTCTCGTCGGTGCGCAACGCCAAGCCGCCGCGGGACGGTCGACTGGTCCAGAAGAAGCCCGAGGACTTCCACGCGGCGGAGAAGACGCAGGACAACCCGGACTACCAGAAGGCCCTGCAGGTCGAGAAGGACCGGCAGGAAGCCATCAACCAGATGAATCGTCTGGCGTCGTTCTACGCGGTGTCCACGGGGACGCTGGCGGCTCAGGTGATGCCGAAGCCGCCGAAGACGTACGGGGCGGAGATTCCACGGCCGTCAGGTCAGCAGCGAGACCCGGTGGGATCGGGTTCGGGAGCTGGTACGGCTCGTGGGAGCTTGTCCGCGGATTCGGCCAGGCACGTCAGCGTGAGCGAGACGCACTCGCATGAGGCGGTTTCCCGTACGGGAGGCCTCCTCGACGGGAGCGACCCGGTCCGCTCGGTGGGGCCCGACCGGACCGCGCCGGTCAGGGAGCCCGACACGAAGGTCCAGATCGACACAGTCGCACCGCCCACTGCTCCGACGGTCACGCCCCACACGCCGACGCCGACCGTGCCTCAGAGCAATCCTGGGCCGACGGCTCCTGGTTATCCACCCACGGTCGGGCTGGGCACCCCTCCGCGTGCGGGGGGACCGTGGAACACCGGTATGCCTGGTGTTCCACGGTCCACGGGCGGTCCGACCGCTGTGGGCCGTACGGGTGGTCCGGCGAGTTCTCCCGCCATGGGGCGCTCGGGTGGGCCCATGGGGAGGGCAGGTGGACCGTCGGCCACCGCTCAGGGCGCACAGGGCGGACGTTCGACCCCGCAGATGGGTCGCTCGGGAGGGCCAATGGGGCGTTCAGGTGGGCCCATGGGGAAGGCGGGCGGACCTGCCTCCTCCGCTCAGGGCGCGCAAGCCGGGCGTTCCACCCCGCAGATGGGCCGCTCGGGCGGACCGGGGGCGCAGCGTCCGGCGTCCGGCGGGTCACGCGGCCAGTCCCCGGTCGTGGGTCGTCCCGGTGGTTCGGGACAGCCTGCCACCGGGCGGACGAGCGGGGCTCCTGGCAGTGGTCGTTCCAACCCCATCGTCGGTGGTACGCAGCAGCCGCGCGCCCAGAGCGGGAGCACTGGGTCGCGGATCCCCAGGGGCACGGTCGTCGGCGGTGAGAGCCCGGCCGCCGGTCGGACGTCCGCGGGACGGCCCAGCCAGGCGGGTGTGGTGGGCGCCAATTCCGGTAGCCAGACGCCTCGCCCGGCCGGCCGTGGCACTCCCAGCGCGAACGGCGTCGTCGGGACTCCTCGTGGAACTGGTGGGGCAGGTGCTTCCCGTGGCGCGGGTTCGCCTATGGGCGGAGGTCGCGGAAACCAGCGTCCAACCCGTGACGAGCAGGACCGTGAGGGCTCTTCTCGCCCTGACTACCTGACCGAAGACGAAGAGACCTGGGCGAACCGTCGGCGCGGTGCCGTGCCGCCGGTGATCGACTAACCACTGGGAAGGCGCGGAAAGTCAGGATGACGGCAGGAATGATCGAGGTGCGCAGGCTTCGGCGAGGATTCCTCGGCACGCTGGCCGCGACGGCGGTGCTGACGGCCGGGCTCGTCGGCACGGCTCCGGCAGTGAGCGCTGCCGACGTCCGGTCCCAGCAGTGGTATCTGGATGCCATGCACGCCGAGGAGATCTGGAAGACCTCGACCGGCAAGGGCATGGCGGTGGCCGTCATCGATACAGGGGTCAACCCGAATACCCCTGCGCTCAAGGGGCAAGTCCTGAAGGGCTGGGACGCGTCCGAGGCCAAGGGCGACGAGACCGATGACTACACGGGCCATGGAACGACGATGGCAGAACTCATCGCCGGGACAGGGAAAGGCGGTGGGCTGCAGGGCTTGGCGCCTGGCGCGAAGATCATTCCCTACCGGATCAGTGACACCGAGTTCCAGAACAAGAACAAGGTCAACGCCTTCGACATGGAGGATGCGATCAAGGCGGCTGTCGACAGCGAAGCCAAGATCATCAATATCTCGTTCGGAAACCCGTACTACACCACTTCTATCCGGGACGCGGTCAAGTACGCCCAGGCCAAGGGCAAGCTGCTATTTGCCTCGGCAGGAAATGACGCGAAGAAGGGAAACGAGGAGAATTTCCCTGCTGCCTACCCCGAGGCGATCGCCGTCGCGGCGAGCGATCAGAACGGGCGGGCGGACGGGTACTCCCAGCACGGGAAGTATGTGGACCTTGCTGCTCCTGGCGCCGACATTCCAGGCTGGTGCGACGAGAGTTTCAAGAGCTACTGCAGGGCCGGTGGAACAAGCAACGCCTCCGCCATCGCCTCCGCCTCCGCCGCCCTGATCTGGTCCGCGCACCCCGACTGGACCGGGAACCAGGTGCTCCGGGTCATGTTCGAGTCCGCCGCCCGCGGCGACGACTGGGAGCCCGGCAGTGTCAGTACCTACCTCGGCTACGGAATCGTCCGCCCCAACGCCGCCATCACCCGTGGCATCGGCAAGCCGGGCGACCCCGACATCAGCCCCCTGACCAACACCAAGGTCGGCGGCAAACCGGCCGGTTCCGGCACGTCCGGCACATCCGGTACGGACGGTTCCAGCGCCGCGCCCGGCTCGTCCACGGCGTCGGCCAAGCCCTCTGCACCAGGTTCGTCACAAGCACCTTCCGCTGACTCCTCCGCCGCGCCCGCTCTGGCAGGCTCGGGCGGGAGTGCGGACGAGGGCACTCCGTGGGGGCTCGTCATCGGTGGTGCCGCGGCCGTGGTGGTGGTCGGGGCCGGTGCGGCGTTCGTCGTCGCGCGCCGGCGACGAACCGCCTGACAGCAGCCCCAGAGCCACCCGCCCCAGAGCAGCCCGCCACAGCCACCCGCCCGCCCGCCCGTCCGACCGGCCGGATCGGAATCGGGCCCCAAGACCAACCAACCCGCGTGCGCGTGAACCGTGGACGCGGTCTCAATGAGAACCGGGAAAGGGAGAACGACACATGTCCGTCTTGAAGGTTGGCGATCAGAGTCTCAAGGAATTCCAGGACCAGATCACCGAAAACTTCGACGACGTCAAGGCGCAGCTGAAGTCGCTCCAGGGCGTGATCGACAGCCTCGAGGGTCGCTGGAAGGGCATCGGCGCCGGCGCCTTCGACGTCAAGCAGAACGAGATCAACCAGGGCATGGTGCGCATCGCCAAGCTGCTGCTCAACTTCCAGGAGGCCATCCAGGTCACCCGGACGAGCTCCGGCGACAGCGACGACCAGGCCGAGGCGGCCCTGCGCGGCGTCGACGTGACCGCGGGCTTCTCCGGTGACGCCGCCGCCGAGACCCGGGCCACGTCGAACATCGCCGGTCTCTGACGTTCGCGTCACAATCCGCACCAGTCGAATCCGAACACACCACTGACACCCGGAGGGACCATGGCCGCCAACGACGGCGTCATGCTTGTCACGTACGCCTCGCTCGAAGACGCCGCGAACACGATCGACACGCAGGCGAACCGCCTCGACCAGGCGCTGGAGGCGATCCAGACCAAGATCCGCTCGGTCTCCAACACCTGGGAGGGTGAGGCGAAGGCCGCTGCCGACGCCGCCCACGCCAAGTGGGACAACGAGACCCGCGCGATCCACAACGCGCTGCAGGGCATCTCGTCGGCCGTCCGCCAGGCCGGACCGACCTACCAGGCCGGTGACAAGAGGGCCGCGGGCTTCTTCTAAGCCGAGGACGGACAGCGCGAGGGGTGGGCGCGCGCGGGAGGCGCCCACTCCGTCCGTTGTCCCACCCGGCCCCGCGAGACGCGCGGCCGGACGAAGAACGGAGAACAGGGCGGGCGCCTTCCGGCAGCCCGCCCTGTTCTCCGTCCGGTCCGCCCGCGGTCAGTGCGGCCCGCGGTCAGCGCGGATCACCGGGCTTCACGAGCACCTCGCCGCATCGGCCGGACGCGCTGACCGCGTTGGTGTACGCGGTGATGAGGTCCTTCATCTGCTCACTGCTCACGCCGTCCCGCGTCACCCTGACCGACGCCCACACGGTCGCTCCCGCTATCGCTCCCGTGGCGGGAGCGGGGCAAACGACGCGGCCGACCGCTCCCTTCGTGGAATAGACGAAGCGATGGTCCGTGCTCTGGCTGCCGCCCGGATCAGCGTTCAGCGCCGTGACCGCGACATCGGCGGCGGAGGTGTCCTTCTCCCACCGCTCGATACTGGCGGAGAACACGGACTTCCCGTCGACGTGGAGCCTGCACCGCACGATGCCGATGTCCTGCCCGTTCCGGGGATGGGCACTGATCTCCTTGCCGGCGGGAAGCGCGGGTGCCAGCACCTCGGGCGCGATCCCGACCCCGCACAACGAGTCGGGTACGGCATACTCCCGCGCCCCGGCCCCCGGGCTCGTGCAGGAGGAGAGTACGAGTCCGAGTCCGAAGGCAAGGGCAGGAGCAAGGGCCGGCATCGGTACGGCAGCCCCCTTGGCGGTGCGCCCGATCAGCGTCGCGGCGACGCCCCCGGAATCGCGCCGGTACGTCACCCGATGACCGCCTTCGAATCAGTGGAGACAGCGGGAACAGCAGGACCAGCGAGAACAGAAGGAACAGCGACGGGGACCTTGGACGGCAGATCACACGTGGCCGCGCTGTGCGCGGACCGGGCGGCCGCCACCGCCAGTTCCACCAGGCGCTGTTCCACCGCCGGCTTCCCCGACTCCTCGTGGTGCCTGAGGTCCACTACGACGCTGAGGCTGTAGCTCCCGCCCGCATAGGTGCCCGGTGCCGAACAGGGGACCAGAACGGCCGCCCTGCCGTCGGATACGTCGACCACGCCGGAGGTGCCCGCGTCGAACCGTTTCGCCCGCCCCGCCTGTGCCTCGCCGATCGCCTCCGCCGCCCAGGCATCCGGCGGGTCGGCGACCAGCATCCGGGTCCTGGCGCTGAGGAGCACCTTTCCGTCGTTCCAGACGAAGCAGTTCGAGGTGAAGAAGCGGCTGCCCTGACCGGCAAGATTGTCGTCGAACCGGTAACTCGGCTTGCTCGGCAGGACGTCGAGGAGCGCCGGGACCGACTTCTCCGGATCCCCCAGCGAGGAGCAGACTCTCTCGGCGCTGATCTCGCCGCGACCCTCGAACGGTGGAAGGTCCAGCGCGTAGGCGGCGACCCCGGCCAGTCCGACGGCGGCGACGACGGCCGCGGCCGTCCACATTGCCTTGTGGGGCTTGGTTTTCACGGGGAGTCAGTCTTCCTTGTCCAGCTGCTTCGGGACGCCCTGGCCGTTGCAGTACTCCGAGACATTGGCCTGGGCGTTGGTGAATCCGGACTCGGCCGCGGTCGCCGCCGCCGAGACGATGTGCGGGGACGGATTCGTCGCGTGCTCCCCGGCCTTCTTGGCCTCCTCCTCGATGAGGCGGTAGATGACCTCGTCCGTATGTCCTTCATAGACCTTCGGTGAGCGCTCCGAAGATCTCGTCCGCCGCGTGCCCCCGGCGCGCGAGGCCGCCCCCCTACCCCCGGAGCGGCCTCGTCACCTCCGCTCACCGCCCGGAACACCGGCACCGGCGCGCGCACTTCCCGCTCTCTCACTTCCCCGCCTCCAGACGTCCCCGCCCCAGGCGCCCCCTCCACGGCTCGCCACGGCCTGCCGCCAGCCGCTACTGGTCGGCCGGCATCAGACCCGTCTGCACCAGCGGGTTGCCGCGCTGGCGCGACACGTAGATGCCCCGGCCCTGCGGCATCGGCCGCATGCGGACGCCGCCGAGGACGTCGCCCTCCTGCGGGTCGCCGGAGAGAAGGACACCCTGGGCCCCCAGCTCCATCATGCGCTGCATGAAGGACTCGTACGAGGCCCGGCTCGCCCCCGCCGCGCTGCGCGCGATGATGAAGCGGACGCCGACGTCCCGCGCGAACGGCAGCAGTTCCGTCAGCTTCGACAGCGGGTTGCCGCTGGAGGTGGAGACCAGGTCGTAGTCGTCGACGACCACGAACAGGTTGGGCCCCTGCCACCAGCTGCGGTCGCGCAGCTGCTGCGCCGTGACGTCCGCCGACGGCGTACGGCGCCGCATCAGGTCGGCGAGCGCGTCGACGTGGTGCTCCATGTTGTTCGACATGGGCACGTACTCCGCGAGATGGCTCGCCGGGGTGACGTCGAGCAGCGCGCGGCGGTTGTCGATGACGAAGAACTTCGCCGCGGCGCCGTCGTACCGCTCCGTGATCTGCTTGATGAGCAGCCGCAGCATGTTCGACTTGCCCGACTCGCTGTCGCCGAACACCAGGAAGAACGGATCACGCTCGAAGTTGACGAAGACCGGCTCCAGGTTGTTCTCGTCGATGGCGAACGCGACACCGCGCCGCGGCTCCGCGTGCCCCGCGGGCAGCTCGTGCGCGGGCAGTTCGCGCGGCAGCAGCCGGACCTCGGGGGCGCCGGGCGCCGTCCAGTGGCGGGTGACCTCCTGGGTCATGGCCGCGGTCGCCTCGGACAGGTCGCTGTCGGAGGTGATGCCGTCGATCCGCGGGACGGCCGCCATGAAGTGCAGCTTCTCCGGGGTCAGACCGCGGCCGGGGACACCGGTCGGCACATTGACGGCGATCTTGCGGTCCAGCTCCGAGTCCATGGTGTCGCCGAGCCGCAGCTCCAGCCGGTTCATCAGGTGGTCCTTGAGGTTGGCGCGCACCTCCATGGAGCGGGAGGCCGTGATGACCACATGGATGCCGTAGCCGAGACCGCGGGCGGCGATGTCGACGACGGCCGCCTCCAGCCCCTCGTACTCGGTACGGAAGTTGCCCCAGCCGTCGAGCATCAGGAAGACGTCGCCCCACGGCTGGTCCTGGACCGAGATGTCGCCGCGGGCGCGCAGCCTGCGGAAGGTCGCGATGGAGTCGATGCCCGCGCTGCGGAAGTACTCCTCGCGCCGCGACAGGATGCCGTAGACCTCGGCGACCGTACGGCGCACCCGCTCGGGGTCGAGCCGGGACGCGACGCCGCCGACGTGCGGCAGCCCCGCGAGCGAGGCCATGCCGCCACCGCCGAAGTCGAGACCGTAGAACTGCACCTCGTGCGGGGTGTGGGTGAGTGCGAACGCCGAGATGATGGTCCGCATCAGCGTGGACTTGCCGGACTGCGGACCACCGATGATCTGCATATGGCCCGCGGCTCCGGAGAAGTCGCGGAAGAGCGTGTCACGGCGCTGCTCGAACGGCTTGTCCACGACACCCAGCGGGACGACCAGCCGGCCGGCCCCCTCGTACCCGGGCTGGGTCAGGCCCCGGCCCTCCACCCCGGCGAGGCCGGGCAGGATCGCGTCGAGCGGCGGCGGGTTGTCCAGCGGCGGCAGCCACACCTGGTGCGCCTCCACGCCGCGCCCTTCGAGCCGGCGCACGATCACGTCGAGCACCGAGTCGGCCAGCGCGTCGTCCTCGGCGCGCGGCTCGGGGATCTCGGACCGCGTGTCCGGCTCCAGATAGCGCACCGGGACGTGCGCCGCGGTGAACACCACCGGCCGGCGGTCCACCGGCTGCGGCCCGTCCGGGACGGCCGTGTGCCGGTTGCCCCGGTACACCCCGGAGACGTACGCGGCCTTGAAGCGCACCATCTCGTCGGTGCCGTACTTCAGATACCCCGAACCGGGTACGTTCGGCAGCGAGTACGCGTCGGGGACGCCGATCGCCGCACGGGACTCGGCGGCCGAGAAGGTCCGCAGACCGACCCGGTAGGAGAGGTACGTCTCCAGTCCGCGCAGCCGGCCCTCCTCCAATCGCTGCGAGGCCAGCAGCAGATGGACGCCGAGCGAGCGGCCGATACGGCCGATCTGCACGAACATCTCGATGAAGTCCGGCTTGGCGGTCAGGAGTTCGCTGAACTCGTCGATGACGAGGACGAGCGACGGGATGGGCTGGAGCGCGGCGCCGGCCGCGCGCGCCTTCTCGTAGTCGGTGATGTTCGCGTAGTTGCCCGCGTCGCGCAGCATCTCCTGGCGGCGGTTGAGCTCGCCGCGGATGGAGTCGCCCATGCGGTCGACGAGGGTGAGGTCGTCCGCGAGGTTGGTGATGACGGCGGCGACGTGCGGCATCTGGGACATGCCCGCGAACGTCGCGCCGCCCTTGAAGTCGGCGAGGACGAAGTTCAGGGTCTCCGAGGAATGGGTGACCGCGAGACCGAGGACGAGCGTGCGCAGCAGCTCCGATTTGCCGGAACCGGTCGCGCCGACGCACAGGCCGTGCGGGCCCATGCCCTCCTGCGCCGCCTCCTTGAGGTCCAGCATCACGGGGACGCCGTCCTCGCCCACGCCGATCGGCACCCGCAGCCGCTCCGACCGGGACCGGGGCCGCCAGGTGCGCTTGACGTCGACGGACGCCGCGTCGCCGAGGTTCAGCAGATCGGTGAAGTCGAGGTTGGCGAGCAGCGGTTCGTCCTCGTCCGAGCCGTCCGCGGCCCGCAGCGGCGCGAGCTGGCGGCCGAGCGCCTCGGCGGCGTCCAGGCTCAGGCTGTCGGGGCTGCCGTCGTACACATGCCCGTGGCCGGACTCCAGGCGCAGCGAGTCGGCGTCCACGACCACCGACAGATCGCCGCGCGGTCCGGACGTCCGGCCGCCGACGACCTCGATGACCGTGACGCCCTGGATGCCCTCCGGCGAGGCGAGGGGCGAGGCAGGCGGGATCGACTGGCCGTCGAGGACCACGACGAGATGGGGGTGATCGAGCAGCGGGTGGTTGACGCCCTGGAACCGGGGGCGCCCCTCCAGCCGGCCGTCGATCATGTCCTGGAGTTCGCGTGCGTCCGTGGTGATCAGCCGCCGGCTGCCCGCGCCGTCGCCGGGGCCGGACGCCTGCACGTGCGGCAGCCACTTCGCCCAGTCCCACGAGGCGGCCGAGGCGTCGCCCGTCGCGATGGCGATGACCATGTCCTCGGGGGAGTGCAGCGCGGCGAGCCCGCCGACCATGGCGCGGGTCGTCGCGCGGGCGGCGTCCGGGTCGCCGCTCACGGTGAGGTGGTAGAAGGCGCGCAGGGACACGGCCATCGGCAGACCGTCGAGGGTGCCGTGCGCGGTGAGGAACTGCTGCATGGCGCCCGCCGTCAGCGGCTCCAGCTCGTCCACGGGCGCGGTCTCGGGGGCGACGAGCGGAGTGGCGAGCTGCTGGCTGCCGAGACCGACCCGGACCTGGGCGAAGTCGGCGTCGCCGATGCGCCGTTCCCAGATCCGGCTGCCCTCGGCGACCAGCGCCCACAGCTGTTCGGGGGAGGGATGCAGATAGAACTGCGCGTCACGCTGGAGATGGGCGGTCTTCAGGACCGTACGGCGGGTCTGCGCCAGGTACTTCAGATAGTCGCGCCGCATGTCGGCGAGTTGCCCCTGCGTACCGCGCCGGTAGCGGACCAGCATCGAGATGGCCATCGCGACCGTCGACGCGATCATCACCATGCCCATGATGCGCATGATCGGGTTCGGCGTCATGAAGAAGAAGACGACCGAACCGCCCATTCCGAGCATCGGCAGGAGCTGCATCAGGGCGCCCTCCTGCTGTCCGCGGGGCAGCTCCGGAGGGGGTTGCAACTGCACCTGCTCGTCGGGCACTTCGGAGGGCAGAGCCCGGGGTGGGCGCTTGACGACGATCTGGCTCACAGCTCACCAATTCCCGTTGCCGGACGGAAAGTTCCTGGAGACGCCCCCGTGGCGACGGCATCCATCCGTGGTGAGGGATCCTACTTTGGTACGGCGCGGGGAGCGGGCGGTAGGGTGAGCGGGCATGTTTGCGCGCTCATGAACTATCGCAAAAAATCGGGCCTTTCGGAACGCATTGTCCACCGTGCCCGAGCGCGGTATCCGGGGCGCGGGTCAGGCCCGCCGGCCAGGAATCACCACGAGGGGAAGCAACAGGTGAGTATGACGGCCCCAGCCACGGCCAGCAGAGCAGGTCAGTCGGCTCCCGCGCCCGTGTTCCAAGGAGGCACCGGCTTCTGCCGGGTGACCGTCGTCGCGCCCGACGGCCGCGTCGACGTGGCACTGCCCGAGGACATCGCGCTCGCCGACCTCTACCCGGAGATCCTCCGGCTGTCCGGCCAGACCCCCGCGCCCGGCGCCCCGGTCGGCTACCACCTGGTACGCCGCGACGGCACCGTCCTCGACGGCGGCCGGTCGCTGGCCTCCCAGCGCATCCTCGACGGCGAGCTGCTGTCGCTGCGCCCGTTCGCCGAGTCGCTGCCCCCGGCCGTCTTCGACGACGTCTCCGACGCCGTCGCCTCCGCCGTCTCGCGCGACCGCACCCTGTGGTCCGACGCCCTGATGCGCGGCGCCGGCCTCTTCGGCGGCTCGGTCCTGCTGATCCTGCTCGCCTTCGTCCTGTGGACGGCCGAGCCCCGGCACGACATGCACGGCCTGCCCGGCATCCTGGCCGCCGTCACCGCCGTCCTCCTGCTGGCCCTCGCCGCCGTACGCGCGCGGGTGTACGACGACCGCGACTCCTCCGTCGCCCTCGGCATGGGCGCCCTGGCGAACTCCGCCGTCGCCGGCGCCGGACTGCTCCCGCTCGCGGACGGGCAGGGCATCGGCAAGCTCCAGTTCCTGCTCGCCTGCGCCGCCGTCCTCGTCTGCGCCGTGATCCTCACGGTGGTCTCCCCGCGCGGCGACGGCCCCTTCGTCGCGTTCGTCTTCGCCGCCGCCGTCGGCATGATCGTCGGCTTCGCGGCCATCCTCACCCGGCTGACCACGGCCGAGTCCGCCGCGGTCTGCGCCCCCTTCGCGATCGGGGCGCTCGCCTTCCTGCCCGGCCTGTCCACCCGCTTCGCTCGCCTCCCGATCGGCTTCGAACCGCCCCGCAGCAGCGTCGGCGGCAGCGGATACGGCACCGAGACCGAGCCGCAGGGACCGGTCGACGCCGCCCGGATCGCCGCCCAGGCCCGCCGCGGCCACGAACTCCTGGTCGGCCTCGTCGGCGGCTGCGCGCTCGTCGCCGTCGCCTCGGCCGCCGTACTCGGCTTCTCCGACAACGTCTGGGGCCAGCTCCTCGCCCTCGCGACCGGCGTGGCCATGCTGATGCGCGCCCACCTGTTCCGCTACACCGCGCAGGTCGGCTGCGCCCTCGCGGCCGGCCTCGGCGCGCTGGTCCTGCTCGGCCTCGGCCTGTGCCTGAACCCGCCCACGGACCTGCTGATCGCCGCGCTCAAGGGCGACGGGACGGCGCTCGACATCCGTACGGTCTGGCTCTCCGCCGCGATCGCGGGCGTCGCCGCCCTCCTCACCGCCATCGGCCTCATCGTGCCGCGCAAGGGCGTCACCCCCTTCTGGGGCCGTTTCCTGGAGGTCGCGGAGACGTTCGTCCTGCTCACGCTGCTGCCGCTGTGCCTGGCGGTCTTCGACGTCTACCACTCCATCCGGGCGCTCACGTCCTGATCGATCCAGGAGCGCGCGCCCGCGGGGCCTGTCCTCACGGATCCTGCGGGGAGCGGGCCTGGGCGCACCGGCCCGCACCCTTGTCTCCGCCGGACGGCCCCTAACCCCCTGGTAGACTCGTCGGCGGCCGTTCGTGTACGCGCTTTCGGAGCCTTCGGGCCTCGGGAAGCAGCGCTCATCGGTCTTTCGTCCACGAGTCATGGAAGCCCTCCTGAGATTCAGACCAGGGGCACTCGTGGGCGCACGAACACAACGAGGAGAACCGCGTGGCTCTCGACACCGCTGTCAAGAAGCAGATCATGGCCGAGTTCGGCACCAAGGAGGGCGACACCGGCTCCCCCGAGGTCCAGGTCGCGATGCTGTCCCGCCGCATCTCTGACCTGACCGAGCACCTCAAGGCTCACAAGCACGACCACCACTCCCGTCGTGGTCTGCTGATCCTGGTCGGCCAGCGTCGCCGTCTGCTGCAGTACCTGGCCAAGAAGGACATCCAGCGCTTCCGTACGCTGGTCGACCGCCTCGGCATCCGCCGTGGTGCGGCCGGCGGCGCCAAGTAAGTCGCCGTGAAGGGAGCGGTTCCCACTTTCAGGGGGCCGCTCCCTTTGCTGTACGTGCGCGAGGGTGCCACCGGCGCATAGTCTGGTGACCGACACACCCCGCCGTACCCACCGCGCGAGAAGCAGCCGGGCCGCCGCCGGTCCTCGGTAGTGGCCCCCGGACACCGATCCGGGAGCTTCGATCGAAGACCGGCCCGCCGATACAGCTTCTCCCGCACCGTCCGCTCGCCACACGGGCCCGCGGACGCAAAGACGAAACGTAGGAGAAACCGCTAGTGGAGAACGAGACCCACTACGCCGAGGCCGTCATCGACAACGGCTCCTTCGGCACCCGCACCATCCGCTTCGAGACGGGCCGCCTGGCCCGCCAGGCCGCCGGCTCCGCCGTCGCGTACCTGGACGACGACACCATGGTCCTCTCCGCGACCAGCGCGTCGAAGAAGCCCAAGGACCAGCTCGACTTCTTCCCCCTGACGGTGGACGTCGAGGAGCGGATGTACGCCGCCGGCAAGATCCCCGGCTCCTTCTTCCGCCGTGAGGGCCGCCCCTCCGAGGACGCCGTCCTCACCTGCCGTCTGATCGACCGCCCGCTGCGCCCGTCCTTCAAGAAGGGCCTGCGCAACGAGATCCAGGTCGTCGCCACGGTCATGGCGCTCAACCCCGACCACCTGTACGACGTCGTCGCGATCAACGCCGCGTCCGCGTCCACCCAGCTGGCCGGTCTGCCCTTCTCCGGCCCGATCGGCGGCGTCCGCGTCGCGCTGATCAAGGGCCAGTGGGTCGCCTTCCCGACGCACACCGAGCTCGAGGACGCCGTCTTCGACATGGTCGTCGCGGGCCGCGTCCTGGAGGACGGCGACGTCGCGATCATGATGGTCGAGGCCGAGGCCACCGAGCAGACCATCCAGCTCGTCAAGGGCGGCGCCGAGGCGCCGACCGAGGAGATCGTCGCCGCCGGCCTCGAGGCCGCGAAGCCGTTCATCAAGGTCCTGTGCAAGGCGCAGTCGGACCTCGCCGCCAAGGCCGCCAAGCCCGAGGCCGAGTTCCCGATCTTCCTGGACTACCAGGACGACGTGTACGCCGCGCTCTCCGACGCCGTGCGCTCCGAGCTGTCCCAGGCGCTCACCATCGCCGGCAAGCAGGACCGCGAGGCCGAGCTGGACCGCGTCAAGGAGCTGGCCGCCGAGAAGCTCCTCCCGGCCTTCGAGGGCCGCGAGAAGGAGATCTCCGCCGCGTACCGCTCCCTGACCAAGGCCCTGGTCCGCGAGCGCGTCATCAAGGACAAGGTCCGCATCGACGGCCGCGGCGTCACGGACATCCGTACGCTCGCCGCCGAGGTCGAGGCCATCCCGCGCGTGCACGGCTCCGCCCTGTTCGAGCGTGGCGAGACCCAGATCCTGGGCGTCACCACCCTCAACATGCTCCGCATGGAGCAGCAGCTGGACACCCTCTCCCCGGTGACCCGCAAGCGCTACATGCACAACTACAACTTCCCGCCGTACTCCGTCGGCGAGACCGGCCGCGTCGGCTCCCCGAAGCGCCGCGAGATCGGCCACGGCGCGCTCGCCGAGCGCGCGATCGTGCCGGTCCTGCCGACGCGCGAGGAGTTCCCCTACGCGATCCGTCAGGTGTCCGAGGCCCTCGGCTCCAACGGCTCGACGTCCATGGGCTCGGTCTGCGCCTCCACCATGTCGCTGCTGAACGCCGGTGTGCCGCTCAAGGCCCCCGTCGCCGGTATCGCCATGGGCCTGATCTCCCAGGAGATCAAGGGCGAGACGCACTACGTCGCCCTCACCGACATCCTCGGTGCGGAGGACGCCTTCGGCGACATGGACTTCAAGGTCGCCGGTACGAAGGAGTTCGTCACCGCCCTCCAGCTCGACACCAAGCTGGACGGCATCCCGGCCTCCGTCCTGGCCGCGGCCCTCAAGCAGGCCCGCGACGCCCGCCTCCACATCCTCGACGTGATGATGGAAGCGATCGACACGCCGGACGAGATGTCCCCGAACGCCCCGCGGATCATCACCGTCAAGATCCCCGTGGACAAGATCGGCGAGGTCATCGGCCCCAAGGGCAAGATGATCAACCAGATCCAGGAGGACACCGGCGCCGAGATCACGATCGAGGACGACGGCACCATCTACATCGGTGCCGCCGACGGCCCGGCCGCCGAGGCCGCCCGCGCCACGATCAACGGCATCGCCAACCCGACCATGCCGGAGGTCGGCGAGCGCTACCTGGGTACGGTCGTCAAGACCACCACCTTCGGTGCCTTCGTCTCCCTGCTCCCGGGCAAGGACGGCCTGCTGCACATCTCGCAGATCCGCAAGCTCGCCGGTGGCAAGCGCGTGGAGAACGTCGAGGACGTGCTCGCGGTCGGCTCCAAGGTCCAGGTCGAGATCGCCGAGATCGACCAGCGCGGCAAGCTCTCCCTGATCCCCGTGATCGAGGGCGAGGACGCTGACAAGGACGCCACCGACCAGTGACGTCCCGTAGTTCCGTGACGACGGCCCGCCCCTCCACCGAGGGGCGGGCCGTCGCCCGTACCCAAACGCTTCTGCCGGGCAAGGACGGCGTCGGCACGGTCCGTCGCACCACCCTCCCCGGCGGTCTCCGCATCGTCACCGAGACCCTGCCCTCGGTGCGCTCCGCCACCTTCGGCATCTGGGCGCACGTCGGCTCCCGGGACGAGACCCCGACCCTCAACGGCGCCACCCACTACCTGGAGCACCTCCTCTTCAAGGGCACCGCCAAGCGCTCCGCCCTCGACATCTCCTCCGCGATCGACGCGGTCGGCGGCGAGATGAACGCCTTCACGGCGAAGGAGTACACCTGCTACTACGCCCGGGTCCTCGACACCGATCTGCCGCTGGCGATCGACGTCGTCTGCGACATGCTGACGGGCTCGCTCATCCTCGACTCCGACGTGGACGCCGAACGCGGCGTCATCCTGGAGGAGATCGCGATGACCGAGGACGACCCCGGTGACGTGGTGCACGACCTGTTCGCGCAGACCATGTTCGGCGACACCCCGCTGGGCCGCCCGGTCCTCGGCACCGTCGACACGATCAACGCGCTCAGCCGTGAGCAGATCGCCCGCTTCTACAAGAAGCACTACGACCCGACCCACCTGGTCGTCGCCGCCGCCGGCAACGTCGACCACGCCACCGTGGTACGCCAGGTCCGCCGCGCCTTCGAGCGCGCCGGCGCCCTGACCCGTACCGCCGGTCCCATCGCCCCGCGCGAGGGCCGGCGTACCATCCGCACGGCCGGCCGGGTCGAGCTGCTCGGCCGCAAGACCGAGCAGGCGCACGTGGTCCTCGGCATGCCGGGCCTGGCCCGCAACGACGACCGCCGCTGGGCCCTCGGCGTGCTGAACACCGCCCTCGGCGGCGGCATGTCCTCCCGCCTCTTCCAGGAGGTACGGGAGAAGCGCGGCCTCGCCTACAGCGTGTACTCGTATACCTCGGGCTTCGCCGACTGCGGCCTGTTCGGCGTGTACGCGGGCTGCCGCCCCAGCCAGGTCCACGACGTGCTGCGGATCTGCCGCGACGAGCTGGACAAGGTGGCCCAGGACGGGCTCACCGACGAGGAGATCGGCCGTGCGATAGGCCAGCTCTCCGGGTCCACCGTGCTCGGCCTGGAGGACACCGGCGCGCTGATGAACCGCATCGGCAAGAGCGAGCTGTGCTGGGGCACCCAGATGTCGGTCGACGACATGCTGGGACGGATCGCCGCCGTCACCCCCGACGAGGTGCGCGCGGTCGCCCGTGACGTCCTGGAGCAGCGGCCCTCGCTGTCGGTGATAGGCCCGCTGAAGGACAAGCAGGCCGACCGCCTCCACAGCGTGGTCGCCTGACCTTCTCCTCCGCACAGATCCGCACCAGAAGGAAGCATCAGATGAGCAAGCTGCGCGTGGCGGTCCTCGGGGCCAAGGGCCGCATCGGCTCCGAGGCGGTCAGGGCCGTCCGGGCCGCCGAGGACATGGAACTGGTCGCGGCCCTCGGCCGGGGCGACTCGCTGGAGTCGCTGGTCGAGGCCGACGCCCAGGTCGTCGTCGAGCTGACCACTCCCGACTCGGTCATGGACAACCTCGACTTCTGCGTACGCCACGGCATCCACGCGGTCGTCGGGACCACCGGCTGGACCGAGGAGCGCCTCGCGCGGCTGACCGGGTGGCTGGAGAAGTCCCCGGCCACCGGTGTCCTGATCGCTCCGAACTTCTCCATCGGCGCGGTCCTCACCATGAAGTTCGCGCAGCTCGCGGCCCCGTACTTCGAGTCCGTCGAGGTCGTCGAGCTGCACCATCCGAACAAGGTGGACGCCCCGTCCGGCACCGCCGCCCGGACGGCCCAGCTGATCGCCGCGGCCCGTGCCGAGGCCGGCCTCGGCGCCCAGCCGGACGCCACCGCGACCGCCCTGGACGGCGCGCGCGGCGCGGACGTGGACGGGGTCCGGGTGCACTCCGTACGCCTGCGGGGCCTGCTGGCCCACCAGGAGGTGCTGCTCGGCGGCGAGGGCGAGACCCTCACCGTGCGGCACGACTCGCTGCACCACTCCAGCTTCATGCCGGGCATCCTCCTGGGCGCCCGCCGCGTGACCACCGTCCCGGGCCTCACCTTCGGCCTGGAACACTTCCTGGACCTGGGCTGACGGCCATGGGCGGAAAGATCACGTACGTCTTCCTGGCCACTGTCCTCGTCCTCGTCTTCGGCGTGGTGGGGATGGAAGGGGTCCTGCTCCTGCTGACCGGGGAGCCCGCGGCCATGGGCATGGGCGCCATAGCGTTCGTGCTGCCGGTGGTCGGGGCCTGGTTCCTGTGGAAGAACACCGCCTTCGCGCGCCGGGCGAACCGGCTGGCCGCGGAGCTGGAGGCCGAGGGCGGCCTGCCCGTCGACGAGCTGCGGCGCACCGAGGGCGGCCGGATCGACCGTGACTCGGCCGACGAGGTCTTCGCCCGGCGCAAGGCCGAGACCGAGGACACGCCGGACGACTGGCGCTGCTGGTTCCGGCTCGCGGTGGCCTACCACGACGCCCGCGACACGCCCAGGGCGCGCAAGGCGATGCAGCGCGCGATCACCCTGCGCGACGCGGCGGCGTAGGCGGTTTCCGCGGAGGCGTAAGAGCACATGCGAAGGGGGCCCGGCATCACCGCCGGGCCCCCTTCGCATGTCCGTGGTTTTCCTACGGCCTTTCTACGGCCTTTTCACAGCCTCTCCACGGCTCTCAGCGGGCCGGGGCCAGGGCCGGAGCGGTCGCGTACTCCGCGTACCAGGCCTCGACCGTGTCGGCGGCGCGGTCGAATGCCTCGACCCGGGAGAGGAAGTCCGCGTTGTGGTCCGTGAGCAGCGCGGCCGGCGCGCCGCCGTTGCGGACGAGGATCAGGGCCTGGCCCTGGACCGTACGCGGCAGGCCCAGCCAGCGCACCGGCTGCTGCGCGGTGCGGACGGCGCCGGTCTGCCGCCAGGACGTGGTCCTGGTGGAGAAGAACGAGACGTGCCGCAGACCGGCCCGGCTCACCCAGACGCCCATCCGCAGCGTGCGCAGCGCGGCGGCGATGACCAGGGCGGCGACACCGAAGGTGAGCAGTGCCCCGCCGGTCGCGCCGGCGGCCGCGATGACCACGGCCGCGAGCAGCACGAACGAGGCGAGCAACAGCGCGAGCGCGGCGATCCCCACCCGCCACGGGCCGGGCCGGTACGGTCTGCGCCACTGATCGTGGTCGTCGAAGGGCAGCGCGATGTCATCCGTATCGAAAGCACGGTCGGCCGTCAGGAAGGGCAGGGGCACGACAGGTCCTCACTCACAAGCACGTTCGGTGGCTGTGCCCGGTGAGGCTACCTCAGCGGCTGTCGGAAGCCTCGGACTGCTGCTGGTGCCCGCTCGCGTCCCCCGGCTGGAGGGACGGCATGCCGAAGACGAGGGCTCCGACGAGCCCGGCGGCGAGGGTCAGCCCGAGCAGCGTACGGCCCAGGACCTGGGAAACCGTGGGACGTTCCCGGGGCGGGGGAGTGACGTTACTGCGGAATTCGTCGGCCTCCGCGACGAACGCGAACGGTACGGCCTCTCGCCGGGGCGACATCAGGGCACTCTCCTTGGTCCAGGTCGTCTTCTTCGTCGTCTCGACTGCTTCTCGGGTCGTGGTCGACGGGTCTTCACCTGTACAGACGAGCGAATCGACGAAGAGGTGCCGTTTTTCACCAAACCGGCCGAATCTCCTTCTTGGGTATGACGTCGATACAGTGGACGACCGCAGCCCCCTACTGCGCGAGCCGACGGAAGGACCCCAGGTGACCGACACACCCCCAGAGGACATGAAGATCGAGTTCCGGAGCGACGTCACTGTTGAGCTGGTCAAGAGCGCCGCGGCCGACTCCGACGTCCTGTGGGCGGCGCGGGTGTCCACCGCGGGCGAGCAGTCCCTCGAAGAGCTCCAGAAGGACCCGGAGCGCTCCAAGGGCCTGATCAACTACCTGATGCGGGACCGGCACGGCAGCCCGTTCGAGCACAACTCGATGACCTTCTTCATCAGCGCCCCGATCTTCGTGTTCCGCGAGTTCATGCGGCACCGGGTCGGCTGGTCCTACAACGAGGAATCGGGCCGCTACAGGGAGCTGCAGCCGGTCTTCTACGTGCCGGGCGCCGACCGCAAGCTGGTCCAGGAGGGCCGCCCGGGCAAGTACGTCTTCGTCGAGGGCACCGACGCCCAGTTCGACCTGGCCGGCCGGGCCATGGAGGACTCGTACCGCCAGGCGTACGCGACCTACCAGGAGATGCTGGAGGCCGGCATCGCCCGCGAGGTGGCCCGCTCGGTGCTCCCGGTGGGTCTGTTCTCCTCGATGTACGCCACCTGCAACGCCCGCTCGCTGATGCACTTCCTCGGTCTGCGCACCCAGCACGAGCTGGCCGCGGTGCCGTCCTTCCCGCAGCGGGAGATCGAGATGGTCGGCGAGAAGATGGAGGAGCACTGGGCCCGGCTGATGCCGCTGACCCACGCGGCCTTCAACAAGAACGGCCGGGTGGCCCCGTAAGGGACACACAGACGGCCCCGGCCGACGAGGTGTCCGTATTGCGGCGTTTCGTGAAGTTCATCTAGGCTGATCAAACGGACCCGGCACTGCTTGAACCCCCGAGCAGGCAGTGCCGGGCTCCTTTTGTGTCGCCCCCCGGGACCCGTCCGGCGGATCCACCAGGGAACGCTCCGGACATTTCGGCGCCTCGGCCGGGCATCGCACCGGGCGCCACGGCACCCGGCCGAGGTCCGTCGGACGGCCCCTAAGGGGCATCCGGCCCTGAGCAGCGAGTAGCGTGTTACCCATGGCTCCGATCTCCACTCCGCAGACCCCCTTCGGGCGGGTCCTCACCGCCATGATCACGCCCTTCACGGCGGACGGCGCACTCGACCTCGACGGCGCCCAGCGGCTGGCCGCCCATCTCGTGGACGCCGGCAACGACGGTCTGATCGTCAACGGCACCACCGGTGAGTCCCCGACCACCACCGACGCGGAGAAATCGCAGCTCATCGAGGCCGTCCTGGCGGCCGTGGGCGATCGCGCCCACGTCGTCGCCGGCATCGGGACCAACGACACCCGGCACACCCTGGAGCTGGCCCGCGCCGCGGAGCGCGCCGGAACGCACGGCCTGCTCGCCGTCACGCCGTACTACAACAAGCCCCCTCAGGAGGGGCTGTACCGGCACTTCTCGGCCATCGCCGACGCCACCGAGCTTCCGGTGATGCTCTACGACATCCCCGGCCGCAGCGGCGTCCCGATCGACACCGAGACGCTCGTGCGCCTCGCCGAGCACCCGCGGATCGTCGCGAACAAGGACGCCAAGGGCGACCTCGGCCGCGCGAGCTGGGCCATCGCCCGCAGCGATCTCGCCTGGTACTCCGGTGACGACATGCTCAACCTGCCGCTGCTCTCCGTGGGCGCCTGCGGCTTCGTCTCGGTCGTCGGCCATGTCGTCGCCCCGGAGCTGCGCGCGATGCTCGACGCCTTCCTGGCCGGCGACGTCCACAAGGCGACCGAGATCCACCAGCGGCTGCTGCCGGTCTTCACCGGCATGTTCCGCACCCAGGGCGTCATGACCACCAAGGCCGCCCTCGGCCTCCAGGGCCTCCCGGCCGGGCCGCTGCGGCTGCCCCTCGTCGAGCTGACCGCCGAGGAGACCGCCCAGCTCAGGGTCGATCTCGCCGCCGGCGGGGTACAGCTCTGACAACAGACTTCATAAAAGAAGACCCGTAACTGAATACGACAAGTAAGTGCACGATTGTCATGCGCGCCACGTGCCGAGCCGGTACGTGGCGCGCATGGTGAGGAGAGTCTTTTGAGCCATCCGCATCCTGAACTCGGCGCCCCGCCGAAGCTCGCCAAGGGAGCCCTGCGCGTCACCCCGCTCGGCGGCCTCGGCGAGATCGGCCGGAACATGACGGTCTTCGAGTACGACGGCCGTCTTCTGATCGTCGACTGCGGCGTCCTCTTCCCCGAAGAGGAGCAGCCGGGCGTCGACCTGATCCTTCCCGACTTCACCACCCTCCAGGACCGTCTCGACGACATCGTCGGCATCGTCCTGACCCACGGCCACGAGGACCACATCGGTGGCGTGCCGTTCCTGCTGCGCATGCGGCAGGACATCCCGCTCATCGGCTCCAAGCTGACCCTCGCGCTCATCGAGGCGAAGCTCCAGGAGCACCGCATCCGCCCCTACACCCTCGAGGTGGCCGAGGGGCAGCGCGAGCGGTTCGGCGACTTCGACTGCGAGTTCATCGCCGTCAACCACTCCATCCCGGACGCCCTGGCCGTCGCGATCCGCACCCCCGCGGGCATGGTCGTGCACACCGGTGACTTCAAGATGGACCAGCTCCCGCTGGACCACCGCCTCACCGACCTGCACGCCTTCGCGCGGCTGAGTGAGGAGGGCATGGACCTCCTGCTCACCGACTCGACGAACGCCGAGGTCCCGGGCTTCACGCCGCACGAGCGCGACATCTCCAATGTGCTGCGCAACGTGTTCGCGAACGCCCAGAAGCGCATCATCGTGGCCAGCTTCGCCAGCCACGTGCACCGCATCCAGCAGATCCTCGACGCCGCCCACGAGTACGGCCGCCGGGTCGCCTTCGTCGGCCGCTCGATGGTCCGCAACATGGGCATCGCCCGCGACCTGGGCTACCTGCGCGTCCCGGCCGGTCTCGTCGTCGACGTGAAGACGCTCGACGACCTTCCGGACGACGAGGTCGTGCTGGTCTGCACCGGCTCCCAGGGCGAGCCGATGGCCGCGCTGTCCCGGATGGCCAACCGCGACCACCAGATCCGGATCGTCCCCGGCGACACCGTGATCCTCGCGTCCTCGCTCATCCCGGGCAACGAGAACGCGGTCTACCGCGTGATCAACGGCCTGACCCGCTGGGGCGCCAACGTCGTCCACAAGGGCAACGCCAAGGTCCACGTCTCGGGCCACGCCTCGGCCGGCGAGCTGCTGTACTTCTACAACATCTGCAAGCCGAAGAACCTCATGCCGGTCCACGGCGAGTGGCGCCACCTGCGCGCCAACGCCGAGCTCGGCGCGATGACGGGTATCCCCAAGGACCACATCGTCATCGCCGAGGACGGCGTCGTCGTCGACCTGATCGACGGCCGCGCCCGCATCGTCGGCAAGGTCCAGGCCGGCTACGTGTACGTGGACGGCCTCTCGGTCGGCGACGTCACCGAGTCCTCCCTCAAGGACCGCCGCATCCTCGGCGAGGAGGGCATCATCTCGGTGTACGTGGTCGTCGACTCGACCACGGGCAAGATCGTGGGCGGCCCGCACGTCCACGCCCGGGGCTCCGGCATCGAGGACAGCGCGTTCGACGCGGTGCTCCCGAAGATCGACCAGGTCCTGAACAAGTCCGCCCAGGACGGCGTGGTCGAGCCGCACCAGCTCCAGCAGCTGATCCGGCGCACGGTCGGCAAGTGGGTCTCCGACACCTACCGCCGCCGCCCGATGATCCTCCCGGTGGTCGTCGAGGTCTGATCGGCCGGCCCGTCCGCGGGCCCGCCACCGGAGCGGGGCGCCTCGATTTGCATCGGGGCGCCCCGCTCCAGTACGTTTACGGCTCCGCCAGCGGGGAACCCCCGGACACCAGCGTGTGACCGGACGGGAAAACCGGGAAGCGGAAATCCGACTCGGAACTTCTGATAAAGTCGGAAAGCGCCGAAAGGGCCGGAGGGTGAAAGCCTGAAGGAACGGAAAGCGCGGAGCGGATCGGATCGAAAACATCTGATAAGCTCGAAACGCCGGAAGGGAACGGAAGCGAAAGCGACCGGGACCGGAAAGCACCGAGGAAATCGGATCGGAAAGATCTGATAGAGTCGGAAACGAAGGAAGCGCCCGGAGGAAAGCCCGAGAGGGTCAGTACAAAGGAAGCGTCCGCACCTTGAGAACTCAACAGCGTGCCAAAAATCAACGCCAGATTAGTTGATACCCCGTCCATCTTCGGATGGTCGAGGTTCCTTTGAAAAAGTCCTTCCGCAAGGAAGGCACACAGCGAGGACGCTGTGAACAGTCGGCCACATTCCGGCATGACTGTTCCGCTCAACGCGAGTGTAAAACCCGATTACGGGTAAACATTCACGGAGAGTTTGATCCTGGCTCAGGACGAACGCTGGCGGCGTGCTTAACACATGCAAGTCGAACGATGAAGCCCTTCGGGGT
>NZ_JBEYZX010000057.1:0-36238 GCF_040646255.1 Streptomyces sp. NPDC046203 | reverse complement strand
CCGAGGCGGCGGCACGCGTATGCCGCCGTCGGCGCGACCACACCCGCGACAGGGCAGCCACGAAGGGAAGTTGAAGGACCATGACGGGACCAGACGACCCGGTCGAGCCGCGCGAGCACCCCCTCGTCCCCGACGACGGCCTCACGAACCACCACGCTCATACGCCCCACTCTCCCCATCGGAATCCCCCGCCTACCGGAAAGCTGCCCCACACCTCTCCCCTCACCCACCTCTCCTCCACCCGCGTGCCGCACCCGCCCCCCACCCATCCCAGCGGACGGGGTGCGGGGTGGTGCGCCACGACGCGGACGGGAGCGGGGGCCGGGAAGGGGGTCGTGTTCGAAACGTAAAGCGTGATTTGTGGCGCGGAAAAAGAGACGCCTCACGCACTACACAGGCCATCCGCGCCGTAAATCATGCAGTGCAGAACGCGACCCCCGGACCGGCCCCCGCGCACCCACCACGAACCCCCAGCGCACCACCCCGCAACCCCGAACGCGCCCCCCACGCCCCGCCACCACCACGCAACCCCCACCCGCACAGCGCAGCCCACCCGCACCACCACCCCACCCAGCAGCGCGCAGCGCCCCGCGCCCCCCATGCCGCGCACACCCCCCGCACGCGCGTCCTCCCCTCCCCGTCCTCCCGCTTAATCTCTTGCGAACTCCGGCATTCCGGGGACGTGTTGGGGGCATAGGCCTCCCACATGAAGCGCGAACGACCTGGGAGGGGCACGTGCGCGACTACTCGGACGTCGTCGTGGTGGGAGCCGGGATCGCCGGTCTCGCGACAGCTCATCAGCTGACCGCGGCGGGGCTCTCGGTCACGGTCTTGGAGGCCGCGCCGCAGGTGGGCGGCCGGTTGGCGACGGAAGTCGTCGACGGTTTCCGGCTCGACCGGCTCGGGCCGCTGTTCACGTCGCCGGAGGTGGCGGGTGTTCCGTTGCGGCCGTTCGCGCCGGGTGTGCTGGTGCATCAGGACGGGCGGTACGGCCGGTGGGGCGCGGGGCACGCGCGCTGGAGTCCACGGGGTTCGGCGGGCGCACGGGGTTCGACGGGCACCCGGGGCACAACGGGCGCACGGGGGGTGGCGCGCGCGCTGGCCGGCGCGCCCCGCAATCCGGCGGCGTCGCTGGATCAGGCGCGGCTCGGCGGGTCGCTGGTACGGCTGGCGACGACGCCGGCGCAGCGGATTCTGACGCGTTCCGAGCGGACGGCGCGGGAGGCGCTGGCGTTGCGGTTGCCGGCCCGTACCGTCCAGGGGGTGCTGCGTCCGCTGCTCGGCGCGCTGCTGGGCGATCCGGATCTGGCGACGTCGAGCCGGCGCGCGGATCTGGCGCTGCGGTCGTTCGCGCGGGGCCGTCTCGGCGTGCCGGAGGGTGGTTCGGGCGCGCTGGTGGAGCGGCTGGTGGCGGGGCTGCCGCCGGGGACGGTCCGGACCGGGGTGCGGGTGACGGAGGCGTCGATCTCGCGGGTGACGACGGCCGCGCACGGGGTGTTCCGGTGCCGTTCGGTGGTGGTGGCGACGGGTGGCCGCGCGGCGGCGGAGCTGCTGCCGGGGCTGCGGGTGCCGGAGTACCGCGCGGCGACCGTGGTCCATCACGCGGTGCCGGTCGCGCCGATGGCCGAGCCGGTGCTTCTGCTGGAGTCGGATCCGGGTGGCCCGGTGGCCTTCACGGCGGTGATGAGCGCGGTCGATCCGTCGCGGGCGCCGGCGGGCCGCGCGCTGGTCTCGTCGACGGTGCTGGGCGGGCCGCCGGACGGTGACGACACCGAGCGCCGGGTGCGCAAGCATCTGGCGTCGCTGTACGGGGTGTCCACGGACGACTGGGAGCCGCTGGCGCTGCGGCACACCCGGGACGCCTTCCCGGTGATGCGGCCGCCGTTCGATCCGGAGCGCCCGGTGCGGCTCCTGTCGGGCCTGTACGTGTGCGGTGACCATCGGGCGGCGGGCACCCCGTTCGGCGCTCTCACCTCGGCCGAGCGGGCCGCGACCGCGCTTCTCGCGGATCTGGGCACGCGCCCGGCCGAGCCGTCGCGGCCGGACGAGACGGCGGCGTAGGCGAGGGCCGGCCCCGCGCCCGCACCACCACCACACCGGCGGACACCGGCAGCCACCCGCGCCCTCAGGGGTCCGGGGCCCGAGGCCGCCGGCGCCCCCTCGGTCACCCCAGCGCGGCCACCCGGTCGCGGTAGGTGCGGACCGCAGGGGCGTCGCGGTACGGCTCCAGGCGGCGCTCGAAGTCGCGTACGTACTCCACCGCCCGCGCCGACCGCATCTCCGAGGCCTGCTGCGCCGCCTCCGCGCCCAGGGCGCACGCCTGGTCCAGTTCGCCGAGCGCGAGCCGGGCGGAGGCGAGCACCACCCGGCAGAACAGCCGGCTGCGGGCGTGGCCGGGGCCGCGCAACTGGAGCGCGCGTTCGGCGTGCTGCGCGGCGGCCCGGTACTGCTGGAGGTCGCGGTGGCAGTGCCCGAAGTCGTCGGCGAGCTGGGCCTCGTCGTAGAACTTGGCCCAGTACGGCACCTCGTCGCCCGGCCGGGCCGCGTCCAGGGCGCGCTCGGCGCGGCCCAGCGCCGCCCCGCAGGCCCGCGCCTCGCCGAGGACGGCGTGACCGCGCGCCTCGACCGCGTGCAGCAGGGCCTGGACGACGGGCGGCGCGGCCGAGCCGACGCCCTGCTGGGCGACCCGGGCGAGCTGGACGGCCTCGCGGCCGTGCCCGAGGTAGACGGCCTGATGGCTCATGGTGACGAGGACGTACGAGCCGTACGCCCGGTCGCCGGCGGCCTGGGCGAGCCGCAGCGCCTGGACGAAGTACCGCTGGGCGAGTCCGTGCGCGGCGATGTCGTACGAGGTCCAGCCGGCCAGCCGGGTGAGGTCGGCGACCGCGCCGAACAGCCGGCGCCCGATGCTCTCGCCGTACGTGCCGCGCAGCATCGGCTCGGCCTCGTGCTCCAGGTAGCGGACGAGGGCCTGGCGGGCGTGGCCGCCGCCGTAGGCCTGGTCGAGGGTGCGGAACAGTTCGCCCACGGAGCGCAGCGCGGCGATGTCGCCGCTGGACACCCGCTGTCCGGGACCCCGGTCGGTGCCGCGCTGACGGGGCACTCCGTAGCGGCCCTGGGCCGGGACCCGGGGCTCGGCGCTCCCGCTCCCGGTCCCTCCCCCGCTCGCGCCTCCGCCGGAGGCCGACGACGGGGCCGGCACACCCGGGGCGCCCGGCATACCGGTCGTGCCCGGTTCGCCGCGCGCCACGCGCTCGTCGGCGCGGCCGATCAGCCAGTCGCGGCTGGGCACGACGAGCCCGGCCGGGGTGAAGGCGATCTTGCGCAGTTCGGCGTGGCTGCCGGAGTCCTTGCGCCACAGGCCGCTGACGATGTCGACGGCCTCCTCCGGGGTCGCCGCGAACTCCAGACCGGCGTACACCGGCGCGCAGGCGTCGAGTCCGAGGTCCTGGGCGGACAGCCGGCGGCCGAGCCGACGGGTGAAGACCTCCGCGATCAGGGCGGGGGTCGTGCCGCGTGGCTGCTGGCCGCGCAGCCACCGGGTCACCGAGGTCTTGTCGTACCGCAGGTCGAGTCCGTGCTCCAGGCCGAGCTGGTCCACCCGCCTGGCGAGACCCGCGTTCGAGAAGCCAGCTTCGGCGATGAGCGCGGCGAGCTGGCGGTTCGGCATGCGCTGCGAGGGTCGTTCCGTCATCAGCTGTGCGGTCTCCTGCCTTCCGGGCCCGGGGTGGAAGCCCGATTGGACCTTTATGGCCCTCATGGAACGGCGCGAATTTAGCTCCGTTCACCGCGTTTACCGGCGGCTTTTCCGTACATTCATCCGTTCGTGTGAGGGCCGGTGACCCGCTGACAAAGCCTCTTCCGGGACCCCGTACCGCCCTCCCGGCCCGCTCCGGCCCGCCTGTCGGCCCGGCGCACCTGCCGGGGGACGGCCCGTCGTGCCGCCGTACAGTGGCGTGGGTGCGATTGACGCATGACACCGAGTCGGCTCCCGCCCCGGGGACGACCCCCCGGACCCCGGCTCGGCACCCAGGAGGAGGCATGGCCGTGAGTGAGCTGCGATTCGTCCGTCTGGGCTTCGGCGAGGACGCCGTCGACTACCAGGTGGCATGGGACAAGCAGCGCGAGGTGCACGCCGCCCGGTTCGAGGACGAGATCGAGGACACCTGCCTGCTCCTGGAGCACCCGCCGGTCTACACCGCCGGCCGGCGCACCGAGGAGAGCGAGCGCCCCCTGGACGGTACGCCGGTGGTCGACGTGGACCGCGGCGGCAAGATCACCTGGCACGGCCCCGGCCAGCTGGTCGGCTACCCGATCATGAAGCTGCCCCGCCCGGTCGACGTGGTCGCCCACGTACGCCGCCTGGAGGAGGCGCTGATCCGTACGGCCGCCGACTTCGGCCTGGAGACCACCCGCGTCGAGGGCCGCAGCGGCGTGTGGGTGCTCGGCGACCCCGTCGAGTCCCGCCCGGCGGTCGGCGGCCTGTCGCTCGACCTGGCCCCCGGAATCGACCCCCGGCTCACGACCGCCGAGTTCGACCCCCGGCTCAACGGCCCCGAGTACGCCCCCTCCAACGCCGGCCAGCGCCGCGAGGACCGCAAGCTCGCGGCCATCGGCATCCGGGTCGCCAAGGGCGTGACGATGCACGGCTTCTCGTTCAACGTGAACCCCGACAACACCTGGTTCGACCGGATCATCCCGTGCGGCATCCGGGACGCGGGCGTCGCCTCGCTCGCGAACGAGCTGGGCCGGGACATCACGATCGAGGAGGTGCTCCCGGTCGTCGAACGGCATCTGCGCGACGTGATGGCGACCGCGGAGCCGAAGCCCCGGGACGTCGAGGCGGAGCAGCGGGCCGTACGCGAGAGCGAGCGGACCCCGGTGGCCTGAACACGGCTCCGGCATGACCTGAAGGCGACCCCGAGGGTGGCCTGAAGCGAGCCGAAGGGCCTCAAGAGGCCCGAACGGCCCCGCCGGTGGCGTGCGGTGGCCTGCCGGTGGCCGGAAAGAGAGCCGCGTCACCCCGGCCCGCCGCGGCCGAAGGAATGCCAAACGTAGGCCAGAGGTTGGCCAGAGCGTCAAGGCATAAGAAGCAACGGGCGTACCCTGGTGTGCGCCGAAGAATCGAAGCTACAGGAGCCGATGTGTCCGCAGTCGCACCCGACGGACGCAAGATGCTGCGCCTGGAGGTCCGGAACGCCCAGACCCCCATCGAGCGCAAGCCCGAGTGGATCAAGACCCGGGCGAAGATGGGGCCCGAGTACACGAAGATGCAGAGTCTCGTGAAGAGCGAGGGTCTGCACACGGTCTGCCAGGAGGCGGGCTGTCCCAACATCTTCGAGTGCTGGGAGGACCGCGAGGCGACCTTCCTCATCGGCGGCGACCAGTGCACCCGGCGCTGTGACTTCTGCCAGATCGACACCGGCAAGCCCGAGGCCCTGGACCGGGACGAGCCGCGCCGCGTGGGCGAGTCCGTCGTCACGATGGACCTGAACTACGCCACCATCACCGGCGTCGCGCGCGACGACCTGGAGGACGGCGGCGCCTGGCTGTACGCGGAGACCGTGCGCCAGATCCACCAGCAGACCGCGGAGCGCGCCGCCGGCCGCACCAAGGTCGAGCTGCTCGCCCCCGACTTCAACGCGGTGCCGGAGCTCCTCGAGCAGGTCTTCGACTCCCGCCCCGAGGTCTTCGCGCACAACGTCGAGACCGTGCCGAGGATCTTCAAGCGGATCCGTCCGGGCTTCCGGTACGAGCGGTCGCTCGACGTCATCACCCAGGCGCGGGACTACGGTCTGGTCACGAAGTCCAACCTGATCCTCGGCATGGGCGAGACCCGCGAGGAGATCAGCGAGGCGCTCCAGCAGCTGCACGACGCCGGCTGCGAGCTGATCACGATCACGCAGTACCTGCGGCCGTCGGTCCGCCACCACCCCGTCGAGCGCTGGGTGAAGCCGCAGGAGTTCGTGGAGCTGAAGGAGGAGGCCGACGAGATCGGCTTCTCCGGTGTGATGTCGGGCCCGCTGGTCCGCTCCTCGTACCGCGCGGGCCGGCTGTACCAGCAGGCCATGGAGCGCCGCGGCGCCGCCGACGCCGTGACCCCGGCCGTCTGACACCGGCACCGCCGGGGGGCGCGCGGCGCGCGCCCCCTGCGTTCGCGCCGTTTCCTTTCCGGGCCTTGCCGGGCTCTGCCGGGCCTTGTCGGGACTCCTCCGTGGCCGTCCGTACCTCGTGCGGACGGCCACGGTCGTACGGGGACGGCGGCGGTACGGCAGGGGTTCCCGGGGCCCGGGGTCACGCCCGGGCGTGCGGTGGTGTGGTTTCACCTGTCTTTGACCGGCGGGCCACACTCCGGCAACACCGATCTGTGAGTGTGTACGTACGCACCGCCACCCGAGCGCCCCGGAGGTTCCCTCCCATGCAGGCCGCGCGCACTCCCCGGACTTCTTCGCTCCCCTCGCTGCCCTCGCTCCCTTCCGTCACCGGCGCGCTGCGCGCCGTCGAGACCCTGCTGCTGGCCGGCGGCCAGCGCACCGCCCGGCGCAACGCCTGGGCGTCCGTCCTGGAGGACCGGCGCCGCGCGAAGGATCGCGTGGAGGCCCAGCGTGTGATGGAGGCCGTGGCGGGGCGGGCTTCGCGGGCCACGTAAACTTCAGGACATGGCGAGGAAGGCAAACACGAGCGGCGCTGACGCCGCGACCCCCGGGCGACTGAAGCAGATCGCCCTCACGTACAAGATGACCCGGAAGGTCGACCCGCAGGTCGGTCTCGTCGTCGCGGGCGTGGGCATCGTCGTACTCGGTGTCCTCCTCGCGATCGGTTTTCTCATCGGGCACCCGGTCTACCTGGGCATTCTCGGCTTCGTGCTGGCGTTCCTGGCGATGGCCATCATCTTCGGCCGGCGCGCCGAGAAGGCGGCCTTCGGCCAGATGGAGGGCCAGCCCGGCGCTGCCGCGGCGGTGCTGGAGAACGTCGGGCGCGGCTGGACGGTGACCCCGGCGGTGGCGATGAACCGCAGCCAGGACGTGGTGCACCGCGCGGTCAGCCGCGCCGGCATCGTGCTGGTCGCGGAGGGCAACCCGAACCGGGTGAAGCCGCTTCTGGTGGCCGAGAAGAAGCGGATGGCCCGGATCGTCGTCGACGTGCCGGTGACCGACATCATCGTCGGCGACGACGAGGCCGCCGGTCAGGTGCCGCTCAAGAAGATCCGCACGAAGATGCTCAAGCTCCCGCGCGTTCTCGCCGGGCCCCAGGTGACGGCGGCCAACGACCGGCTCCGCGCGATGGGTGACCTGATGAGCAACATGCCGCTGCCGAAGGGCCCCCTTCCCGGCCGTGGTGCTTCGAGCCGCCGTCCCCCGCGCGGCTGATCCCGCCCCCATCCCGAAAGAGGGGTGCCCCGGACCATCGACGGTCCGGGGCACCCCTCTTTTGTGCGCGCGCGTACGTACGCACACGCGTGCAGGCCCACGCAGATGACGGACTACCGGCCGGGATCGGATCGCAGCCGGTTCCGACCGGATCACAGCCACTTCCTGATCACATGCCGAACGGGGCAGATCGATCCGGACCGGAACCTTTGCGGAGCCGGTCCGGACCCGAAGAAATCAGGCCGGATCGGTCTGGATCAGGCCGGATCAGATGCGGACCTGGACGGCGCCGGAGAAACGGTCGTGCAGGCCGCGGCCGTCGCGGTCCCAGATGAGCGCCGGGAGGGCGAGGCAGACGAGGGCGCTGCGCAGGGCGACACGGAGGATGCCGAGACGGCCGCCTCGGACGGAGGCGACGCGCAGGCCGAAAAGGCGCTTGCCGGGGGTGAAGCCGACGGTGCCGACCGTGAGCACGCTCAGGACGAAGAGGATGAGCACGGCCCAGTTTCCGGTGACCTGGGTGTAGCGGTGGGTGATCAGGCCGTACGCGATGAGCATGCACAGTGCCCAGTCGACGGCGAGGGCGCCGAGGCGGCGGCCGGGCCGGGCGATGGAGCCGGGGCCCTCCTCGGGCAGGCCGAGCTGCTGCCCTCGGTAGCCGAAGTCGACGCCCGCTTCTTCGGCCGCGGCGCGGGGGCCGGAGAGCCACGATCCAAGTGCTTGCCTGTTGTCCACCCGACCACGGTACTGTGCCCGATTTCGATCACTTCCGGCCGGGGGCGTCCGCGCCGCGCGACGCGAGGCCGAGAACTGCCCTTCATACCCCGGCCGTGCCACCAGCTCGGTTAACTTCGTCGAAACAAATGGGTCATGCTGGAGAAATCCGGTCTGCCTAAGGTCGGGTCCAGCGTGGGCCACCACACGGGCCGACACACCGAGCCGCAGCCCCGCCCCTCCGGGCCGGGGCGTAGGAGGAGTGGGATGTTCCAGAACGCCGACGAGGCCAAGAAGTACATTCAGGACAATGACGTCAAGATGGTCGACATCCGCTTCTGCGACCTCCCCGGCGTCATGCAGCACTTCACGATCCCGGCGACGGCGTTCGACCCGGCCGAGGAGCTGGCCTTCGACGGTTCGTCGATCCGCGGCTTCCAGGCCATCCACGAGTCGGACATGGCGCTGCGCGCCGACCTGTCGACGGCCCGCCTCGACCCGTTCCGTCGCGACAAGACGCTGAACATCAACTTCTTCATCCACGACCCGATCACGGGCGAGCAGTACAGCCGCGACCCGCGCAACATCGCCCGCAAGGCGGAGGCGTACCTGGCCTCCACCGGCATCGCCGACACCGCGTTCTTCGGCCCCGAGGCCGAGTTCTACGTGTTCGACTCGGTCCGCTTCGAGACCTCGGCGAACCAGGGCTTCTACCACATCGACTCCGAGGCCGGCGCCTGGAACACCGGCAAGGAGGAGGACAACCGGGGCTACAAGGTCCGCTACAAGGGCGGCTACTTCCCGGCCCCGCCGGTCGACCACTTCGCCGACCTGCGGTCGGAGATCTCCCTGGAGCTGGAGAAGGTCGGTCTCCAGGTCGAGCGCCAGCACCACGAGGTCGGCACCGCCGGCCAGGCCGAGATCAACTACAAGTTCAACACGCTGCTCGCCGCGGCCGACGACCTGATGCTCTTCAAGTACATCGTGAAGAACGTCGCCTGGCGCAACAACAAGACCGCGACCTTCATGCCGAAGCCGATCTTCGGCGACAACGGCTCGGGCATGCACGTCCACATGTCGCTGTGGGAGGCCGGCGCGCCGCTGTTCTACGACGAGGCCGGCTACGCGGGCCTGTCGGACATGGCCCGCCACTACATCGGCGGCATCCTGAAGCACGCCCCGTCGCTGCTGGCCTTCACCAACCCGACGGTGAACTCCTACCACCGTCTGGTGCCCGGCTTCGAGGCCCCGGTCAACCTGGTCTACTCGCAGCGCAACCGCTCCGCCGCCATGCGCATCCCGATCACGGGCTCGAACCCGAAGGCCAAGCGCGTCGAGTTCCGCGCGCCGGACCCGTCCTCGAACCCGTACCTCGCCTTCTCGGCCCTGCTCATGGCCGGCCTCGACGGCGTCAAGAACAAGATCGAGCCGGCCGACCCGATCGACAAGGACCTCTACGAGCTGGCTCCCGAGGAGCACGCGAACGTCGCCCAGGTCCCGACCGACCTCTCCTCCGTCCTGAAGGCGCTGGAGGAGGACAACGAGTACCTCCAGGCCGGCGGTGTCTTCACCTCCGACCTGATCGAGACCTGGATCGACTACAAGCGCACCCAGGAGATCGCCCCCATCCAGCTCCGCCCGCACCCGCACGAGTTCGAGCTCTACTTCGACCTCTAGGAGCGCGCGGTGCCCGCGGCACCGTGTTCCTGCCGGCCGTGCTTTCCCCCGCCTCGCGGGGGAAAGCACGGCCGTCGTGCGTCAGGGACCGGGACGGGGCGCGGTCAGCGGCTGTAGCGGATCAGGGCGCGGACCATGTGGCAGGTGGTGTCGGACGGCGGGTGAATGCCGACCTGGGCCGCGGTGGTGCGGATGCGGGCGTTCGTGGCCCGGGACGGGAGGTAGACCCCCGCGTCGAGCAGGGCTATCGCGAGGCGCATGGCCTTCAGCCGGCGGTTGTGGGCGACGTACCACTCCCGCGGGCGGCCCGCGGGGAGCGCCTTTTTCTGGAGCGGCTTCCAGGGTTCGAGGGACGGTGTCCGGATCATGGCGACAGCCATGGGCGACCTCCTGGCGAACGGTGGGCAAGAGCCCTCCCCGGGGCCCTCGCCTTCACCCCCGATTTTAGTGGGGACCACTGACAATCGCCCCTGGCCAGAACGGCTTTGCCGGGGAATTCGGTGATGGTTTCGGCGGTACGTTGGAGCCATGGAGATCTGGATCAATCCCGCCTGTTCCAAGTGCCGCAGCGCACTGACCCTGCTGGACGCCGAGGGCGCCGACTACACCGTGCGCCGCTACCTGGAGGACGTGCCCTCCCCGGACGAGATCCGCGCCGTGCTGGAGCGGCTGGGCCTGGAGCCGTGGGACATCACGCGGACGCAGGAAGCGGACGCGAAGGAGCTCGGTCTGAAGGAGTGGCCGAAGGACGCGGCGAGCCGGGACCGGTGGGTGGAGGCGCTCTCCGCCCACCCCAAGCTGATCCAGCGGCCCCTCATCACCGCCGAGGACGGCACGGCCGTCGTGGGGCGGTCCGAGGAGGCCGTTCGGGACGCGCTGTCCCGCTGACCCGGCTGACCCCGCTGATCCCGCCGGCGCCGGAGGGTTTCGGACTCGGCCGACGCCGGAGGGTCCGGGCCCCCAGCCGGTCGGGAGGGTCCGGGCCTGACTGTCACGGGGAGGGTTCCGGGCCCGGCCGGTGCCGGGGCTCCCCGTACCGGCTCTCCCAGCGCCCGTTCCCCGGCGCCGGGTCCCCGCCGGGCCGCCCTCAGTGCGCCCGCTCTCCAGCGGCCCGCGCCGCCACCTGCGCCTCCTCCACCTGCCGTTCCGCCTCCGCCAGGATCTCGGTCAGCCGCGCGCCGAAGCGGATGTCGCAGGCGTGCGGGCGGCCCGTCCGTATGGATTCCAGGAGGGCGTCCACCGCGTTCGCGAAGGCGTCCACGGCGCCGTCCCAGCCGGGCATCGTCGACCGGCCCCGCTCGCCGTACAGCGACAGCGCGGCCTCGGAGGTGGCGGGCGGGGCGCTGAGGGTGAGGGTCGTGGTGGTGCTCGCGCCCGAGGTGTGGCGCAGGATCAGGTGGCGGGTGTCGGCCCGGCCCGCGGCGCAGGTGACGGAGGTGACGTCGCCGAGGATGGGCAGGTAGACGGAGAGGACGTGCGGACCGACGTCCCACAGGCCGCCCTTCTCGCGGCGCCAGGGCGAGGCCGCGTACGGGCTGTCCGCCTCGGGCGAGAAGAGCGCACCCAGCCAGTGCGCCTCGCCCAGGAGCCAGTCGCCGGCCGCCTGCTGTTCCTCGATCCAGCGGGCGGTCGGCCCGGCGAAGCGCAGGGTGCAGAACACGACGGACGCGACGCCCGCCGCCGTCACCGCGTCCGCCGTCTTCCGGGCCACCGGCGCGGAGGTGGCGACCGGCTTGTCGAGGAGCAGGTGGCAGCCCGCGGCGGCGGCCCGCTCGGCGAGCGGGGCCTGGACGTCCGGCGGCAGGGCGAACGCGACGGCGTCGCAGGCCGCGAAGAGGGCGTCCACGTCCTCGTACGCCGTGGTGCCGTGAGCTGCCGCCAGCGCTTCGGCGGCCCCGGCGCGCCTGCCCCAGACCCCGGCGAACTCCACGCCCGGGTGGGCGGCGAGCGCGGGTGCGTGGGTGCGTTCGGCCCAGGGGCCGGTGCCGAGGAGACCGATGCGGGGCTTCGTACCGGGGAGCGTCGTCATGCGCACCAGTCTGCCGGTCGGGTGCGGCGGAGGGATGCGGGATTCCCCTGATCCGGCCCTGGTCGCGGCCCCGAGTCGCCCCTGGGCCCATTCGGGGGACGGGCTCCGGGAGGGACGGATCCGGCTCGGCCGCAGCCCGCGCGGCCGCCACTGACCGCCGCTGACCGCCGGCCGACCCCGGCTCCGCACCCCCTCGGCTCCGACCTCTCGATTCCGGCCCCTCGGCTCGGACACCCCTCGGCTCCGCACCCCCAGCTCCGGCCCCCCGAGCCCCGGAACGCCGGGCCCGTTAACACGGGGTTCACAATCGGGCAACGGGTGGGAAATGCCGTCCTGCGAAGCTTTGGCCAGACACCGCCCCGCCCAGCGCCCGCCTCACGGCGAGCCGCCGAGCACCCGCACCACCCTCTAAGGATGACGTTCCCGTGACCTTCAAGGCCGAGTACATCTGGATCGACGGCACCGAGCCGACCGCGAAGCTCCGTTCCAAGACGAAGATCATCGCGGGTGCCGGTCTGCCGCTGGAGGAGCTGCCGCTGTGGGGCTTCGACGGGTCCAGCACCAACCAGGCCCGCGGTCACGCCTCCGACCTCGTCCTGAAGCCGGTCTACGCCTGCCCGGACCCGATCCGCGGCGGCGCCGACATCCTGGTGCTGTGCGAGGTCCTCAACACGGACATGACGCCGCACGACACCAACACCCGTGCCGCGCTCGCCGAGGTCTACGCGAAGCACGCCGCCCAGGAGCCGATCTTCGGCATCGAGCAGGAGTACACCTTCTTCGAGGGCACCCGCCCGCTCGGCTTCCCCGAGAACGGCTTCCCGGCCCCGCAGGGCGGCTACTACTGCGGCGTCGGCGCGGACGAGATCCACGGCCGTCCGATCGTCGAGGCGCACCTGGAGAACTGCCTGACCGCCGGTCTCGGCATCTCCGGCATCAACGCCGAGGTCATGCCGGGCCAGTGGGAGTTCCAGGTCGGCCCGCTGGCGCCGCTGGAGGTCGCCGACCAGCTGTGGGTGGCCCGCTGGCTGCTCTACCGCACGGCCGAGGACTTCGACGTCACCGCGACCCTGGACCCGAAGCCGGTGAAGGGCGACTGGAACGGCGCGGGCGCGCACACCAACTTCTCCACCAAGGCGATGCGCGAGGGTTACGACGCGATCATCACCGCCTGCGAGTCGCTGGGCGAGGGCTCGAAGCCGCTCGACCACGTCAAGAACTACGGCGCCGGCATCGACGACCGGCTGACCGGTCTGCACGAGACCGCTCCGTGGGACGAGTACAAGTACGGCGTCTCCGACCGCGGTGCCTCGGTCCGCATCCCGTGGCAGGTCGCGCGGGACCAGAAGGGTTACATCGAGGACCGCCGGCCGAACGCCAACGTGGACCCGTACACGGTGACCCGTCTGATCGTCGACACCTGCTGCGAGGCCCTGGAGAAGGCCGGCCAGGTCTGATCCGCCACGTCTCCGACGACGTCGAAGGGGCGCCCGCCGTACCGCGTGTACGGCCGGCGCCCCTTCGGCGTACGGCCGTACACGTGCCTACACCCCGCGACCGGCGCCCGTCCCCGCCCCGTACCCGCGCCCGTCCCATGCCCGCACCCGCCCCCGCCCCCGTCCCCGCGCCCCAAGTGGCGGGCCCGGACGGCCCGTCGGCCGGTGTGTGGCCGAACACAGGTACTGCCCGCAGGACTTCCCTGCTGCTTTAATAGGGATATGGCCAGCATCGGGAACGACACCGCGTCGGGGCGTCACGACCTCGAGCCGTTCTGGCCTTCCCGTCAGCACCATGACTACGACCGGTGCTGTCGGCGCATGAGGAACGCGCCGGCCCTCTAAAGCCCCGCCGGATCCGTATCCGGCCCCGGCCTTCGGCCGCCGCGCATCGCGTACGTACGACTACCGTTCGCCCGCCCTCGCGCGAAAGAGCTGACTTTCCCATGGCCCACATCCGTGCCGTCGCCCCGTCACACCCTCTTCTCCGCCCCCGCCTGCGCGCCGTCGCACCCGCCCCGGCGCAGAGTTCCGCCGTCGCGCCCGCGCCCGCCCCCGCTGCCGTAACCGCCGCCGTGCCCGCGCAGCCCCAGGCCCCGATCCCGCCCGATGCCGCGTGGGGCCGGCTCGCGGAGGTCGCCGAGTTCCTGCCGCCCGGCGCCACCCTGCTGCCCGCCCCGCAGCACACGCTTCCCGCCCTGCCCGGCCGCCCGCCGATGGTCGGCTATCTGGTGATGCTGCCGGCCGGTCCCGAGACGGCCGCGGCGCCGCCCGCCGAGGCGGGCGCGGTGGCGATCGACGGCGCGCGGCGGATCGCCCGCGTCGACGGGCGGGCGCTCGACCTCACGTATCTGGAGTTCGAGCTGCTCGCCCATCTGGTCGCCCATCCGCACCGGGTGCACACCCGGGACCAGTTGGTCCGGCAGGTGTGGGGGTACGGGCACGTGGGCGACGGCCGCACCGTCGACGTCCATGTGGCGCGGCTGCGCCGCAAGCTCGGCGCCGAGCACCGGCACACGATCCAGACCGTGCGGCGGGTCGGTTACAAGTACCTGCCCTGACCTTCGGCTACGGTGCGGGGAATCGCCGTGAACGGCGCCAGAGTGCCACACAGCACACCTGATGGCCGAGGAGTCGACGCATGCCCGCCATCCCCGCAGCCACCGTCGCCAATCTGCGTGATCTCGGCGCGCTCCCGCTCGGCGGCGGGCGCAGTGTGCGCGCGGGTCTGGTGTTCCGTTCCGGGCAGCTCGACCGGCTCGATCCGGCCGAGCCGGTGGTGGCCGCGCTGGGCATCCGTACGGTCGTCGACTTCCGCACCACGCTGGAGCGGGCCGAGCACCCCGATCATGTCCCGGCGGGTGCGCGGCCGCTCGTCGCGGACGTGCTCGCCGACCAGCTCGCGAGCAGCGGACTGCCGCCGGCCGCGCGGATGAGGACACTGCTCGCCGATCCGGCGCTGGCCGAGCAGTTGCTGGGCGGGGGCCGGGTGCGGGCGTCGTTCGAGCGGACGTACCGGGCCTTCGTGCACAGCGCGTCGGCGCGGGCCTCCTACCGGGCCTTCCTGACCGAGCTGGGCGATCCGTTCGGCGGGCCGTTGCTCTTCCACTGCACGGCGGGCAAGGACCGCACCGGCTGGGCGGCGACGCTCGTGCTCGCGCTCCTCGGCGCGGACGAGGAGACGACGATGGCCGAATATCTGTCGGTCAACGCGGGAGCGCGGGCGGCGTTCGCGCCGCTGATCGAGGGGTTCACGGCCCAGGGCGGCGACCCCGAGCTGGCGCTCTCCCTCGTCGGGGTGATGCCGGAGTATCTGGAGGCGGCGCTGGAGGAGGTACAGGCGCGGTACGGGTCGATGGAGCGGTACGTACGGGAGGGGCTCGACGTCCCGGACGAGGCCGTGACCGTGCTGCGGGAGCGCCTGACGGTGTACGAGGCCTGAGCCCACCCCAGGCGTACGGGCCTCGCGGCGGCCCCCTGTCCGAACCGACGAACCACCCCTCTCCGGCGAAAAGTCGGTGCGCGACCCCTGGCACCTCGGCTTACCCCTCAGTACATTGACGCCATGTCTAATACGCAGCCCGCATCGGTGGCGTCCCCGTCCGGGCCCCGGCCGGGGTCCGAGCCTCAGCCGGGATCCGGGACTCAGTCGGGGGCCGGGACTCAGTCGGGGGTCGGGACTCAGTCGGGGGCCGGCTCCCGGCCGGGGGCCGAGCCCGGGTCCGAGCACATCGAGCTCAAGGCCCGCAAGGTCGCCTTCGACTGGGAGGAGACCCCGCTCCACTGGGTTCCCGGCGACCCGTTCACCACGCACACGATCAACGTGCTGCACCTGCTGCTCCCCGCCGGCGAGCGCTGGTTCGTGCACGTGTACAAGCAGGTGCTGCCGTACATCACCGACGAGCGGCTGCGCGCGGACGTCATCGGCTTCATCGGGCAGGAGGCCGTCCACTCCCAGGCCCACGACGACGTCCTGCCCCACCTCAAGCGGCTCGGGCTCGACCCCACCCCGTACACCGCGCAGGTCGACTGGTTCTTCGAGAAGCTGCTCGGGGACCGGACCCTGCCGCCCGGCCGGCCGCGCCGCTGGTGGCTGATGGAGCGGGTCGCGCTGATCGCCGCCATCGAGCACTACACCGCCTTCCTCGGCAACTGGGTGCTCAACGCCGACGAACTCGACCGGGTCGGCGCCGACCCCGTCATGCTCGACCTGCTGCGCTGGCACGGCGCCGAGGAGGTCGAGCACCGCTCGGTCGCCTACGAACTCTTCCTCCACCTCGACGGCGGCTACCGGCGGCGCGCCCGCACCTGGGCCGCCGCGTTCTCGGCGCTCGTCTTCCTGTGGCAGCGCGGGGTCCGCTTCTTCATGGAGCACGACCCGACGCTCCTCGAAGCCAAGCCGAGCGTCGGGCAGTTCGTCCGCAAGGGCCGCGAGGGCGTGCTGCCGTCGACACCCGACATGCTGCGCTCCATCCCCCGTTACCTGAGCCCCAACTACCATCCCTCGTCGGAGGGTTCGACCGTCCAGGCCGCCGCCTATCTCGCCACCTCCCCCGGCGCGAACGGAGGTCACCGCTGATGGCTCGCACCTCCGCCCGCGCCCTGAGCCGCACGCTCCCGCGTCTGCGTACCGTCGTCCTCGTCGCCGGGGCCGCGCTGCTCGCGAAGCGGGCGGTGAGCCGACGGATCGAGAACTCGCCGCTGTGGCCGATGCCCGCGCTCGACGAACCCGTCTCCGGTTACGGCCGGTTGGCCACCGTGACCCGGCGGGTGCGGGTCGCCCGGCGTACCGAGCCCGCCGAGGGAGTAGTCCAACTCCGGCTGGAGGGTGCCGGTTTGCCCGCCTGGAAGCCGGGTGCGCACATCGATCTGGTGCTGCCCTCCGGGACCGTACGGCAGTACTCGTTGTGCGGCGATCCGGCCGACGGCGGCGCCTACACGATCGCCACCCGGCTGATCGAGGAGGCCGCGGGCGGGCGCGGTGGTTCGCGCGAGGTGCACGAACAGCTGGCCGTGGGAACGGAGATCGAGATCCGCGGGCCGCGCAACCGCTTCCCGCTGGCCCCGGCCCCCGCGTACGTCTTCGTCACCGGCGGCATCGGCATCACGCCCGTCCTGCCGATGGTGCGCGCCGCCGAGGCGGCCGGGGCCGAGTGGCGACTGCTGTACTGCGGGCGCAGCCGCGCCACCATGCCGTTCACCGAAGAGGCGGAGAAGCTGGGGCAGGACGGTGACCGTACGACGATCGTCGCGGAGGACACCGACGGCCGGCCCGATCTGTCCTTCCTCGCCCAACTGCCCGCCGGGACCGAGGTCTACTGCTGTGGCCCGGACGGCCTGATGGACGCCGTCACCGCCGCGCTGCCGGACGGCCGTTCACCGCGTCTGGAGCGCTTCTCGGCCGCACGGACGGAAGGCGGGACGGCCTTCGAGGTCGAACTGCGGCGCAGCGAACGGACGGTGACGGTGGCCGCCGACCAGTCGGTGCTCTCGGCCGTACAGGAAGTGGTGCCGGGTCTGCTCTACTCCTGCCGGCAGGGTTTCTGCGGCACCTGCCGACAGGACGTCCTGGCCGGCGAGGTGGACCACCGGGACGAGCTGCTCACGGACGAGGAGCGGGCCGGTTCCATGCTGATCTGCGTCTCGCGCTGCGCGGGCGAGCGGCTGGTGCTCGACCTCTGACCGTAGGTGCCCGGTACCGGTCCGGGCCCGGCTCCGGCTCCGGCTCCGGATCCGGCCGCCTTCGGGTCAGGGCAGCAGCCAGTCCATCGACAGGGTCGCGACCAGACCCGCACCGAGCAGCCAACTGGCCAGCCTGGTACGCCCGTTGCGGGAGAGCTCGATGACGATCCCGCACAGGATCATGGCGAGCCCGTACACGCCGACGACGAGGACGGACGTATGGGCCGCGAGCCGGATCACCAGGACCACGGCCATCGCCACCAGGACGACCGAGCCGGCGGCTATGCGCGCCAGCCGGGCCTGGCGGGGGGTGAGACCGGTCGCCTCGTCCACCACCCCCTCGGCACCCTCGGCCGCCGCGCCGGTCGGGGTGTCCGGGGTGGTGTCCGGGGTCTCCTTGGGATCCCCCGGGTCCTGGCGGTCCTTGGTCTCCTGGGTGTCCTGCTCGGAAGCGCTCATGTGCCGGGAGCGTAACGGACTCCCGATAGGCTGTTCGCATGACGACCGGGGTACGCCGCAGGATGGGCGTCGAGGAGCGCAAGCAGCAACTGATCGGGGTGGCCCTGGAGCTGTTCAGCCACCGCTCCCCCGACGAGGTCTCCATCGACGAGATCGCGGCGGCCGCGGGCATCTCGCGGCCGCTGGTCTACCACTACTTTCCCGGCAAGCAGTCCCTCTACGAGGCGGCCCTGCGCCGCGCGGCCGACGAGCTCGCGGCCCGCTTCGTCGAGCCGCCGAGCGGACCGCTCGGGGCGCGGCTGCTGCGGGTGATGGGCCGGTTCTTCGACTTCGTCGACGAGCACGGCCCGGGGTTCGCGGCGCTGATGCGCGGCGGCCCGGCGGCCGGTTCGTCGAAGGCCAGCGCCATGATCGACGAGGTGCGGCAGGCCGCGTACGAGCAGATACTGACGCACCTGGCCGTCGACCGGCCCTCGGCGCGGCTCGAACTGGTCGTCCGTTCCTGGGTGTCGCTCGCCGAGTCGACGGCGCTGCTGTGGCTGGACGGGCGCCGGGTGCCGCGCGAGGAGCTGGAGTTGCAGCTCGTGCACGACTTCGCGGCGCTGTCGGCGGTGAGTGCCGCGTACGACAAGGAGATGGCGGACGTCCTGATCCGGATCCTCGCCGACGAGCCGGCCGACGGGCCGTTCGGCGACCTGGTGGGCCGCCTCCTGGCGCTCGCGCCGGAGCTGCCGTCCCCGGCCTGACGGAAAGGCCCGGCGGGGTCGGCGGCTTCGGCGATGGCCCGATGGCCGGTGGCCGGTGGCTACGGCCCGGTGGCTGCGGCCCGGCGGCCGGTCAGCTCTTGGCGTAGGACGGGTCGAGATCGCGTACCTCGGCGCTCAGGGTGACCCCCTCGGCGCCCTTCAGGTACCCGGGCAGCAGATCGAGCACGGCCGCCGAGAGCCGGGCCTTGGCCTCGGCGCTGCGGCCCGCGAGCAAGGCGATGTCGACGTGCACGAGGGCGTCCGCGCCCGTGCCGTCGCCGCTCACCGTCTCCTCCACCTCGCGGAAGCTGGTCACGCAGGCGGCGAGGCGCGCGCCGACCGTCTCGACGACGATCGGGTGCAGCGCGAGGGCGAAGCCGCGCCGGTCGAGGGGCGCGGAGTAGTCGACGGTGATGTGCGGCATGGCGGGGAACGCTCCTGCTGGTACGGATGTGCTGGCCTCACCCTTACGGTGATCGCCATGACGGTACAAGTGACCTTCCGGCGGGCCGACGACCGGGACCTCGACGTTCTGGTGCGGCTGCACGACGACGCGGCGCGCTGGATGCTCCGCAGCGAGATCGACCAGTGGCGGCCGGGGACGCGCGGGCGCGAGCACTTCGCGGCGCGGATCGCCGAGGGCGAGGTGTGGCTGGCGCTGTACGAGGGGCGAGAGGCCGGGGCGTACGAGCTGTGGTGGGAGGACGCGTCGGTGTGGGGCACGCGGACGCCGGTCGCGGGCTACGTCCACCGGCTGATGACCGACCGCGCGGTGGCGCCCGCCGGGACCGGGCGGGTGCTGCTCGCGCACGCGGAGGAGCGGATGGCGGCGGCGGGGCGGGGGCTGGCCCGGCTGGACTGTGAGGAGGGCGATCCCCGGCTGCGGGCGTACTACGAGGGCGCGGGGTACGCGGTGACCGGGCGCCTGGAGAAGGTGGCGGCGGACGGGCGCGCGTACACCGTGGCGCTGATGGAGAAGGCGCTGGGCTGAGCGGGGACGGTGGCCATCGCGCGCACCGATCGCCCAACCGGCTGACCGGATAGCCGATCGCATACTGTCGCATTCCGCCAATGTCGCACTCTCCAGATCAATTTCCTGTTTCCGCCCGCCTTCGAGAAGGCGCGGTTCATAGACTCGGCGCACACGCTGAGCCTGTGACAGCGGTACAGAGCTGGGGAGTTGATCCATGGCCAAAGGCAAACAGCAGGTGGAGTGGGAGTTCTTCGGAGAACTCCTGAGAGAGCGCCGCGAGGCGGCGCACTACTCCCGGGAGGATCTCGGCGCGAGGGTGTTCGTGTCGGGGACCTACATCCGCCTCTTCGAGCAGGGACTGCGCAAACCGCAGCTCAATCTGGCGCAGCGCTTCGACGAGATCCTCAAGACCAGCGGACTCTTCGAGCGGACCTGGCGCAAACTCATCAACAAGTCGCCGTACGCGGCGTACTTCCAGGCGGCGGCCGACCTGGAGGACCTGGCGACGAAGATCTGCGAGTTCGCTCCGGGAGTCGTACCGGGGCTACTCCAGACCGCCGCGTACGCGCGAGCCGTCACCCGCGCCAGCAATCCCTTCGCCACCGAGGAGTACGTCGAGGAGAAGGTCTCCTCGCGACTTGAGCGGCAGACCATACTGGCCGACGAGAACCGGCCCGTGTACTGGGTGATCGTGCACGAGTCGGTCGTGCGCATCCCCGCCGGCGGATCCGCCGTCATGGCCGAGCAGCTGGAGCACATCCTCGCGTGCGCGCGGGAGCACAAGGTACTGGTCCAAGTGCTGCCGTTCGCGGCGGGCGCGTACCCCCAAATGGGCAAGATGATCAAACTCATGGAGTTCGAGGACGCACCCCCGACGGCCTATACGGAGGCGGTGTACTCGGGCAATCTGCTGGACGATCCGGCTGTGGTGAAGCGCAGCCAGGCGGCCTACGATCTGCTCAGGGCCGCCGCGCTGTCGCCGGAGGCGTCCCTGGCCCTGATCGAATCGGCGGCGGAGGACTACAGACGATGCGCGAATTCGACCTGACCCACGCCCACTGGTTCAAGAGCTCCTACAGCGACGGCGACGGCGGCGACTGCGTCGAGGTCTCGTACGACTTCACCGGTGCCGTCTGGCGGAAGAGCTCCTACAGCGATGGCCACGGCGGCGAATGCGTCGAGGTTCTCGACGGTGTCCCCGGTGTCGTACCGGTCCGGGACAGCAAGAACCCGGGCGGCCCCGCGCTGATCGTCCCGACGGCTGCCTGGGCGGCCTTCGTCGCCGGAGTCACGGCGTAGCAGCACCCGTCCGTCCTCTCGGGTCCGGGTCGGCGCGCGCCTCATTCGAAGGCCATGCCGACCCGGCCGCTGTCTCCACTCCCCCGGCAACCGGGGTCGCCGCTCACCTCTGTCCAATTCACGCTCTACTCCCTTCCCCCAAGCGGGGGTTGACTCTGAGATTCGCCCGCAATCGGGGCGGAGAGCCCGAGAGGAGAGCACGATGACAGACAAGACAACTACTCAGGCATCAGGAACCAGTCCCGCACTCCTGCTCGCTGTGGAAGAGCTGGCGATCGCCCACGACCGCAGTGAGTCCGAACGGTCCGACATCACCAGCTCACAGAACAGCGCGGGTGACGACGGCGACAACCGTGACCTGAATCTCCCGAAGGAGTAAGGCGGGCTCATGGAGCACCGGCTCGTCACCCACATCGAGAAAGCTCTCGGCTGGGACGGGCCGGGTTCCGCGGGGACCGCGTTCGCACGCGGCCGCCTCACGGACCCGGAACTGCCCGCTCGGCTGTTGACCCCGTACAAGCTGCTGGATCTGGTCAAGCGCCGTCACCTGGCCAATCCACAGCTGCGCTGTTACGCCGAAGGCGACGAAATCCATCCTTCCGCATTCCTGTCCACCAATGTCAACCGGCGCAGGCAGGCCGTGAGTCAGGCAGACATGGCTTCTCTCGGACGGATCCTCAACGCCGGTGGCACTGTGGTCCTGGACCATGTGGATTTCTTCGATCCGACGCTGGAAGTCGCCTGCCGAGCCCTCGGCTGGTGGTCGGGCGAGCTGACCTCCGCGAACGCGTATCTCGCTGCTGGGGAGACCGACGGGTTCCACTTGCACTGGGACGATCACGAGGTCATCGCCGTACAACTCTCGGGTGAGAAATCCTGGGAGGTACGCGGGCCGTCCCGCCCGGCACCGATGTACCGCGACGCGGAGCGCAACCACACACCTTCCGAGGAAGTGCTGTGGAAAGGCACCATGCGGACCGGGGACGTCATGCACATTCCGCGCGGCTACTGGCACACCGCCACCCGCCTCGGCTCCGGAGAGAACGGTCACTCGTTGCACGTGACGTTCGGGTTCACCAAGCGGACCGGCGTCACCTGGCTCAATTTCCTTTCCGACACCGCCCGCGCGGACGAGATGTTCCGCCGTGACCTGGAGGGTGCGGAAGAAGCCGGGCATGAGGCTCTGACGGGCAGGCTCGGGGCTCTGGCCGCCGGCTACAGCCCTCAGCGGTATCTGAACGACCTCAGGGCCGGCACCCCACCCGCACGACACATGCCGTACGTGAGTGCCTTGGGCAGACCCCATGGGGTCGCTGCCATCACCGAGTTCGCGCCCTCCATCGTCCGATCTGGTGACACTGTCCTCGTCTGCGGCGGCGGCAAAAGGCTGACCTTCCACAAACGCGCGGAAGCGGGTCTCAGGACGCTCCTGTCCGGTCACCCGGTTCACCTGGACGGTGCCGACGAGGCCATCGTCGAATTGGCCGACCTTCTCATCTCGGAGGGATTGTGCGAGCCGCTGACGGAAGAATCGTCCTCGGGCTATACCGGTCTGGTCACGCCCGTGACCTGCTCGAAGCGGCCACCGACCTCGGTGTGACACGCCTCGATACCTCGTCCAACTACCTGCGCCATCGCTCCCACGAGATCTTGAAGGAAACGGCCGGTGATCTGCTGCCGAGGTTCTCCGTCTCCACCAAGGTCGGTTTCTTCCGTGAGGGACACAGCCTCGATCCGGCCCGGCTGCGCAGGGGCGCCGAGCACGTGGTCAAGACACTCGGGCGCGAGCCGGATGTGTTGTTCCTCCACAACCCGGAGCACTCGGCGCCCGACGCCGAGGCGCTGGCGCAGGCATGTGCGGCCCTGGCCGACACCGCCCAAGCGGGGCTCTGCCGCCTCTGGGGGGTCTCGACCTGGGATCCTCGCCCACTCGTAGACCTCCCCGCCCCACCGTGTCCCGATGTCCTCATGGTCCGGGCAGGTTTGCTGGTCGCGGCCGGCCTCCTCGAAGCGGCCGAGAGCCTCGCCTCACGGTGGCGTCCGTCGCGGGTGTGGGGCATGAGCCCCTTCGGCGGGAGCGCGACCGGGTCGGTGTGGGAGCGCTTCGATCCAAGGATCTTCCTGCGGGGCTCCCCACCGGTCACGAAGGTCCAGGCCGCCTTCCGCACCTCCTTCGGCCTGCCTCCGGTGGACGCGGTCGCAGTCGGTACAGACGACATCCGTCATCTGCGGGAACTGAGTGATGCCTTGGCGTACGACGTGGACGACGAGATGCTCCAGGAGTACCGGCGGCTCCTCGACGGACGGCGTCAGCCCGCCTGAAGTTCCTTCGCCACTCGCTCCGCCGTCTCCCGGGCGGCCCCCAGACGGGGGTCCTCGGGATCGGCGTAGGGGCCGAGGATCTTCGCGGCGACGAACAGGGTCATCAGCTTGCCGTCCCGGCTCGCCAGATCGTCGCGCCGCTCGCTCTGGACACGATCGGCCAGATCCGGGACCGCGAGGGAGGCCCCCCACAACGTCGCCGCGTCCAGGCCACGCGGGGCCATGCCCCAGTCCTCCCAGTCGAACACCCGCAGTTCGGGTGCCGTCACGTTCGCCCAGTTGAGATCGGCGTGGGCGGGACGCCACTCGACCACCGTCGCGTCGATGCCTGGGAAGACACTGCGGATCGTGCCCGTGACCAGTTCCTGAGTGAGGGTCTCGGTGTCCGGTGTCGCGATCCGGTTCGTGTGCTGGGCCGCGAGGGCGTCCAGTGAGGTGTTCAGCGCGGACCACCACTCCTCGGGCAGCTCCGGGGCCCGGGTCACCACGGCGTTGCCTGCCGGGGAGCACGGCAGCAGTTCGGTCTCGTCCGCCCGCCACACCACCGGCTCCGCCTCGTCGCGCCAGGCGACACCGGCGAGCCAGGCCGGCTTGGCGATCCCGCGCAGGGCCTCCGCCGACGCCGTGCCGTCGCCGCCCTGGACCCCGATCCGGTCCAGGCCACGCCGCTCGACGCGCACCCACGTGCCCCGGTCCGTGCGCGCCCCCACGGACCTGCGTTTACGCACCATGGACCGGTGATCCAGGCGTACTCCGAGCGACCGCTCCACACGGTCCAGTACGGCGGGCACCGACTCCTTGCGCAGATCCACCGAACGCAGCGTCATGTGCCGAACGTACCAAGTTCCCGTCGTGACACCCCGCCCCCCACACACGAACGTGCGGCCGCGCCCCCGTCATCGCCGGGGCACGGCCGCACATTCGTGTCTGAGCAGGGAACGCGACTACCGCGCGGTGAACACCGCCACCGTGCGCGCCGGGACGGTGAAGGTGCCCGAACCGGTCTCGTACGAGGCCGACTTCACGGCCTTGTCGGTGCCGCCCGACTGCACCGGGTGCAGGCGGTAGCCCGAGCCGGCCAGGGTGGCGACGGTCTGCCGCTGCTCCTTCGGGGTGGCGTTGAAGACGACGACCAGGTCGCCGAGGCGCATGGTGAGGACGCCGGGCGTCTCGTCGTGGCCGGACAGCGGGAAGGACAGGGTGTCCTGGACCCGTCGGGTGGTGGCGAGCGAGAAGGCGGGCTCGGTCGTACGGATCTTCAGCAGGTCGCGGTAGGCGGCCGAGGCGCCGTCGATCTCGGCGCAGCCGGGCTTGATCGCCGGGTTGGCCAACAGGGGCTTCTGGTAACCCCACTTGGACTTGTTGTCGGCGGCCTGCGGAAGTCCGATGCCGAAGCCGTTGCCGTCGCGGCAGTCCCAGTGGAGGGCGTTGAACCAGTCGCCACTGTCATAGGAGTTGCGGTCCAGGGACTTGGAGCGCAGCAGATCACCGCCCGCCTGGGAGAGCGACGGGCCCTGGGACAGGGTGGCGGTGGCCATGGCGAGGACCTGCATCCTGGCCCGGTCGGCGGCCGGGGTCGCGGCCGGCAGTTTGAAGGCGAGGGCGTCGAACAGGGACTCGTTGTCGTGGGCGTCCGCGTAGGCGAGGGCGTCGCCGGGCGCGTCCGCGTAGCCGGCCGGGGCGCCGTTGTAGTCGACCTCGGAGCCCTTGACCGTACGCCCGGAGGTGTCGGTGAAGGTGTACCCGGCGAGGTTGCCGGTCAGGCCGACCTTGATCAGGTCCTGCTCGTGCAGGAGGCGGGCCTTCTGCTGCTCCGGAGTGCCGTTCGCGGGCGAGGAGTTGGGGTCGGTGTACAGGCCGGAGGCGAAGCCCTGGACGCCGGGATCGTCGTCGAAGGGGCTGCCGCCGCGCACGGCGTCGCGGGCCCGGTCGGAGAAGGTGGCGATGCCGGTGCCGGCCATGTTCTTCTGAGTGGCCTGGACGAAGCGGGCGTCGTCGGCGACCTCGCCGAAGTTCCAGCCCTCGCCGTACAGGATGATCGCCTTGCCGTCGACGCCGTCCTTCGCCACGGTCAGGGCGTCGAGGGCGCGGCGCACCGCGAGGATGTTCTCCTTCGGGTGGTGGCCCATGAGGTCGAAGCGGAAGCCGTCGACCTTGTACTGCTTGGCCCAGGTGACGACCGAGTCCACGACGAGCTTGCCCATCATGGCGTTCTCGGGCGCGGTGTTGGCACAGCAGGTGGAGGTGGTGACGGAGCCGTCGGCCGCCAGACGCTGGTAGTAGCCGGGCACGATACGGTCGAGCACGGACTTGTCGGACTGCCCGGCCGCCACGGTGTGGTTGTAGACGACGTCCATGACCGTGCGCAGTCCCTCGCCGTTGAGGGCCTGGACCATGTTCCGGAACTCGGTGGTGCGGCGGGTCCCTTCGGGGTCGGTGCTGTACGAGCCCTCGGGCACGGTGTAGTGCAGCGGGTCGTAGCCCCAGTTGTAGGCGTCCTTGGCCGCGGCGGCCATGACGCAGGCCTGCTGCTCCTCGGAGTCGGGGGCGTAGACCTTCAAGTCGCAGGCGGGGGTGGTCTGGTCGCTCTTCTTCTCGGGGATGGTGCCGATGTCGAAGGCGGGCATCAGGTGGACGTACGAGGTGCCGGCGGCGGCCAGGTCCTTGAGGTGGCGCGAGCCCGCGCTGCCGGTGTCGGTGAAGGCGAGGTAGGTGCCCCGGTGGGCGGCGGGGACGGTGGAGTCCGCGACGGAGAAGTCACGGATGTGCAGTTCCTGGATCTGCGCGTCGCGCAGCGGCACGGCGGCGGGCTTCTTCAGGTTCTGCCAGCCCTTCGGCGCGAGCGCCGGGTCGGCGAGGTCGACGACGAGGCTGCGCGCCGAGTCGGTGGTGAGGGCGGTCGCGTACGGGTCGGTGACCCGGTTCTCGACGGTCTTTTGGACGCTGGGCGCCCAGACCTTCACGACGTAGCGGTACGGCTTGCCGGTCCACGCCTTCGTACCGGTGACGGACCACACTCCGGAGGCGTCGTCGCGGCGCATCGCCACCGTCTTGCCGTCGAGTTCGAGGGCGACGGACTGGGCGGTCGGGGCCCAGACGGACAGGGTCGGCTTGCCGCCCTGGAACACCGGGCCGAGCGCGGCGCCGCCCGCCTGCCTGGCGTACAGGTCGTCGAGAATTCCGGCGGTCTGGACGCCGGTGGCGGCGAGCAGGGCACCGTTGGCGGCACGCTGGGTGGCGAGGAGCTGGCCGCGCAGCGAGTCGCGGACCCGGGCGGTGTCGCGCGGGTCGACGCGGAAGGCGGGATAGTCCCCCAGGTGCGGGAACTTCGCCTTCTGGGCGGCGGTGAGCGCGGTGGGGGCGAGGCGGAGCCAGCGGCCCTCGTCGCTGAGGGCGCCGTCGGTGACGGTGATGCCGCCGCTCGCCGTGCCCGGCGCGTACACCAGCTGCTGGCTGGTCGCGTCGGTGGCCTTCACCTTCCAGACGACGGTGTCGCGGTCGATCCACTGGGCCTCGGCCTTGCCGAGGTCGAGGTCGGGGGTGCCGCCGGTCTGCGGGAGCAGATAGCGGGGCTCGCCGCCGAGCATCCAGACCTCGTGGCCGTAGGTGCCGAGGTCGAGGGACTGGTCGGTGGGCAGGTCCTTCTGGTCGCCCTTGTGGACGATGTAGGAGAGGTTCGTGGCGCCGTCGGTGAGCGGCACCTCGTAGACGGCGCCGTAGGCGTCGAAGCGGGCCGGCATCAGCGGCTTGGACCAGTCGGTGGGCTGGGCGGCGCCGCTCCACAGGTGCAGGCCCCAGCCGTCGTAGTCGCCGTCGGCGCGCTGGTAGTGCAGGACGGCCTTGGTCTTGTCCTGCGGGGCGGTCGCCGGGGCGGTGTCCGACTGGCCGGGGTCGCCGGCGGTGATCCAGACCTCGCCGGTGCGGGCGAGGGCGATGCTCCGCTCGGGGCCGTCGGCGGTGCCGTCCTTCTCGACGGTGTACGGGAGGGTGGACTCGCCCTCGGGGACGCGGACCCAGGCGAAGGCGCCGTACGCGTCACGACCGCTGAACGGGACGCTCTGGCCCGCCGACTTCAGGGTCCAGCCGGTGTAATCCTTGTCGTCGCGCCGGTAGTGGACGACGCCCCACGTGCGCTCGACGGCGACCGGCTTCTCGGGCGCCGGGACCTGGCCCGCGGTGGTGTCGGCGAGGGCGCTCGCGGTGCGGCCGGCGGAGTCGACGGCGACGGCCTTGTAGCGCAGCGGGGTACCGGCGGGGGCGGTGACGTGCTGGGTGACCTTGTACGGGGCATGGTCGGCGGTGCCGAGGGTCTGCCAGGGGCCGTTGCCGGTCTGGGCGGCGAAGACGACCCGGTTCAGGCCGCCGCCGGTGACGTCGGCGCCGATCTCGACGGTGCCGGTGGCTCCGGCGGCCGGGGCCTTGAGCGAGACGGTCGGCGCGGCGGCCGGGGCGGGGAGCGGGGCGTCGGCCGCGAGGACGAGGCTGGACAGGGCCGGGACGGTGACCGTGACGGCCCCGTTCTTGGCCGTGACGGCGCCCTGACCGCCGTACAGGGTACGGAACTTGGCGGAGTCGACGGGCACGGTGACCGTCTTCGCCGTGGTCGCGCTGTTGGTGGCGACGAGGTACTCGGTGCGCTGCTTCGGGTCGGTCCGGGTGAAGGCGTAGACGGAGCCCTCGGCGTACCGCTCGCGCTGCACTCCGTCGCGCAGGGCGGGGTGTTCACGGGTCAGCTTCGACAGGGCGGCGATCGTCTTGTAGAGCGGATGGCCGGTGTCGTAGGCGTCCGAGGCGTGGGTGCGGTCGGTGCCGAGCTGGTCGTCGTCCAGGTAGTCGGCGACCTTCGACGCGAAGAGGGTCTGGCGGGCGTCCTTGTCGCCGCCGGCGCCGGTGAAGCCCTGCTCGTCGCCGTAGTAGACCACCGGGTTGCCCCGGGTGAGGAACATCAACTCGTCGGCGAGCCGGGCCCTCTGGAGGAGTTCGGCGTCGGAGGCGTCCGGGTGGTCCTGCTTGAGGAAGGAACCGATGCGGCCCATGTCGTGGTTGCCGAGGAAGGTGACCTGCTCGTAGGCGTTGGCCTTGTCGGTCGTGTAGCGGTAGTCCTCGGCGTAGAGCTTGGACAGCTTGTCGGCGCCGGCGCCCTGGGAGGCGTAGGCGCGGGCCGCGTCCTGGAAGGGGAAGTCCAGCGTGGCGTCGATCCGGCCCTGGGTGACGTACGGCGCGGTGACGGCCGGGTCGGCGGAGTAGACCTCGCCGAACATGAAGAAGTCGTCCCGGCCCTGCTTCTTGGCGTACGCGTCGAGCGCGGTGGCCCACTGGGTCCAGAAGCCGAGGTTCACGTGCTTGACGGTGTCGAGACGGAAGCCGTCGACGTCGAAGTCGTGGACCCACTTCTCGTAGATCTTCTTCATGCCCTCGACGACCTCGGGACGTTCGGTCCACAGGTCGTCCAGGCCGACGAAGTCGCCGTACTCGGCGGACTCGCCGGCCCAGGTGGAGTCGCCCCGATTGTGGTACATCGTCGGGTCGTTGAGCCAGGCCGGGACCTTGTCCCGGGAGGTGGCGACCGGGGTGTACGGGAAGGAGCGGGCGTCCACCGCCTTCGCCGGGACGCCCTCGCGGTCGTCGAAGGGGCGGCCGGTGGTGTCGAGGTACGGGTAGGCGCCCTTCGAGCGGTAGCCGTACTTCTTCTCGGCGTAGTCGACGGTGTCGGCGGTGTGGTTGGTGATGACGTCGAAGAAGACCTTCATGCCCTTGGCGTGGGCGGCCTTGATGAGCTTCTTCAGGTCGTCGTTGGTGCCGAAGTGCGGGTCGACCTGGGTGAAGTCGGTGATCCAGTAACCGTGGTAGCCGGCGCTGGCGTCCTTCCCCTCCCCCTGCACCGGGCGGTTCTTGAAGATCGGCGCCATCCAGATGGCGGTGGTACCGAGGCCCTTGATGTAGTCGAGCCGGTCGGTCAGACCCTTGAGGTCGCCGCCCTGGTAGAAGCCCTTGTCGGTCGGGTCGAAGCCGGTCCGGGTACGGCTGCCGGTCAGTCCGCCCTGGTCGTTGGCGGTGCTGCCGTTGGCGAAGCGGTCGGGCAGCACGAAGTAGAACTGCTCGCGGGTCAGTTCGTGACGGGCGGGCGTCGCGGCGAGGGCGCGGTCCGTCGGTGGGGCGGGCGGACGGGGCGCCGCGGTTGCGGGCAGCGCGGGCACGAGGGCCGCGCACAGGGCGGCGGCCAGTGCGACCGCCGTTCTCTTGCGTATCACGGGGGTTGCTCCCAGGAAGGGATGGAGACGGAGCTCGACGTGCGGTGCACGGAGAGGACGTTCGGCCCGTGGGGTCGGTACGGGCCGAACGGGGCGTACGAGGTGTACGGGGCCTACGGGTGCGGGCGCGGCCCGGCTCAGCAGCTACGGGCGCCCGTGTGCAGCGCCACCGCCGTGTTGGGGGCCAGCGTCGCGGTGAACTTGCCCGTCGAGTCGACCGTCACCCGGGTGTTGTCGCGCTGCACGTCGCAGTAGTTGCCGGCGGGCAGGGAGGTCTGGAAGGTGCGGGTGAGGGTCGAGGTCTCGTGGTTGATCGCGACGTACGCGGCCGAACCCCGGCCGAAGGCTATGGCGTTGTTGCCGTTGTCCCACCAGTTGGTGACGGACTGGCCGCGCGCGGTGTTGCGGAAGGCGACCATCGAGGAGATCTCGCGCCAGGCGTGCTGGCACTTCCACCCGTTCTGGTAACAGGCGGCCACCTGGTGGTTGTTGGGGGCGCCGGCGTCCTTGTTCGTCCACTCGTAGCCGGAGTGGACGTCCGGAGAGCCGTACGGCCAGGCGAGCATGAAGACGTTCGCGAGGGTGTAGTCGGCGCCGTTCTTGTAGTTGAGAGTGTCGCCGCCGCGCTCGGTGTCGTGGTTGTCGACGAAGACGGCGGACTGGGCGGAAGGCATGTAGGCCCAGCCCTCGCCGAAGTTGTTGAGGTAGGCCAGCTTCTCGTTCTGGAAGACCCGCTTGAGGTCGCGGGCGTAACGGAACTCCTGGACATCGCCGTTGCCGAGGTACTCGGTCGGGGAGATGGGCTCGCCCGCCGCGTAGATGGCCTCCTGCTTCCAGTAGGCGGAGGGCTTGGTCAGCCGGGACTTGATGTTGGCGAGGTCGGTCGCCGGCATGTGCTTGGCGGCGTCGATGCGGAAGCCGTCGATGCCCAGCGAGAGCAGGTCGTTGAGGTACGCGGCGATCCGGCCGCGCACGTAGTCCTCGCCGGTGTCCAGGTCGGCGAGGCCGACGAGTTCGCAGTTCTGGACGTTGGCGCGGTCCTGGTAGTTGGTGATCTCGGCGCGGCAGTCGTCCATGTCCCAGCCCGAATAGGTGCCGGGGTAGTCGTACTTGGAGTAGCTGCTGCCGCCCGTGCCGACGCCGGATCCGGCGGTCATGTGGTTGATGACGGAGTCGGCGACGACCTTCACCCCGGCGGTGTGGCAGGTGTCGATCATCGACTTGAAGGCGGTGCGGTCGCCCAGCGGGCCGGCGATCTTGTAGCTGACCGGCTGGTAGCCGGTCCACCACTGCGAGCCCTGGATGCGCTCCTGCGGCGGCGAGACCTGGACGTAGCCGTAACCGGCGGGGCCGAGTTGGGTGGTGCACGCCTTGGCGACCGAGGCGAAGTTCCACTCGAACATCACGGCGGTGACGTCCTTGGTGCCGGGGGGTGTCGCCTGGGCGACGGGCGCGGGCGCCGTGACGGCCAGGGCGGCTCCCGCCGTGAGGGCGAGCGCTGCGGACACGGTCTTTCTGGCCATGGTTCCTCCTGTGCGGTTCCCCGTCACCAGCGGTTCGCAAGAAGTTTCCGCAAGCGACAGCAACGGATTTCAGCGCGACCGTAGGGGCGTACAGGTGTGCGGTCAACCCTTTCCGCACAAAGGAAGGCACCGGGGGCAAGTCCCTGGGTGACCTGGCCGGAAAAGAGCGCGGCCCCGGCAGGACGCCAGGGGCCGTCGGAAGGCTCTTCTACGACGTCAGAGCGCCGTGCGGCACTGCGCGGTCGAGCCGCGCACCACCAGTTCCGGCTGGAAGACGAACTCCGTGCGCTGCACCGGGTTTCCCTCGATCTCCTCCAGGAGCGTGCCGACGGCGGCCGTCGCCATCGCCTGCACCGGCTGGCGGATGGTGGTCAACGGCGGGTCGGTGAAGGCGATCAGCGGGGAGTCGTCGAAGCCGACCACGGACACGTCCCCGGGGACGTCGAGCCCTCGGGCGCGGGCCGCCCGGACCACGCCGAGCGCCATCAGGTCGGAGCCGCAGACGATGCCCGTGCAGCCGTCGGCGAGCAGCAGATCGGCGGCGGCGTGCCCGCCCTCGACGCCGAACAGAGTGGGACGGATGAAGCGTTCGGCGTCGGCCCGGCCGATGCCGAGCCGCTCGTGGAGTTCGGCGGCGAACCCCTCGGCCTTGCGGCGCGAGGGGACGTACCGGACCGGCCCGATGGCCAACCCGATACGTTCATGGCCGAGTTCGACGAGATGGCGGACGGCCATCCGGGCCGCCGCCCGGTCGTCGGGCGAGACGAAGTTGGCGTCCACGCGCTCGTTGAAGCCGTTGATGAGGACGAACGGCACCCCGCGCGTGGCGAGCCGGGTGTAGCGGGCCGGGTCGGCGGAGGCGTCCGCATGCAGCCCGGACAGGAAGACGATGCCGGCCACCCCGCGCTCCACCAGCTGGTCGACCAGCTCGTCCTCGGTGGCGCCGCCGGGCATCTGGGTGCACAGCACCGGGGTGTAGCCGTGCCCGGCCAGGACCTGCTCGATGACCTGCGCGAACGCCGGGAAGATCGGGTTGGTCAGCTCGGGGATGACCAGACCGATCAGCCCCGCGCTGCGCCGTTTCAGCCGTACCGGCCGCTCGTAGCCGAGCACGTCGAGCGCGGCGAGGACCCGGTGCCGGGTCGCACCGGCCACCCCCGCCTTGCCGTTGAGGACCCGGCTGACGGTGGCCTCGCTCACCCCCGACTGCGCGGCGATGTCCGCGAGCCGCGGGGCGCCCCCTCCTGCGCCCCGCGACAGCGGGATCGTCACACCGCCCACCAGACCGTGGTGTCGGCGGGCAGTGCGACGTTCTCCTCACCGGACGAGTCCAGGGACTCGCTGGCGAGCAGGAACCGGCCGGGACGCGGGACTGTGATCTCCCGGCCGGTGGTGTTGGCGGTGCAGACGAAGCCGTCGCGGCGGAAGGCGAGGACGCCCTCGGGCGCCTCCAGCCACTCCACGGACGTGCCCGCACCGAGTCCGGGCTCCGCGCGCCGCACGGCGAGCGCGGAGCGGTAGAGCTCCAGGGTGGACGTCGGGTCGCCGGTCTGCGCCTCGACGCTGAGGCCGCCCCAGGTGGCGGGCTGCGGCAGCCAGGAGCCGCCGTCGCCGAAGCCGTACGAGGAGCCCTCGGTGGTCCACGGGATCGGCACCCGGCAGCCGTCGCGGAAGCCGTCCTGGCCAGTGGCCCGGAAGAACGACGGGTCCTGGCGGACCTCGTCGGGCAGGTCGGTGACGTCCGGCAGGCCGAGCTCCTCGCCCTGGTAGACGTACGCGGAACCGGGCAGCGCCAGCATCAACAGGGTCGCGGCGCGGGCCCGGCGCAGACCGAGGGCGCGGTCGCCGGGGGTGCGCATCTGGGTGCCGAGGCCGGCCGGGTTGGCGAAGCGGGTGGCGTGCCGGGTGACGTCGTGGTTGGACAGCACCCAGGTGGTGGGGGCGCCGACCGGGAGCATCGCGGCGAGCGAGGTGTCGATCACGGTCCGCAGCTCGGCCGCGTCCCAATAGGTGCCCAGGTACTGGAAGTTGAACGCCTGGTGCATCTCGTCGGGGCGCACGTAGTTGGCGGTGCGCTCGACGGTCGGGGTCCACGCCTCGGCGACCAGGACGCGGTCGTCGCCGTACTCGGCGAGGACGGTGCGCCAGGAGCGGTAGATCTCGTGCACGCCGTCCTGGTCGAAGAACGGCATGACGTCGTTGCCGAGCAGCTTGAGCTGGTCGTGGCCGCCGATGTCGGGCAGGCCCTCGGCCTTGACGAGACCGTGGGCGACGTCGACGCGGAAGCCGTCGACACCGGTGTCCAGCCAGAAGCGCAGGATGGAGCGGAACTCGTCGCGGACGGCGGGGTGTTCCCAGTTGAAGTCGGGCTGCTCGGGCGCGAAGAGGTGCAGGTACCAGTCGCCGGGGGTGCCGTCCGGGTTCTCGGTGCGGGTCCACGCGGGGCCGCCGAAGATGGACTCCCAGTCGTTGGGCGGGAGTTCGCCGTTCTCGCCCTTGCCGGTACGGAAGTGGTAGCGGGCGCGCAGCGGGGAGCCGGGGCCCTCGGCCAGGGCGCGCTGGAACCACTCGTGCTGGTCCGAGGAGTGGTTGGGGACCAGGTCCACGATGACCTTCAGGCCCAGCTCGTGGGCCTCGCGGACGAGCGCGTCGGCGTCGGCGAGCGTGCCGAACATCGGGTCGATGGTCCGGTAGTCGGAGACGTCGTAACCGGCGTCGGCCTGCGGGGAGGCGTAGAAGGGGGAGAGCCAGACGGCGTCGACACCGAGGTCCCGGAGGTACGGCAGCCGGCTGCGGATGCCCGGGAGGTCGCCCATGCCGTCGCCGTCTCCGTCGGCGAAGCTGCGCGGATAGACCTGGTAGATCACCGCGTCTCTCCACCAGTCCGACTGCGTGCCGGTGGCGGGGGCGGCGTCGGTGGCGGTGGTGAGGTGCTGGGTCATGTCTTCCTAGCGTCGTGGGAGGAGCCGTGCGGACACGGGACGGCGGTGGGAGGTGGGGCGTCTGGCGGGGCGGGCGGGGCCTCCGGCGGCGGGGCGGGAGCCGGGCGGCGCGTCCGTCCCGTACATCCGTACGGAGTGACGCACCGCCGGCTCCCGGCCCCGGCCGGGTGGGCTCAGCCCTTGACGGCGCCGGCGGACATGCCGGTCACCAGGTGGCGCTGGGCGAAGAGGAACACCAGGGCGGCGGGGACGGCGATGAGCACGGAGGCCGCGGACATCGGGCCCCACTGGGCGCTGTACTGGTTCACGAACTTCTGCAGACCGCCGGCGAGCGTGAGGTTCTCGTCGCCGACCATGAAGGCGGAGGCGTAGGCAACCTCGCCCCAGGCCGTGATGAAGGAGTAGAAGGCGGTCACGGCGATGCCCGGCTTGGCCAGCGGCAGGATCAGCCGCCAGAAGGTGCCGAACGGGTTGAGGCCGTCGACGTACCCGGACTCGTCGATCTCGCGCGGAATGCTGTCGAAGAAGCCCTTCATCATCCACGCGCAGAACGGCACGGCGATCGTCATGTAGGTGACGACCAGGCCGGTGGCGTTGTTGAGCAGGCCCATCGACGACAGGATGTTGTAGATCGGCACGATGAGGACGGCGACCGGGAACATCTGGGTGATCAGCAGGACCCACATCAGTCCGCGCTTGCCCGCGAAGCGGAAGCGGCTGACGGCGTAGCCGGTGGTGCAGGAGATGAAGACGCCGAGCAGCGTGGTGAAGAAGGCGATCAGCATCGAGTTGCCGAACCAGGTGAGGAACGGGGTGTCCCTCAGCAGGTTCGTGTAGTTCTCGAGCGTCGGCTCCTTGAAGAAGTCCGTGGTCGTCGCGTACGTCGCGGGCTTGAGCGAGGTCAGCAGGACCCACAGGGCCGGGAAGACCGCGATCACCGAGGCGACGATCAGGGTGAGGTGCAGCGCGATCGACGCGAGCGGCGAACGCTCGCCGCGGCGGCGGGGCCTGGCCCGGCCGGCCGGGCCGGCGCCCGCGCGCGCGGCGCGGGTGCCGCGGCGGTCGGTGGGGGCGGAGGCGGTGGTCACCAGACTTCTCCCTGCTTGCGGAGGACCCGGCGGTAGACCGCGGCGAAGGCCATCAGGAGGATCAGGATCAGGACGCCCCAGGTGGAGGACTGGGCGAAGTCGCGGGGGCTGATCTCGAAGGAGAACTTGAACGCCTGGGTCACCAGGATCTGGGTGGCCTCGCCCGGTCCGCCCCGGGTGAGCAGGAAGATCACCGGGAACTGGTTGAAGGTCCAGATGACGGAGAGCAGGGTCACCGTCGAGGACACCGAGCGCAGTCCGGGCAGGGTGATGTGGCGGAACCGCTGGAAGGCGTTCGCGCCGTCCATCTCGGCGGCCTCGTACAGCTCGCCGGGGATGGACTGGAGCCCGCCGAGGAGGGCGACCATCATGAACGGGATGCCGATCCAGACGTTGACCGCGATGACCGAGAACTTGGCCCAGGTCGGGTCGTTGAGCCACGGGATCGCGTCGATGCCGCCGCCCGCCAGGATCTTGTTCAGCAGGCCGTTGTCCTTGTTGTAAAGGAAACGCCAGGAGAAGACCGAGACGAAGCCGGGTACGGCCCAGGGCAGGATCAGCAGCGTCCGGTAGACGGAGCGGCCGGCGATCTTGCGGTTGAGCAGGACGGCGAGGCCGAGGCCGAGGCAGAAGGTGACCGAGACGCAGGACACCGTCCACAGCAGCGTCCAGCCGAGCGTGCCGAGGAACTGGTCGCCGGTGAGCGCGTCGGCGTAGTTGTCGAGTCCCACGAACTTGTACGTCGCGGGGATGTGGTTGACACCGATGGAGCGCTCGACATTGCGCTCGTTGGCGTCGGTGAGCGACAGCCAGATACCGCGGACCAGCGGATATCCGATGATCACACCGATCACGAGTACGACCGGTGCGACCATCGCCCCGGCGTACCAGTGGGTGGCGAGGGAGCTCTTGGCACTCCTCCGCCGCTTGCCAGTTCCGCGGCTCCGGCCGCGAGCGACGTCGTCGCTCGCGGCCTTCACCACCGACTGGCTGCTGGAATCCACAGCCATCAGCCGGTCCGCCTTCCCTCTTCCTTCATGCCGTTCACCGCTGGACCGAGGTCCGCGCGGCACCGAGCGACTCGGGGACGCCGTCGTACTCGCCGGGGGCCATGTCGAAGACGGCGAGCGCGGTGTCGTCCATCTCCAGACGGCCGGTGACCAGGTC
>NZ_JBEYZX010000056.1:0-39434 GCF_040646255.1 Streptomyces sp. NPDC046203 | reverse complement strand
GGTCGTCCGGGCGGGGGTGGGGGCGAACGAGGAAGAACACGGTGCCGAACGCGGCCACCCGCTCCTCTCCGGGGCTCTGGAAAGGGGTGAGCCGCGGCCCTCGCGGACTTCGAGCGCCGCCGCGCCGCGTACGCCGCGCTCTGCGCCGAGTGGGCCCCGGCCGCCCCGGCCGCGCCCGCCGCCGCGTAACCGTCCCGCTCCCCGTACGTACGCCCGCCGGCACGACCGCCCGTCCGTACGACCGTACGACCGTACGACCGTACGACCGCTCGCCCCGTACGCCCACCCGCCCCGCGCCCCCACCCGGCCGGGGTTTTTCCATGCCCGGAGGACCAGATGGCAGCCCCTCTCACCGCGGACCGGTTCGTCGCCGCGCTCCGCGCCGAAGGCGTCACCGTCGTCGAACACGACGGCTGGCGCACCCACAACCGCTCCGGCCACGGGTCCTGGGGGCCGGTGGCCGGTGTGATGATCCACCACACGGTCTCGGCCGGCACCGACAACACGGTACGAATGTGCAGCGACGGTTACGCCGGTCTGCCCGGCCCGCTGTGCCACGGCGTCATCGCCAAGGACGGCAGCGTCCACCTGATCGGCAACGGCCGCGCCAACCACGCGGGCGGCGGCGACCCGTCCGTCCTCCAGGCCGTGATCACCGAGACGTACGGGGACCGGCCGCCGACGCCCCGCTTCCACGAGGGCAGCCCGGGGGCCGTCGACGGCAACGCCCGCTTCTACGGATTCGAGTGCGTCAACCTCGGCAACGGCACCGACCCCTGGCCGCCCGCCCAGCTCGACGCGATCGAACGGGTCGCGACCGCCCTGTGCCGGGCGCACGGCTGGGGCGCCAAGTCCGTGATCGGCCACTCCGAGTGGTCGGACTGGAAGAACGATCCGCGCGGCTTCGGCATGCCGGTGATGCGCGGGCGCGTGCAGAAGCGCCTCGGCGGAGCCCCGGCGGCCAAGCCCCCGGCCCCGACCTCCCCGAGCACTCCTACCTCCCCGACCTCCCCGGCCTCGCCCACCGCCCCGCCCTCGGCCCCGCGCCTCCAGCCGTTCCCCGGCACGTCCTTCTTCAAGGCGAACCCGTCGTCCCCGATCGTCACCGCGATGGGCCGCCGGCTCATGGCCGAGGGCTGCGGCCGCTATCAGGTCGGACCGGGCCCGCGCTGGTCGGAGGCCGACCGCCGGTCGTACGCGGCCTGGCAGCAGAGGCTCGGTTTCACCGGCGCCGACGCCGACGGCTGGCCGGGCCGCGCCTCCTGGAACGCGCTGAAGGTCCCGTACACCGCGTAACGCGGACACGTCCCGCAGAAGGAGAACCATGTCCGAAGCCGCGAAGCGCACGGCCCGCACCGTGCTGCAGACCGCCGTCGGCATCGCCGTCGTCCTGCCCGGTGCCGTCGACGCCGCCGGGCTGCCCGCGACCCTGCCGTGGGTCGCCGGGGCGCTCGCCGCCGCCGGCGCCCTCACCCGGGTGATGGCGCTGCCCGCCGTACAGAGTCTGCTGCCGGGCTGGCTGCGCACCGGACCGGGGGCGGCCGATGACCGAGACTGAACCGAACGACCCGGTCGCCGTCGCCGTGGAGCTGGAACGGCTCCGCGGCACCCTGGAGGCCGGCTTCGCCCGCGTCGACGGGAGCCTCGCCCTGCTGGTCCAGCGCAGCGACCAGACCGACAAACAGCTCGCCGACCACGAGGCCCGCCTGGACGCCCTGGAACGCGCCCGCTGGCCCCTCGCCTCGATCGCGGCCCTGACGGCCACGGCCGGTCTGGGCCTGGCCCTGTGGGAGATGGCGGCCCGCTGAAAAGCGGTGGGACGACAGTGGGGCGGCACCCCGAAAAGGGATCCCGCCCCACCACCGCCCCACCGCCGAGCGACGCCCGCGAGTACGCCACGAAGCCCGAAAACGCCGCGAGGCGGCACCCCTTTCGGGGCGCCGCCTCGCGGTTCGCACTACTTACTGGTTGTACGGACCGTAGTCGTAGTCCTCCAGCGGAACGGCCTGGCCGGAGCCCGAGCCGAACGGCGAGTAGTCGATGTCGTCGTAGCCGACGGCCGAGTACATCGCGGCCTTGGCCTCCTCGGTCGGCTCGACCCGGATGTTGCGGTAACGGGACAGACCCGTACCGGCCGGGATGAGCTTACCGATGATGACGTTCTCCTTGAGGCCGATCAGGGAGTCCGACTTGGCGTTGATCGCCGCGTCGGTCAGAACCCTGGTCGTCTCCTGGAAGGACGCCGCCGACAGCCACGACTCGGTGGCGAGCGAGGCCTTGGTGATACCCATCAGCTGCGGACGGCCGGAGGCCGGGTGGCCGCCTTCCTGGACCACACGACGGTTCTCGGTCTCGAACTTCGAGCGCTCGACGAGCTCGCCCGGCAGGAGCTCCGCGTCGCCGGACTCGATGATCGTCACGCGGCGCAGCATCTGCCGGATGATGATCTCGATGTGCTTGTCGTGGATCGACACGCCCTGCGAGTTGTAGACCTTCTGGACTTCGCCGACCAGGTGGACCTGGACGGCACGCTGGCCGAGGATGCGCAGCACGTCGTGCGGGTTGGTGGCACCCACGGTGAGCTTCTGGCCCACCTCGACGTGGTCGCCCTCGCCCACGAGCAGACGCGCACGCTTCGAGATCGGGAACGCCGTCTCGTCGGTGCCGTCGTCCGGGGTGACGACGATCTTCTTGGTCTTCTCGGTCTCCTCGATGCGGACGCGACCGGCCGCCTCGGAGATCGGGGCGACACCCTTCGGCTGCCGCGCCTCGAAGAGCTCGACGACACGGGGCAGACCCTGGGTGATGTCGTCACCGGCCACACCACCGGTGTGGAAGGTACGCATCGTCAGCTGGGTACCGGGCTCACCGATGGACTGGGCGGCGATGATGCCGACCGCCTCACCGATGTCGACCAGCTTGCCGGTGGCCAGGGAGCGGCCGTAGCACATGGCGCAGGTGCCGACGGCGGACTCACAGGTCAGGACCGAGCGGGTCTTGACCTCTTCGACGCCCGCCTTGACGAGCTGGTCGATGAGCACGTCACCGAGGTCGACGCCGGCCGGGGCCAGCACCTTGCCGTCGACGACGACGTCCTCGGCGAGGCAGCGCGCGTACACGCTGGTCTCGACGTCCTCCGTCTTGCGGAGCACACCGGTCTCGTCCTTGCCGGCGATCTTCAGCTTGAGGCCGCGCTCGGTGCCGCAGTCCTCCTCGCGGATGATCACGTCCTGCGAGACGTCCACCAGACGACGGGTCAGGTAACCCGAGTCGGCGGTACGCAGGGCGGTGTCGGCCAGACCCTTACGGGCACCGTGAGTCGAGATGAAGTACTCGAGGACGGTGAGGCCCTCGCGGAAGGAGGCCTTAATCGGACGCGGGATGGTCTCGTTCTTCGCGTTCGACACCAGACCACGCATACCGGCGATCTGCCGCATCTGCATCATGTTTCCTCGGGCACCCGAGTCAACCATCATGAAGATGGGGTTGGTCTTGGGGAAGTTCGCGTTCATCGCCTCGGCGACCTCATTGGTCGCCTTGGTCCAGATCGCGATGAGCTCCTGCGTGCGCTCTTCCTTGGTGATCAGACCGCGCTCGTACTGCTTCTGGACCTTCTCGTCCTGGGCCTCGTAGCCCGCGACGATGGCCTTCTTCGCCTCGGGGACGACGACATCGGAGATGGCGACGGTGACACCGGAACGGGTGGCCCAGAAGAAGCCGGACGCCTTCAGGTTGTCGAGCGTCGCCGCCACGATGACCTTGGGGTAGCGCTCGGCGAGGTCGTTGACGATCTCCGAGAGCTGCTTCTTGCCCACGGAGTAGTCGACGAACGGGTAGTCCTCGGGAAGCAGCTCGTTGAAGAGCGCACGGCCGAGCGTGGTCTTCAGACGGAAGCTGTCACCCTGCTGCCACTCCGGCTCACCCTCCTCCGCGACCGGGGCGACCCAGCCACGCGGCGGAACGGTGCCGATCGGGAAGCGGATGTCGATCTGCGACTGGAGCGCCAGCTCGCCGGCGTCGAACGCCATGATCGCCTCGGCCGTGGAGCCGAACGCGCGGCCCTCGCCCTTGACGTCACGCAGCTCGCCGTCGGTGGTGAGGAAGAACAGACCGAGGACCATGTCCTGGGTCGGCATCGTCACCGGGCGGCCGTCGGCCGGCTTGAGGATGTTGTTCGAGGACAGCATCAGGATGCGGGCCTCGGCCTGCGCCTCCGCGGAGAGCGGCAGGTGGACGGCCATCTGGTCACCGTCGAAGTCCGCGTTGAACGCGGTGCAGACGAGCGGGTGGATCTGGATGGCCTTGCCCTCGACCAGCTGGGGCTCGAAGGCCTGGATGCCGAGGCGGTGCAGCGTGGGCGCACGGTTCAGCAGAACCGGGTGCTCGGCGATGACCTCTTCGAGGACGTCGTACACGACCGTGCGGCCGCGCTCGACCATCCGCTTGGCGGACTTGATGTTCTGCGCGTGGTTCAGGTCGACCAGGCGCTTCATCACGAACGGCTTGAAGAGCTCCAGCGCCATGGCCTTCGGCAGACCGCACTGGTGCAGCTTGAGCTGCGGGCCGACGACGATGACGGAACGCGCGGAGTAGTCCACACGCTTGCCGAGCAGGTTCTGACGGAATCGACCCTGCTTACCCTTCAGCATGTCGCTGAGGGACTTCAGCGGACGGTTGCCGGGGCCCGTGACCGGGCGACCACGACGGCCGTTGTCGAAGAGGGCGTCGACCGCCTCCTGGAGCATCCGCTTCTCGTTGTTCACGATGATCTCGGGGGCACCGAGGTCGAGCAGACGCTTCAGACGGTTGTTGCGGTTGATCACACGGCGGTACAGGTCGTTGAGGTCGGAGGTCGCGAAGCGGCCACCGTCCAGCTGCACCATCGGACGCAGGTCCGGCGGGATGACCGGCACGCAGTCGAGAACCATGCCCTTGGGGCTGTTCGCGGTCTGCAGGAACGCGGAGACGACCTTGAGGCGCTTGAGCGCACGGGTCTTCTTCTGGCCCTTGCCGGTACGGATGATCTCGCGGAGCTTCTCGGCCTCTTCCTCGAGGTCGAAGGACTCCAGGCGCTTCTGCAGCGCCGCGGCACCCATCGAGCCGTCGAAGTACGTGCCGAAGCGGTCACGCAGCTCGCGGTAGAGGAGCTCGTCGCCCTCCAGGTCCTGGACCTTGAGGTTCTTGAAGCGGGCCCAGACCTCGTCGAGACGGTCGATCTCGCGCTGCGCGCGGTCGCGCAGCTGCTTCATCTCGCGCTCGGCACCCTCGCGCACCTTGCGGCGCACGTCGGCCTTGGCGCCCTCGGCCTCGAGCTCGCCCAGGTCGTTCTCGAGCTTCTTGGCGCGGGCCTCGAGGTCCGAGTCGCGACGGTTCTCGATCTGCTGACGCTCGACGGAGACGTGCGCCTCCAGCGAGGGCAGGTCGCGGGTGCGGCGCTCCTCGTCGACGAACGTGATCATGTACGCCGCGAAGTAGATGACCTTCTCGAGGTCCTTCGGGGCGAGGTCGAGCAGGTAGCCAAGGCGCGACGGGACGCCCTTGAAGTACCAGATGTGGGTGACGGGAGCGGCGAGCTCGATGTGGCCCATCCGCTCACGGCGCACCTTGGCGCGGGTGACCTCGACGCCACACCGCTCACAGATGATGCCCTTGAAGCGGACACGCTTGTACTTGCCGCAGTAGCACTCCCAGTCCCGGGTCGGACCGAAGATCTTCTCGCAGAAGAGTCCGTCCTTTTCGGGCTTCAGGGTGCGGTAGTTGATGGTCTCCGGCTTCTTGACCTCGCCGTGGCTCCACTGACGGATGTCGTCAGCGGTGGCCAGACCGATCCGGAGCTCGTCGAAGAAGTTGACGTCGAGCACTATGCGTCAATCCCTCTCAGGGTTGTAAGGCTGTGGGTCTGATACGGGGGTCTTGGGGCCGGCGGGGGGACCATCACTGGTCCCCCGCGCCGGACTCCCGTCAGACCTCTTCGACGCTGCTCGGCTCGCGCCGGGACAGGTCGATGCCGAGCTCCTCCGCTGCGCGGAAGACGTCCTCGTCGGTGTCGCGCATCTCGATGGACATGCCGTCCGAGGACAGCACCTCCACGTTGAGGCACAGGGACTGCATCTCCTTGATGAGCACCTTGAAGGACTCGGGGATGCCGGGCTCAGGGATGTTCTCGCCCTTGACGATGGCCTCGTAGACCTTCACGCGGCCGGTGACGTCGTCGGACTTGATCGTCAGGAGCTCCTGGAGGGCGTACGCGGCGCCATAAGCCTCCAGCGCCCACACCTCCATCTCACCGAAGCGCTGACCACCGAACTGGGCCTTACCACCCAGCGGCTGCTGGGTGATCATCGAGTACGGACCGGTCGAACGAGCGTGCAGCTTGTCGTCGACCAGGTGGTGGAGCTTGAGGATGTACATGTAGCCGACCGAGATCGGCTCCGGGAACGGCTCGCCGGAGCGGCCGTCGAACAGCCGCGCCTTACCGGTCGGCAGGACCATGCGGTCGCCGTCGCGGTTCGGGCGGGTGTTCTCCAGCAGACCCGCGAGCTCGTCCTGGCGGGCGCCGTCGAAGACCGGGGTCGCGACGTTCGTCCGCGGGGCGACCTCGTCGGCGCCGATCGCCTGGAGGCGCTTGGCCCACTCCTCGCCGAGGCCGGAGACGTCCCAGCCCTGGCTGGCGAGCCAGCCGAGGTGGATCTCCAGGACCTGTCCCGGGTTCATTCGGGACGGGACACCCAGCGGGTTGAGGATGATGTCGACCGGGGTGCCGTCCTCGAGGAAGGGCATGTCCTCGATCGGGTTGATCTTGGAGATGACACCCTTGTTGCCGTGACGGCCGGCGAGCTTGTCACCATCGGTGATCTTGCGCTTCTGGGCGACGTAGACGCGGACCAGCTGGTTCACGCCCGGGGGAAGCTCGTCGCCCTCCTCGCGGTCGAAGACGCGGACGCCGATGACCTTGCCGGTCTCGCCGTGCGGCACCTTCAGCGAGGTGTCACGGACCTCACGGGCCTTCTCACCGAAGATCGCGCGGAGCAGTCGCTCCTCCGGGGTCAGCTCGGTCTCGCCCTTCGGGGTGACCTTGCCGACCAGGATGTCGCCGGCGACGACATCGGCACCGATGCGGATGATGCCGCGCTCGTCGAGGTCGGCGAGGACCTCCTCGGAGACGTTCGGGATGTCCCGGGTGATCTCCTCCGGGCCGAGCTTGGTGTCACGAGCGTCGACCTCGTGCTCCTCGATGTGGATCGAGGAGAGGACGTCGTCCTGCACGAGGCGCTGCGACAGGATGATCGCGTCCTCGTAGTTGTGACCCTCCCACGGCATGAACGCCACGAGCAGGTTCTTGCCCAGCGCCATCTCGCCGTTCTCGGTGGCCGGACCGTCGGCGAGGACCTGGCCCTCGATGACCCGGTCGCCCTCGTTGACGACGACCTTCTGGTTGACCGAGGTGCCCTGGTTCGAGCGGGAGAACTTGTGCAGGCGGTACGTGTTGTACGTGCCGTCGTCGTTGGCGACCGTGATGTAGTCCGCGGAGAGCTCCTGGACCACACCGGCCTTGTCGGCCTTGAGCACGTCGCCGGCGTCGGTGGCGCAGCGGTACTCCATGCCGGTGCCGACGAGCGGGGCCTCCGACTTGATGAGCGGAACGGCCTGACGCATCATGTTCGCGCCCATGAGGGCACGGTTGGCGTCGTCGTGCTCGAGGAACGGGATCATGGCGGTCGCGACCGACACCATCTGGCGCGGGGAGACGTCCATGTAGTCGACGTCGGCCGGCGGCACGTAGTCGACCTCGCCGCCGCGGCGGCGGACCAGGACGCGGGGCTCCGTGAACTGGAGCTCCTCGTTCAGGGTCGCGTTCGCCTGGGCGATGACGAAGCGGTCCTCTTCGTCGGCGGTGATGTAGTCGACCTCGTCGGTGACCTGGCCGTCGACGACCTTGCGGTACGGCGTCTCGATGAAGCCGAACGCGTTGACGCGGCCGTACGAGGCGAGCGAACCGATCAGACCGATGTTCGGGCCTTCAGGGGTCTCGATCGGGCACATGCGTCCGTAGTGGGACGGGTGCACGTCTCGGACCTCGAAGCCGGCCCGCTCACGGGACAGACCACCGGGACCCAGCGCCGAGAGACGACGCTTGTGCGTCAGACCCGACAGCGGGTTGTTCTGGTCCATGAACTGCGACAGCTGGCTGGTGCCGAAGAACTCCTTGATGGAGGCGACGACCGGCCGGATGTTGATCAGGGTCTGCGGCGTGATCGCCTCGACGTCCTGGGTGGTCATGCGCTCGCGCACGACGCGCTCCATACGAGCCAGACCCGTGCGGACCTGGTTCTGGATGAGCTCGCCGACGTTGCGCAGACGACGGTTGCCGAAGTGGTCGATGTCGTCGGTCTCGACAACGATCTCCCGGCCGGACTCGCCGATCGTCTCGGTCTCGCCCGCGTGGAGCTTGACCAGGTACTTGATCGTGGCGATGACGTCGTCGGTGGTCAGCACACCGGCGTCGAGCGGCTCGTCGGCCCCGAGCTTCTTGTTGACCTTGTAGCGGCCGACCTTCGCGAGGTCGTAGCGCTTCGGGTTGAAGTACAGGTTCTCGAGCAGCGTCTGCGCGGCCTCGCGGGTCGGCGGCTCGCCCGGACGGAGCTTGCGGTAGATGTCGAGCAGCGCGTCGTCCTGGCCCTGGGTGTGGTCCTTCTCCAGGGTGGCGCGCATGGACTCGTACTCGCCGAACTCCTGCAGGATCTGCTCGGTGGTCCAGCCGAGGGCCTTCAGGAGGACGGTGACGGACTGCTTGCGCTTGCGGTCGATACGCACACCGACCATGTCGCGCTTGTCGATCTCCATCTCCAGCCAGGCACCCCGGGACGGGATGATCTTGGCGGAGAAGATGTCCTTGTCGGACGTCTTGTCGATGGAGGAGTCGAAGTAGACGCCCGGGGAGCGGACGAGCTGCGAGACCACGACACGCTCGGTGCCGTTGATGACGAAGGTGCCCTTGTTGGTCATGAGCGGGAAGTCGCCCATGAAGACCGTCTGGGACTTGATCTCGCCGGTCTCGTTGTTCGTGAACTCGGCGGTGACGAAGAGCGGGGCACCGTAGGTGAAGTCCCGGTCCTTGCACTCGTCGATCGAGTTCTTCGGCGGCTCGAAGCGGTGGTCGCGGAAGGTCAGCGACATCGACCCGGAGAAGTCCTCGATCGGGGAGATCTCCTCGAAGATCTCCTCCAGACCGGACTTCCTGGGGACGTCCTGTCCCGACTCGAGGGCGGCCTCGACGCGAGCCTTCCACGCGGCGTTGCCGAGCAGCCAGTCGAAGCTCTCGGTCTGGAGCGCGAGGAGGTTCGGAACCTCGAGGGGCTCCTTGATCTTTGCAAAGGAGATGCGCAGCGGGGCGGTGCTGGCACCGTTGTTCATATTGGTCGAGGCGTTGCGCGAGGCGGCCAAGAGGGGGTCCTTCCGAGGGCTCGGACTCACTGCGCGCGTACCGGTCCCCCACGAAGCGGCGTCGGCGGAAATCCCTGGAATGGTCAAAAGGCCAGGTCAGAGGTGTTCGGCCAACGATGCAATTGCGAGAGTATGCCCCTGGTGACGGGCAGGGGGCAGCTAACAGGCAGCGCAAAGGGTCAGTGTAGCCACTTGGCCCACTGATGTCCAGGGCGAGTTCTTCGCGACCCTCGTAGTTCTCAACTCCGCGCTACACCTCGCGCCGTACGGCGCACCTCGATACTGCCCATTCGGTCGTCGATCCATGCCTCGGAAACGGATCGTTGTGACGACGCGTCCTGAGAATTGCGCGCTCCGTGCTGTTCGTCAAGGCCCCCGCCTCAGAGCGGCGCACGGCGATGATCACCATACTCCGCTTCCGGAGACGCTCACGACCACCGCCACGCGCCTCCGGGAACGCCGAAAGGCGACCACCCAAATGGATGATCGCCTTTCGTACCGCCGGCGTTACACGTCAGCGGTGAAAGTCGCTGTTCGCGACGAGGTGTTACTTGACCTCGACGGACGCGCCCGCGGCCTTGAGGGACTCGGCGGCCTTCTCAGCGGCCTCCTTGTTGACCTTCTCGAGGACCGGCTTCGGGGTGCCGTCGACGAGGTCCTTGGCCTCCTTCAGGCCGAGGGAGGTCAGCTCGCGCACGACCTTGATGACCTGGATCTTCTTGTCGCCGGCGCCGGTGAGGATGACGTCGAACTCGTCCTTCTCCTCGACGGCCTCAGCGGCACCGCCGGCGACGCCGCCGGCCATCATGACCGGCGCGGCAGCGGCGGCGGTGACGTCGAACTTCTCCTCGAACGCCGCGACGAACGCGGCCAGCTCGATGAGGGTCATCTCCTCGAACTGCGCGAGCAGCTCGTCCTGGGTGAGCTTCGCCATGGTGGGCGATCCTTCCACTAATTCGGCAGGTGCCGGATGTACATGTGAGGCGGGCATATGTACGGCCCGCTGCGACCCGCTCCGTCTAGGCGGCGGTACGGATCATTGCGCGAGCCGAATTACTCGGCACCGCCCTGCTCGGCCTGCTTGGCGCGCAGCGCGTCCACGGTGCGGACGAGCTTCGTCGGCAGCGCCTGGAAGAGCGAAGCAGCCTGGGACTGCTTGCCCTTGAAGGCACCGGCCAGCTTGCTGAGCAGAACCTCGCGGGACTCGAGGTCCGCAAGCTTCTTGACCTCATCGGCGTCGAGCGCCTTGCCGTCAAGGACGCCGCCCTTGATGGTGAGGTTGGGGTTCTCCTTGGCGAAGTCACGCAGCGCCTTCGCCGACTCCACCGGGTCACCGGTGATGAAGGCGACCGCGGTCGGACCAGTGAACTGGTCGTCCAGCGCGGTGATCCCGGCCTGGTTGGCCGCAATCTTGGTCAGCGTGTTCTTCACCACGGCGTACTGGGCGTTCTCACCGAGCGCACGACGCAGCGTCTTGAGCTGCGCGACGGAGAGACCCCGGTACTCGGTCAGCACTGCGGCGTTCGAGCTGCGGAACTGGTCCTCCAGCTCGGCCACCGAGGCAGCCTTGTCGGGCCTTGCCATAAGCGTTGGCCTCCTTCCGGGTGATGGGACCGCGCGGAAGGGACTGGACAAAACAAAACGCCCCGGGCGCAGGCGCACGGGGCTCAGCTCGACCGAACCGTGAACGGTTGGGGAACTCATCCTCATCCACCTGCGCGGGTCGCTCGCATCACTCAGCGAATCCTTCGGCCTCCGCACCCTTGACGGGCACAGCGACGACCAGCGGTCTTTGGCTTCCTCGGAAGAGTACGTGACGGGGACGGCCGGGGGCAAATCGGCCCCCGGCCCCCTGGTCCGGACCGGATCCGGACCCGGGCTCAGCCCTGGGCGCCCGAGGCCCCGGCACCCGCACCCGCACCCGCACCCGCACCCGCACCCAGCTTCTTCATCATGTCCATGAAGTCGATGGTCTCCGCGGCCGGCGGCGGCGTGACCTCGGCCTTCGTCCCGTAGTCGGAGTAGAAGGCGGTCATCTTCATCGCGCCCTGCGCCGTCTTCATGTCGACGACCATCTTGGCCGGGTACCCGTCCTTGTCGACCCAGAGCTCGGTGTCGTACTCCTCCAGCCCGGCCTTCTCCATCGAATCCAGGAGGGCCTTGCGGTCCGCGCCCGGGACGGCGTCGAGGTTCTTGTTCGCCTTCATCATCTGCTCGACGGTGACCGTGCCCTTGTAGTGCTCGGTGTCGGTGCCCCTGACCTTCTCCGGGCCGACGTGCTTGATGCCGGGCGCCTGGAGAAGCACCGCGAGCTGCTGCGCCGGGTCCTGGTGGGAGCCGCTCATGTTCGCGGTCATCGCCTTCAGGGACGCCTCGCCGTACTTCTCGGCCAGGGCGCCGAAGTCCATCTTCATCCAGCTCTTGCCCTTGAACTGCTTGTCCAGCGCGTCGCCCACCTCGGTGTACATGACGTTGTCCCGCATGATCATGCGGATCTTGTCGGGTACGCCGGCCGCGCCCGCCCCCGCGCCGGCCCGGGTACCGGCGAGCATGCCGCCCCGCATCGTCACGTCCATGACGGCCGGGTCCCAGCCCTGCACACCCGTCATGGTCGTGGTGCCGGCGGCGGCGCCCGTCCCCGTCGTCTCCATCGTCATCGTGAACTTGGCCGCCTTGGCCTCCGACGTCTTCTCGAAGGCCGCCGTGATGGCCGCCGTGACGTCGTTCGCGCTCTTTCCGACGGCCTTGCCCGCGCTGTGCCCGGCGGACTTGGCGCCGCCGTCCTCGCAGCCCGCCAGACCCGTGACGACGGCCGCGGCCGTGAGCGCGACACCTGCTCGCTTCCACCCGGAAACGTTCATGGAACCCCCCTTGTCCTCGATCACACGCGTGATCGACGCATATGCCCCGGGAGCACCGTAGCCCTTGGCACTGACACCCGCCGGGCATAAAGAAACGCCCCCCGGTCCTCCGAAGAGGTCCAGGGGGCGTTTCTCAGGACGCTGGAGCCACGAGGGCTCCCGAGCCAGTGGCTCAGACCGCGGCCGGGTCCTCCTCGACGAGGAGGTTGCGGGTGCGGTTCGAGTCGAGCGGAATGCCGGGGCCCATCGTGGTGGTGATGGCGGCCTTCTTGATGTAGCGACCCTTGGCGGCCGACGGCTTCAGACGGAGGATCTCCTCCAGCGCGGCGGCGTAGTTCTCCACCAGCTTGGTGTCGTCGAAGGACACCTTGCCGATGATGAAGTGCAGGTTCGAGTGCTTGTCGACGCGGAACTCGATCTTGCCGCCCTTGATGTCGTTGACAGCCTTGGCGACATCGGGGGTGACGGTGCCGGTCTTCGGGTTCGGCATCAGACCACGCGGGCCGAGGACGCGGCCGAGGCGGCCGACCTTGCCCATGAGGTCCGGGGTGGCGACGACGGCGTCGAACTCGTTCAGGCGGTTGCCCTTGGCGATCTCGGCGATGAGCTCGTCCGAGCCGACGATGTCGGCGCCGGCGGCAATCGCGGCCTCGGCACGGTCACCGGTCGCGAAGACCAGGACCCGGGCGGTCTTACCGGTGCCGTGCGGAAGGTTCACGGTGCCGCGGACCATCTGGTCGGCCTTGCGCGGGTCGACACCCAGGCGGAAGGCAACCTCGACGGTGGCGTCGAACTTGGTGCTGGAGGTCTCCTTGGCCAGACGCACGGCCTCGAGCGGGGCGTAGAACTTCTCCCGGTCGATCTTCGCGTCGGCAGCGCGGAGAGACTTGCTGCGCTTCACTTCTGCTCCTGTGTTGTTTCAGGTGTGGAGTCGTGGTGCGGGCCGGCGCTGGCCCTACCACTGGAGGTCACGAGGGCTGATCAGCCCTCGACCGTCACGCCCATGGAACGGGCGGTGCCGGCGATGATCTTCGCGGCAGCGTCCAGGTCGTTGGCGTTCAGGTCGGGGAGCTTGGTCGTGGCGATCTCGCGGACCTGCGCCTCGGTGATCTTGGCGACCTTGGTCTTGTGCGGCTCGCCGGAGCCCTTCTCCACACCAGCGGCCTTGAGGATCATCTTGGCGGCCGGCGGAGTCTTGGTCACGAAGGTGAAGGAACGGTCCTCGTAGACCGTGATCTCCACCGGGATGACCCAGCCACGCTGCGACTCGGTCGCGGCGTTGTAGGCCTTGCAGAACTCCATGATGTTGACGCCGTGCTGACCCAGCGCGGGGCCGACCGGCGGGGCCGGGTTTGCGGCACCGGCGTTGATCTGGAGCTTGATAAGCCCCGTGACCTTCTTCTTCTTGGGAGGCATTGCTCTCTCCGGGTCCTAGTGAGAGTTTCCAGCCGATCCATCCGGTCATCCGGACGGAGGCATACCGCACCACGATAACGGGTATCACGCTGCGGCCAAAAACCGAGCAGGTCAGAGCGGCTGCGAGAGCCACTCTGACCTGTCCGGAAACCTGTGGGTCAGTTCTTCTGGATCTGGTCGAAGCTGAGCTCGACCGGGGTCTCGCGACCGAAGATCTCGACGAGGCCCTTGACCTTCTTCGAGTCGGCGTTGATCTCGTTGATCGTGGCCTGCAGGGTGGCGAAGGGGCCGTCGGTGACGGTGACCGAGTCGCCCACCTCGAAGTCAAGCACCTCGACGGTGACCTTGCGCGCCGGAGCCGGCTTGCCCTCGGCCTCGGCGGCCTCGCGGGCGGCCTTCTCCTCGGCCTCCGGGGCGAGCATCTTGACGATCTCGTCCAGGGTCAGCGGGTACGGGTCGTAGGCGTTGCCCACGAAGCCGGTGACGCCGGGCGTGTTGCGGACGACACCCCAGGACTCGTTGGTCAGATCCATCCGGACGAGCACGTAGCCGGGCAGCTTGTTCTGCCGGACGTTCTTGCGCTCGCCGTTCTTGATCTGGACGATCTCCTCTTCGGGGACCTCGGCCTGGTAGATGAACTCCTCGACGTTCAGCGAGACGGCACGCTGCTCGAGGTTGGCCTTCACGCGCTTCTCGTAGCCCGCGTAGGTGTGGATCACGTACCACTCGCCGGGCAGACCGCGCAGCTCGTCGCGGAGCGCGGCGACGGGGTCGACCGGAGCGGCGGGCTCGGCGGCCTCTTCCTCGTCGTCCTCGTCGTCCTCGGCGGCGTCGTCGGACTCGACGTCCTCATCGGTCTCGTCGGCCTCGACGTCGGCAGCCTCGTCCTCGGCGTCCTCGTCGGCGTCCTCGACGTGGAGGGCAGCGTCCTCGGCGGACTCGCCGGCCTCGGCGTCAGCAGCCGCGGCCTGGTCCTCGTCGGCAGCCTCGACGATGTCCAGCTCGTCCTCGGCGGACTCGGACTCGAAGGCGTCGTTCAGGTTCGCGTCAGACACGGTGGCTGCTTCTTCCTGCGATACAGATGGGGTGGAACAAAAAGTCAGCCGAAGACGTACTTGACTGCTTCCTGGAATCCATAGTCAATCACGGTCACAAGGCCGATCATGATGACGACGAAGACAATCACCACGGTGGTGTACGTCGTCAGCTGTCCGCGCGTAGGCCAGACGACCTTGCGGAGCTCGGCGATGACCTGGCGGTAGAAAAGCGCGAGACGGCCGAGAGGGCCCTTCTTTCCGCGCTTGCCGCCCTTGCGAGGCTTCTTGGCCTCGGGTGCGGCATCCTCGGCATCAGGCATGTCGATGGAGCCCACGGCGTCCGTCACGATCACTCACCTGATTCCGGGTAGGCCGTGCCGCGCCCGGAATGGAGCCGCACGGCGGTGCAATGAAGTACGTACATGCGCACACGACCTGGCGGTGTGTGTAGCAGGGCCGGAGGGACTTGAACCCCCAACCGCCGGTTTTGGAGACCGGTGCTCTACCAATTGAGCTACGACCCTTTGTGGCTTCCCCAACCTACCCCATCGTGAGATGTGGTCGGTGCGGGCCAACGAGCAGTGAGTGTACGTGGTGAAGCGCCCCACGTCGAACAGGAACCGCGCCGACCTGCCCCCACGCCCGCCGCGGGCGCGCCACAAGGGCCGTGCGTCACCCCGGATTGGGCCGTTCCGTGCCCCCTGTACGACCGGGAATGACCATTCCTGTCCGCTGCGTGAAACCGCCGCACCGACCCCCGGCCTGGTCTGCGACGATGGCGTTATGAGCGCTGCTACCTCTCCCACCGAGCGCCGGGTCTCCGCCCGGATCGGTGCGATCTCCGAGTCCGCGACCCTCGCCGTCGACGCCAAGGCAAAGGCCCTCAAGGCCGCCGGGCGTCCGGTCATCGGTTTCGGCGCGGGCGAGCCCGACTTCCCGACCCCGGACTACATCGTCGCCGCCGCCGTGGAGGCCTGCCAGAACCCCAAGTACCACCGCTACACCCCGGCCGGCGGTCTGCCCGAGCTGAAGGCCGCCATCGCCGCCAAGACGCTGCGCGACTCCGGCTACGAGGTCGAGACCTCCCAGGTCCTGGTGACCAACGGCGGCAAGCAGGCCATCTACGAGGCGTTCGCCGCGATCCTCGACCCGGGCGACGAGGTCATCGTCCCGGCCCCGTACTGGACCACCTACCCCGAGTCGATCCGCCTCGCGGGCGGTGTCCCGGTGGAGGTCGTGGCCGACGAGACCACCGGCTACCGCGTCTCGGTGGAGCAGCTGGAGGCGGCGCGCACGGAGCGGACCAAGGTCGTCCTCTTCGTCTCCCCGTCCAACCCGACCGGCGCCGTCTACAGCGAGGCCGACGCCGAGGCGATCGGCCGCTGGGCCGTCGAGCACGGCCTGTGGGTCCTCACGGACGAGATCTACGAGCACCTGGTCTACGGGGACGCGAAGTTCACGTCCCTGCCCGCGCTCGTGCCCGAGCTGCGCGACAAGTGCATCGTGGTCAACGGCGTCGCCAAGACGTACGCCATGACCGGCTGGCGGGTGGGCTGGCTCATCGGCCCGAAGGACGTCGTGAAGGCCGCGACCAACCTCCAGTCGCACGCCACCTCCAACGTCAGCAACGTGGCCCAGGTCGCCGCGCTGGCCGCCGTCTCCGGCGACCTGGACGCGGTCGCGAAGATGCGCGAGGCCTTCGACCGGCGCCGCAAGACCATCGTGCGGATGCTCAACGAGATCGAGGGCGTCTACTGCCCGACGCCGGAGGGCGCGTTCTACGCGTACCCCTCGGTCAAGGCGCTGCTCGGCAAGGAGATCCGCGGCAAGCGCCCGCAGACCTCCGTCGAGCTGGCCGCCCTGATCCTCGACGAGGCCGAGGTCGCGGTCGTCCCGGGCGAGGCCTTCGGCACCCCCGGCTACCTGCGGCTCTCGTACGCGCTCGGCGACGAGGACCTGGTGGAGGGCGTCTCCCGGGTGCAGAAGCTGCTGGCCGAGGCCCGCGACTGATCTACACCCACTGAGTCACGTGACTCAGTGCCCTACGGGCCCCGTTTCTTCGGAAGCGGGGCCCGTTTTTGCGTTCTAGCAAGGTCCCGATCGGGGAAACGGACTGTTTTCGTCCATCCCTCTGCGGCAAAATCGGCCAATGGACCACCCACACCGCGACCTCAGCACCCTGCCGAAGGCCCATCTGCACCTGCACTTCACGGGTTCGATGCGCCCCACCACCCTGCTCGAACTGGCCGACAAATACGGGGTCCACCTCCCCGAGGTGCTGCGCGGTGGGACTCCTCCGAACCTACGGGCCACGGACGAACGCGGCTGGTTCCGTTTCCAGCGCCTGTACGACATCGCCCGCTCCTGTCTGCGGGCGCCCGAGGACATCCAGCGGCTGGTGCGCGAGGCGGCCCAGGAGGACGTCCGGGACGGCTCCGGGTGGCTGGAGATCCAGGTCGACCCCACCTCGTACGCCCCGCTGCTCGGCGGCCTGATCCCGGCCATGGAGATCATCCTCGACGCGGTCGACGCGGCCTCCCGGGACACCGGGCTCGGCATGCGGGTGGTGGTCGCCGCCAACCGGATGAAGCACCCGCTGGAGGCGCGCACGCTGGCCCGGCTCGCGGTGCGCTACGCCGACCGGGGCGTGATCGGCTTCGGCCTCTCCAACGACGAACGGCGCGGCATGGCCCGGGACTTCGACCGCGCCTTCGCCATCGCGCGCGAGGGCGGGCTGCTCGCGGCCCCGCACGGCGGCGAGCTGACCGGCCCCTCCTCCGTACGGGACTGCCTGGACGATCTGCGCGCGGCGCGGGTCGGGCACGGCGTCCGGGCCGCGGAGGACCCGCGGCTGCTGGCCCGGCTCGCGGAGCGTCAGGTGACCTGCGAGGTGTGCCCGTCGTCCAATGTCGCGCTGGGCGTGTACGACAAGCACGAGGACGTCCCGCTGCGCACCCTCTTCGAGGCCGGTGTCCCGATGGCCCTCGGCGCCGACGACCCGCTGCTCTTCGGTTCGCGGCTGGCGGCCCAGTACGACATCGCCCGCCGGCACCACGCCTTCACGGACGCCGAACTGGCCGAGCTGGCCCGGCAGTCGGTGCGGGGCTCGGCGGCGCCGGAGGACGTACGGCGCAAGCTGCTGTCGGGGATCGACGACTGGCTGGCGGCGCCGGTCGCGGCCTGACGCCCGGGCCTGACCGCCCGGCCACCGGCCCGGTCCGGAGGGTCGCCTCCGGCGGGCCGGTCAGCCGCTCCAGCCGATGCCGCGCAGCACCGTGCGGGCGATCGCGCGGGCGAAGTCGTCGAGCGGCTGCGGCGGCTTGCCGTCCGCCGTCATCTCGTAGGCGAACGCGCGGTGGACGCAGGCCCCGAGCAGGAGCCCGGCGGCCGCCTCGCAGTCGGCGTCGGCGGCGATCCGGCCGTGGGCCCGCTCGGACCGCAGGTACTCCGTCAGGCCCTCGATCGGCCGGTGCGGGCCCGATCCGAGCCGGCGCATGCCCTCCTCGTGGCGCGCCTTGAGCTGGGGCTCGGCGTACAGGGAGGCGGCCATCGGGAACGTCTGCTCGTAGAACAGGGCGGCCCGGCGGGCGATCTCCGTGAGGTTCTCCTCGACGTCACGCCCCTGCGGGTCGACGGCGAGGGTGCCGAGGAGCCCGCCCAGCCGGGGCAGCCGTTCTTCGAGGACGGTGACGAACAGGTCCTCTTTCGACGGGAAGTACTTGTAGAGCGCCGCCTCGGAGCAGCCGGCGGCCCGGGCGATCTCCTTGGTGGTCGTACGGGCCAGGCCGGCCGTCAGCATGAGTTCGCGGGCGGCGTCGATGATCCGGGTCCGGGTCGGCTTCTGTTCCACGAGGACTCCCGAAAACGCTTGACGGGTGGGTGAGTGCCCACTCACTCTAGGGGTGAGTGAATACTTACTCACCCCTTGGGAGGGTGCGACATGAAGCTCACCGTCTTCGGCGCGACCGGTGGCATCGGCCGGGAAATCGTCCGGCAGGCTCTCGACGCGGGCCACGAGGTCACCGCCGTCGTCCGCGATCCGGCCCGGTTCACCGTCACCGGCCCCCGACTGGAGGTCTTCCGGTCCGATCTGTCCGATCCGGAGGCCCTGCGCCCGGCCGTGGCGGGCCGGCACGCGGTCCTCTCCGGCCTCGGCGCCCGCGGTCTCGCGGACGCGGGCGTGGCGACCCGGCTGACCCGCTCGGTCCTGCGGGCCATGGAGGCGGCCGGGACCCGCCGGCTCCTCGTGGTCAGCGCGGCGCCCGTGGGCCCGCCGCCGGAGCGGCAGAGCCTGGCGGACAAGGCCGTGGTCGCGGCGGTCAGCGCCACGCTGAGGAAGATCTACGACGATCTGCGGGAGATGGAGGCGGAGCTGGCGGCGAGCGGCACCGACTGGACCTCCGTCCGGCCGCCCCGGCTGACGGACCAGCCGGTCACCGGCCACTACCGGCACGTGGTCGGCGGCACCCCGGTGAAGGGCCGGACGATCGCGCGCGCCGACGTGGCGCACGCGATGCTGGCGATGGCCGACGACCCGGCGACGGTGCGCCAGGGCGTGGGCATCGCGTACTGACCCGGTGACGCGTGACCCGTACGGGGCCGGGGCCCGTCCCGCCTCGCCCCGTACGCGAACCGGGCGCGCACCGGCCGGAGGAAATCCGGCGGGTGCGCGCCCGGGGCGACTTCAGGGACAGCCGGGTCAGATCTCGACGCCGACGGTCACCGGCTCGTTGACGAGGGTGACCCCGAACGCGTCCCGCACCCCGGCGACGACCTCGCGGGCGAGCGCGAGCAGGTCCTCGGTGGTGGCCTCGCCCCGGTTGGTGAGGGCGAGGGTGTGCTTGGTGGAGATCCGGGCGGGCCCGGAACCGTACCCCTTGGTGAAGCCGGCCTTGTCGATGAGCCAGGCGGCGGAGGTCTTGGTGGCGGCGGGACCCGCCGGGTACGCGGGCGCCTCCACGTCCGTACCGAGGCGCTCGGCGACCCGCTCCCGGAAGACCGCGAACTCCTCGTCGGTGAGGATCGGGTTGGTGAAGAAGGAGCCGGCGGACCAGGTGTCGTGGTCCTCGGGGTCGAGCACCATGCCCTTGCTCGCGCGCAGCTTCAGGACGGTGTCGTGGGCGTGCGCGAGCGGCACCCGCTCCCCCATCCCGACGCCGAGGGCGCGGGCGGTCTGCTCGTACGCGACGGGGGCGGAGAGCCCGCCCGCGTCCTCCAGGGCGAAGCGGACCCGCAGCACCACGTAGGTGTCGGGGAGCTCCTTGAAGAGGCTGTGGCGGTACGAGAAGCGGCACTCCTCGTTGGTGAGCGTGACCGTCGTGTCGTTCCGGGTGTCGTAGGCGACGACCTCGGTGAGGGTGGCCGACACGTCCTGGCCGTACGCGCCGACGTTCTGCACGGGCGTGGCACCGGCGGAGCCGGGGATTCCGGCCAGGCACTCGATTCCGGCGAGACCGGCCTCGACGGTCCGGGCCACGACCTCGCTCCACACCTCGCCGGCCGCGACCTCCAGCGTCGTCCCGTCCAGGGCGAAGCCCTTGGTGGCGATGTGGAGGACGGTGCCGTCGAAGCCCTTGTCGCCGATGACCAGGTTGGAGCCGCCGCCGATGACGAGCAGCGGGGTCCCGGCCGCGCCGGCCTCGCGGACCGCGGCGATCACCTCGGCGTCGGTGGTGGCCGTGACGAGCCGGGTGGCGGGGCCGCCGAGCCGGAAGGTGGTCAGGGGCGCGAGGGGGGTGTCGTGGAGTACGTGCACGGGCACAAGAGTACGTTCACCCGGCCTGGCGCCCGTGGGGCGGCACCGCGGGGCGCCGGGCGGCCGCGGTGCCGCGTGAAGGCCGTGCCGGGACCGTGTCAGGACACGGCGGAGCCCCGGTGCCGTCGGGCGCCGGGGCTCTCGTCCGTACCTCGGAAGGCCCGGAAAAGGCTCGGAGGCTCAGGCGAGCCGGACCACGGCCCGGGACATGCCCAGCACCTTCTGGCCCGCGCTCATGGCGGTGAGGTCGACCCGTACCCGCTGGTCGTCCAGCTTGGCGGCGACCTTCGCCGAGACCTCGATCACGGCGCCCTCGGCGTCGTCGGGGACGACGACGGGCTTGGTGAAGCGGACGCCGTACTCGACGACGGCGGCCGGGTCACCGGTCCAGTCGGTCACGACGCGGATCGCCTCGGCCATGGTGAACATGCCGTGCGCGATGACGTCCGGCAGTCCGACCTCCTTGGCGAACCGCTCGTTCCAGTGGATGGGGTTGAAGTCACCGGAGGCGCCGGCGTACCGGACCAGCGTGGCGCGGGTCACGGGGAAGGACTGCGCGGGCAGCTCGGTGCCGACCTCGACCTCGTCGTAGGCGATGTTCGCGGTCACGGTCAGGCCTCCTCGGGGGCGCGGGACACGAGCTTGGTCCAGGCGGTCACGACGTGCTCGCCGCTCTCGTCGTGGACCTCGCCGCGGATGTCCAGGATGTCGTTGCCGGCGAGCGACTTGATGGCCTCGATGGTGCTGGTCACCGTGAGGCGGTCGCCGGCCCGGACGGGGCGGGTGTAGGCGAACTTCTGGTCGCCGTGCACCACGCGGCTGTAGTCGAGGCCCAGCTGCGGGTCCTCGACGACCTGGCCGGCGGCCTTGAAGGTGATCGCGAAGACGAAGGTCGGCGGCGCCACGACATCCGGGTGACCGAGGTCCTTGGCGGCCTCCTGGTCGGTGTACGCGGGGTTGGCGTCCCCGATCGCCTCGGCGAACTCGCGGATCTTCTCGCGGCCGACCTCGTACGGCGGGGTGGGCGGATAGGTCCGCCCCACGAAGGACTGGTCGAGCGCCATGGCCTCGGACCTCCTGGATCTGTGCGCGATCTGGTGCGTGCGTGGTGCTTGGGGCGTTCGGGTGTACGTGCGGGCGGAGGTGACAGTGCGTACGCGTGCGTACGGCTGGATTCGGCCTGCACGCGTACGGCCGGCGGAGCGCCGACGTACTGGCGTACCGCCGCCGTACTGCCGAGTACGACCCGTGGAAACGACACGAGGCCGCCCCCTGAGTGGGGGCGGCCTCGTGTTCGAGCCTGGTTAGCGCGTCTCGCGGTGCGCGGTGTGCGCGTTGCAGCGCGGGCAGTGCTTCTTCATCTCCATGCGGTCCGGGTTGTTACGCCGGTTCTTCTTGGTGATGTAGTTCCGCTCCTTGCACTCCACGCAGGCCAGCGTGATCTTCGGGCGGACGTCGGTGGCAGCCACGTGAGTGCTCCTTGACGGACGGATAAACGGATGAACGCAGAAAAGAGTAGCCGATTGCAGGACCGACCCTACAATCGGCTACTGTGTGTAGCGGTGACCGGACTTGAACCGGTGACACAGCGATTATGAGCCGCTTGCTCTACCGACTGAGCTACACCGCTTTGATGTTCTGGATCCGCCCGAAGGCGGATCCTTCACACCAGAGCCCCAATACGGAATCGAACCGTAGACCTTCTCCTTACCATGGAGACGCTCTACCGACTGAGCTATTGGGGCGAGCGAGGAAGACATTACACGGTCCTGAGCCCATCACCCAAATCCATTCCCGCAGGCCCCGGCGGGGGTGGAGTGGAAGAGACGTGCGGGGCGGGTGCGGGTCTCGCGGAGGCCTTGTGCCGTAAGGGTTCCGGCTGGTCGGAGCGGTGCGGGGCGGGGTTGCGGAACCGGCCGCCGGCTCGCCTCCGGGCGCGGCCCGCTCCCCCGGTATCGACCCGCTGCCGACCCGTCGCCCCGGGTCCCCGACACCCGATCCGCCGCCCGGGAGCGTCGCCCCGTACCCCCGCACCGGTCTCCCGCGCCCCTCCACGGCCCTCGCGTACGCCCCACGCTCCCTCGCGCGCCTCGTACGCCACACGTGCCCTCATCGGTACGACTACTGCGCTCCTCCCCGAAGGCGGCACCGGCCGGCCCTAGGCTCGGGCCCGCCACGCTGCGTGATCTTGGCGTCCGGCGTCGCCGCCCTCGCCTCCGTCGCCCCCTTGCCTCCCTTGCCTCCATCGCCGCTATCGCCTCGCCGGGATCGCCTTCGCCGAGCCGGCCGTGAGGAGTCCTGTGTCAGCCGACAGCAAGCAGCCCCAGCAGCCCCCGCCCTCGCCCGACGACGGCCGGGCCGCCACCGGCACCACCGGGATCGCGCCGCTGCTGCTCTGCAACGCGCGGCTGACCGACGGCCGGATGGTCGACGTCCGGCTCGGCGGCGGCCGGATCGAGGCCGTCGGCACCGCGGGCAGCCTGAGCGCGGTGGGCGCCCGGGTGGACCTGTCCGGCTATCTGCTGCTGCCCGCGCCCGCCGAACCGCACGCGCACGCCGACACGGCCCTCACCGCCGACCTCACCGACCCCACTGACCCCATCAGGCCCACCGGGCCCACCGCCCCCTCCAGCCCCGTCCCCTACGGCACCGAGGAGGTCCAGCGGCGGGCCACCGAGGCGGCGTTGCTCCAGTTGGGGCACGGCGCGACGGCGCTGCGCGCCCACGTCCGGATCGGGGACGTGCACGGGCTCGGGCCGCTGGAGGCGGTGCTCCAGGCCCGGCGCTCGCTGCGCGGTCTGGCGGAGCTGACGACGGTGGCGGTGCCCCGGCTGCTGACCGGGGTGGCGGGCGCGGACGGGCTCGCGACGCTGCGGGACGCGGTGGCGATGGGCGCGGCGGTGGTCGGCGGCCGGCCGGACCTGGACCCGGATCCGACCGGGTACGTGGAGCTGGTCCTGGAACTCGCCGATGCGTACGGCCGCCCGGTGGACCTGCACACCGACGGGGACGATCCGGTACGCCTCGCGCGGCTCGCGGCGATGGCCGGGGGGCTGCGGGAGGGGGTGACGGTCGGGCCGTGCGCGGGGCTGCGGCGGCTGCCCGCCGAGACGGCCCGGCGGACGGCGGACCGGCTCGCGGCGGCCGGGGTGAGCGTGGTCTGCCTGCCCCAGGGCGGCTGCGCGGCGGCGGGGACCCGGGGCACGGCGCCGGTACGGCTGCTGCGGGCGGCCGGGGTGCGGGTCGCGGCGGGCGGCGGCGCGCTGCGGGACGTGTGCAATCCGGTGGGGCGGGGCGATCCGCTGGAGGCCGCGTATCTGCTGGCCTCGCTGGACGGGGTGGCCGAGGCGGCGGCGTACGGGGCCGTGAGCGCGGACGCGCGGGCGGCGATGGGGCTTCCGGAGGTACGGGTGGAGGCGGGCTTCCCGGCGGAGCTGCTGGCGGTGCGGGGCGCACGGCTCGCGGGCGTGCTGTCCCAGGCGTACAGCCGGATCGTGGTGCACCGGGGGCGGGTGGTGGCCCGGACGAGCGCGGTACGGGAGTACTGCGACCCGGCGGCGGCGCTCGACCTGCCCCGGCAGACCCGCCCGGATCGTCCCGACCGCCCGGACCGCCCTGACCGACCCGATCGCCCTGACCGACCCGACCGACCCGATCGGCCGGACCGGCCGGACCGGCCCGATTCGACAGGACCGGGCGGGCCGGGGGCCGTACGGTCGTGAGTATGCGCGTAGTCATCGCTGGAGGACACGGACAGATCGCCCTGCGGCTGGAGCGGTTGCTCGCCGCGGGCGGACACGAACCGGTGGGGATCGTCCGCCGCCCCGAACACGCCGAGGAGCTGCGGAAGGCCGGAGTCGGCGCGGTCGTCCTGGACTTGGAGTCGGCGTCCGTCGAGGAGGTCGCGGCGGCCCTGGAGGGCGCGGACGCGACCGTCTTCGCGGCGGGCGCGGGCCCGGGCAGCGGCGTGGAACGCAAGGACACGGTGGACCGCGCGGCGGCCGTCCTCCTCGCGGACGCGGCCGAACGGGCGGGAGTGCGCCGCTACGTGATCGTCTCCTCGATGGGCGCGGACGCGCGGCACGAGGGCGACGAGGTCTTCGACGTGTACCTGCGGGCGAAGGGCGCCGCCGACGACGCCGTACGGGCCCGGCCGAACCTGGACTGGACGGTGCTGCGCCCCGGGATGCTGACGAACGACGCGGGGACGGGCCTGGTCCGGCTGGAGGTCGCCGCGGGCCGGGGTCCGGTGCCCCGCGACGACGTGGCCGCGGTTCTCGCCGAACTCCTCGACACGCCGGGGGCGGCCGGGCTGACCCTGGAACTCGTCTCGGGCTCGGTCCCGGTCTCGGTCGCGGTGAAGGACATCGCGGGCAACTGAGCCGCACGGCACAGGCCCTGGCCCTGGCCCGGCCGGCCGTCCGAACCGGCCTGGCCCGCCGCGGCCGTACGAGCAGGTCCGGACATGCGAGAAGGTCCCCGGTGCGAACACCGGGGACCTTCTGCATCGCGTGGCGGCGCCAGGATTCGAACCTGGGTAGGCTAAGCCGACGGATTTACAGTCCGTTCCCATTGGCCACTCGGGCACACCGCCATGGGATTTCGTCACCTCGGAGCCGCTTTTCGGCTGCGCTCCCCGGCAACGAGGTAAACAATACCCGATCCCACGGGGTGCTCCACCACTGGATTGATCACAGGTTGGTGGCGGCCGGGTGGCTACGCTTTGCGCCGTACCCGATCACATCCGAGCAAGGAGCCTCACCTCATGGCCGACTCCAGTTTCGACATCGTCTCCAAGGTCGAGCGGCAGGAGGTCGACAACGCCCTCAACCAGGCCGCGAAGGAGCTCTCGCAGCGCTACGACTTCAAGGGCACCGGCGCCTCGATCTCCTGGTCGGGCGAGAAGATCCTGATGCAGGCGAGCGGCGAGGAGCGGGTCAAGGCGATCCTCGACGTCCTCGAGTCCAAGCTGATCAAGCGGGGCATCTCGCTGAAGTCGCTGGACGTGGAGGGCGAGCCGCAGCTCTCCGGCAAGGAGTACAAGCTCTTCGCCTCCATCCAGGAGGGCATCTCCCAGGAGAACGCCAAGAAGGTCGCCAAGATCATCCGTGACGAGGGCCCGAAGGGCGTCAAGGCACAGGTGCAGGGCGACGAACTGCGCGTCAGCTCGAAGAGCCGGGACGACCTCCAGGCCATCATCGCGCTCCTGAAGGGCAAGGACTTCGACTTCGCCCTCCAGTTCGTGAACTACCGCTGACCCTGCCGCTCCGGCTCCGCCGCACCGGCTGCCGCGCCGGCTCTTCCCGCCGGCCGCCGCACCCTCCCGCGACCCCGCCCCCACTCCCGGCTCCCCCGCCTTCCGGCCGCCCCGCCCCGTCAGGGTGGTGTCCGAAAAGCGCCAGCCGGGGGTGGGGGCGGGGTCGCACACTGGGGGCATGAGAACGAACGCGATGGTCTACAGCCGTATCGACGGACCGCTCGGCGCGATGCTCCTGGTGGGGCGGATCGGCGACGAGGGACGGGTCGTACTGCGCTCGCTGTCGCTGGAGGGGCAGAAGGGCGGCGTGGCGGTAGAGGAGGGGTGGGTCCGCGAGGACGCGGCGTTCGAGGAGATCGCCGGGCAGCTCGGGGCGTACTTCGACGGGCGGCGGGCCGGGTTCGACATCCCTTACGAGGAGTCCGGGACGGAGTTCCAGCGGCGGGTGTGGCGGGCCCTGGAGGAGATCCCCTACGGGACGACCGTCTCGTACGGCGAGATCGCGGCCCAGGTCGGTTCGTCCGGCGCGGGCGTACGGGCGGTGGGTACCGCGATCGGGCGCAATCCGCTGCTCGTGGTGCGGCCGTGCCACCGGGTGATCGGCGCGGACGGGAGTCTGCGGGGGTACGCCGCCGGACTCGACCGCAAGCGGGCCCTGCTGGACCTGGAGAGCGGGGCCGGGGAGCAACAGCCGTGACCGAAGGGCTGTTTCCGCGAGAGCGGAGCGAGCCCGCACCCGGGGCGGTGCACGTACCCGGGTGGCTGCCGCTGGATCGGCAGCGTGAACTGGTCGAGGCATGCCGGGAGTTCGGGCGCGGGCCGGTGGCGTACGCGTCGACGGCCCTGCCGGGTGGCGGGGTGATGTCGGTGCGCTCGCTGCATCTCGGGCGGCGCTGGGTGCCGTACCGCTATCTGGACGGCGTGGACCTCGAACTGCCGGACTGGCTGGTCGCGTTGGGGCGGGAGGCGGTGGTGGAGGCGTACGGCGCACATCGCGGTTTCACCCCGGACACCGGGCTCGTCAACTTCTACGGCGACGGCGCGCGCATGGGCATGCACCAGGACAAGGAGGAGCGTTCGCCCGCTCCGGTGGTGTCGCTGAGTCTGGGCGACACCTGTGTGTTCCGGCTCGGGAACACCGAGGGGCGGGGGCGGCCGTGGACGGATGTGGAGCTGGCGTCCGGGGACCTGTTCGTGTTCGGCGGGCCGTCGCGGTTCGCGTTCCACGGGGTGCCGAAGGTGTACCCGGGGACGGCCGAGCCCGCGCTCGGGCTGCGCGGGCGGCTCAACATCACTCTGCGGGAGACCGGGCTCTGATCCCCGGCTCCCGGCTCCCGGTCCCGACCGTCAGGGTCGGTGTCGGGGTCGGGGTCCGGGTCCGGGTCCGGGTCCGGGTCGGGGCCGCGACCGGTCCGGGGCTCAGCGTTCGCGCGAGTTGCCGAACAGGAGCCGGTAGCCGATCAGCAGCACCAGGGAGCCGCCGATCGCCGACAGCCAGGTGGCGGTGTCGAAGAAGTCGCGGTCGATCGGGCGGTCCAGGAAGCGGGACGAGATCCAGCCGCCGAGGAACGCGCCGATGATGCCGATCAGGGTCGTGCCGAGAACGCCGCCCGGGTCGCGGCCCGGGAGCAGGATCTTGGCGATGAGGCCGGCCAGCAGGCCGAGGACGATCCATCCGATGATGCTCATGCCGGGGAAGACGCCCTCAAGTGCTGGGACGGTTGCCCCGGGAATAGTGTTCGGCACATGACACAGGAGCTGCGCCGCACCCTCGGGGTGTTCGACGCCGTCGTCATCGGGCTCGGCTCGATGCTCGGCGCCGGGATCTTCGTGGCGCTCGCCCCCGCCGCCGGCGCGGCCGGCCCGGGGCTGCTCCCGGCGCTCGGGGTCGCCGCCGTGGTGGCGTACTGCAACGCGACGGCCTCGGCCCGGCTCGCGGCCCGCTACCCGTCCTCGGGCGGCACCTATGTGTACGGGCGCGAACGTCTCGGCCCCTTCTGGGGCTATCTGGCGGGCTGGGCCTTCGTCGTCGGGAAGACGGCGTCCTGCGCGGCGATGGCCCTGACCGTCGGGGCATATGCCTGGCCGGCGCACTCGCGCGAGGTGGCCGTGGCGGCGGTCGTGGCGCTGACCGCCGCCAACTACCGCGGGGTGCGGAAGTCGGCGTGGCTGACGCGGGTGATCGTGGCGGTGGTGCTCGCCGTCCTGGCCGCCGTCGTGGTGGCCGCCGCCGGGGCGGGGCGGGTGGAACGGCTCGCGCTCGCCGACGACCTTCCGGCGGGCGGGGTGCTCCAGGCGGCCGGGCTGCTGTTCTTCGCGTTCGCCGGGTACGCGCGGATCGCGACGCTCGGCGAGGAGGTCCGCGACCCGGAGCGGACCATTCCGCGGGCGGTGCCGATCGCGCTCGGCCTCACCCTTCTCGTGTACGCGGCGGTCGCCGTGACCGTGCTCGCCGTCCTCGGGCCGGACGCCCTGGCCGGCTCCGGCGCTCCGCTCGCGGACGCGGCGCGCGCGGCGGGAGCGTCCTGGCTGGTCCCGTTCGTCACCCTCGGCGCGGCGGCCGGAGCCCTCGGGTCGCTGCTGTCGCTGCTCCTCGGGGTCTCGCGGACGACGCTCGCCATGGCCCGGGACGGGCATATGCCGGCCCGGCTGGCCGCCGTCCACCCCCGTTTCCGGGTCCCGCACCAGGCGGAACTCGCCGTCGGCGCGGTCGTGGCCGTGCTCGCGGCGACGGTGGACGTACGGGGCGCGATCGGCTTCTCGTCGTTCGGCGTCCTCGTCTACTACGGCATCGCCAACGCCTCCGTCTGGACCCTGGACCGCCGCGACCGGCCGCTCGCCGTCCTCGGCCTCACCGGCTGCGCGGCCCTCGCCTTCGCCCTGCCGCCGGGCTCGGTCCTCGCGGGCCTCGGGGTGCTGGCGGTCGGCGTGGTGGCGTACGCGGTCAGGCGGGGACGCGCCGCGTCTCCCCGGCTCTGAGACCTTCTTCGGACTCCTGGGAGGCGGCCGGGCAGGGCTCGGCCGCGGCCAGGATCCGCCGGGCAGCCGATCCGCTAGCGGGCCGTGTGGCTGTAGCCGCCGAGGAACTGGTCGGTGGGGACGATCTCCTTGCCCAGCGGCAGCAGCGAGACCGGGATCATCTTGAAGTTCGCGAGGCCCAGCGGGATGCCGATGATCGTCAGGCACAGCGCGATGCCGGTGGTGATGTGGCCGAGGGCCAGCCACCAGCCGGCGAGGATCACCCACAGCACGTTGCCGATGAAGGACGGCGCGCCCGCGTCGCGGCGGTCGACGACCATGCGGCCGAAGGGCCACAGGGCGTAGACGCCGATGCGGAAGGAGGCAAGGCCGAAGGGGATGCCGATGATCGTGATGCAGAGCAGGAGCCCGGCCAGTACGTAGCCGAGGAACATCCAGAATCCACACAGGATCAGCCAGATAATGTTCAGGATCGTTTTCACGGGCGTCGACCTGCCATCTGTTCGAGCCGGGCGATGCGCTCGGCCATCGGCGGGTGGGTGGAGAACATCTTCGACAATCCCTGTCCCGGACGGAAGGGGTTGGCGATCATCATGTGGCTCGCCGTCTCGATCCTCGGCTCGGGCGGCAGCGGCAGCTGCTTGGTGCCCGCGTCGAGCTTGCGCAGGGCGCTGGCGAGGGCGAGCGGGTCGCCGGTGAGATGGGCGCCGGAGGCGTCCGCCTCGTACTCCCGGGAGCGGGAGATGGCGAGCTGGATGACGGACGCGGCGATCGGGCCGAGGAGCATGATCATCAGCATGCCGAGCAGCCCGGGGCCCTCGTCGTCGCTGGAGCGGCCGATCGGGATCAGCCAGGCGAAGTTGACCAGGAACATGATCACGGAGGCGAGCGCGCCCGCGACCGAGGAGATGAGGATGTCCCGGTTGTAGACATGGCTCAGCTCGTGGCCGATGACGCCGCGCAGCTCGCGCTCGTCGAGGATGGCGAGGATGCCCTCGGTGCAGCACACGGCCGCGTTGCGCGGGTTGCGGCCGGTGGCGAAGGCGTTGGGTGCCTGGGTGGGCGAGATGTAGAGCCGGGGCATGGGCTGGCGTGCCTGGGTGGAGAGCTCGCGGACCATCCGGTAGAGCGCGGGGGCCTCGAACTCGCTCACGGGGCGGGCGCGCATCGCGCGCAGGGCCAGCTTGTCGCTGTTCCAGTACGCGTAGGCGTTGGTCCCGAGGGCGACGACAAGGGCGACGATCAGTCCCGTACGCCCGAAGAAGCTGCCGATGAGGATGATGAGGGCGGAGAGCCCTCCGAGGAGGACCGCGGTCCTCAGCCCGTTGTGCCGGCGGTGCACGGTACGCCCTCCAAATGGTGCGGCAGGGGAACCCTTGTTCTGCGGATCCACCCTCCAGTGGACCCTTCTCTCCTGGTCAACGCCAGGCGGAGACCCCGGGTTCCCCGGCGCGCGCGGGGCGCCGTGCGGTCCGTACGGGTGAGAGGGGCGGGGCGTACGAAAAGCGGCGCCCCCTGCGGGCAGGGGGCGCCGGGTCCCGTACGGATACGGGCGGGGGTACGGGTACGGGCGGGGGTCAGCGGGCCGCCGGGACCGGGGTCTTCTCCAGGCCCGCCTTCCGCAGGGCGGCGGCGACCGGCTCGACCTCGCTCGTGCAGTGGGCGCAGCGGGAGGCGATGGCCGGGATCTCGGCGAAGCAGCGCGGGCAGTCGCGCTTCTCCGCCTTCGGGTCGGCCGCCTCCTCCTTGGCGAACTTCTCCTGGATCTTCGCCATGGGGACGACGAAGAGGAAGTAGAGGACGGCGGCGGTGACGACGAAGGCGATGGTCGCGGCGATGGCCAGACCGTAGGGGAAGACGGTCTTGCCGAGGGTGAAGCTGGCCTCGCTGAAGTCTCCGACGGAGCCGGTGGCGAGACCGATGAGCGGGGTGATGAACGCCTTGCTGAAGCCGGTGACGACGGCGGTGAACGCCGATCCGACGGCCAGACCGATCGCCATCGAGACGACGTTGCCGCGGAGGATGAAGTCCTTGAAGCCGGTCAGCACGGTGGTGCGCTCCTAGAGATGAAGTGCGTGGGGGGACAGAGGGGGGAGGGTCAGAACAGGGTGTTCGCCGCGTAGCGGAGGGCGAGCTGCGGGTATCCCGACAGCGCGACGCCCGCGACGGCGGTCAGCGCGAGGGCCAGGGTGACCGGGGTGGGGACCCGGCGCGGCGCCACCACGGAGGCGGGCCGCGGGGCGCCTTCCGGGGTGCGGAAGAGCAGCGCGGTCCACCGAAGGTAGTAGGCGAGGGCGATCACGACGTTGACGCCCATGATCACGGCCAGCCAGCCGAGGCCGGCGTCGACGGCCGCCGAGAAGACGGTCACCTTGGCGAAGAGACCGATGATACCCGGGGGCAGCCCGGCCAGGTTGAGAAGAAAGAAACCGAGCGCGAGGGCGGCGGCGGGGCGGGTCGCGAAGAGGCCCCGGTAGTCGGTGATCCGGTTCTTCGGGTGGGTACGGCCGACCAGGACGGCGACGGCGAAGGCGCCGAGGTTCACGGCGGCGTACATCAAGGCATATGCCACGGTCGCGCCGATCTGGTCGTCGCTGGAGTACGCGGCGGCTGCGATCGGCACCAGGAGGTAGCCGGCCTGCCCGACCGAGGACCAGGCGAGCAGCCGGACCGCGCTCCACGCGCGCGTGGGGTTCTGGCGCAGGGCGGCGACGTTGCCGACGGTCATGGTGAGCGCGGCGAGGACGGCGAGCGCGGGGCCCCAGACGTGCGCGTACGTGGGGAACGCCACGACGGTCACCAGGATGATGCCGGTGAAGCCGACGGCCTTGCCGACGACGGAGAGGTAGCCGGCCACGGGCAGTGGGGCGCCGACATAGGTGTCGGGGACCCAGAAGTGGAAGGGGACGGCGGCCGTCTTGAAGGCGAAGCCGACGAGGGTGAGGACGACACCGGCCTGGGCGAGGGTGTGCAGCTGGCCGGGGACGTCGTCGAGGCGCTGGGCGATCTCGGTGAGATGGAGCGTGCCGGTGGCCGCGTAGACGAAGCTCGCGCCGAGCAGGGTGACGGCGGTGGCGGTGACGGACGACAGGAAGAACTTCAGCGCGGACTCGCTGGACATCCGGTCGCCGCGACGCATGCCGACGAGCGCGAAGGCGGGCAGCGAGGCCACTTCCAGGGCGACGACGAGGGTGGCCAGGTCGCGGGCGGCGGGCAGCAGGGCCGCGCCGGCGGCGGACGAGAGCAGCAGGAACCAGTACTCGCCGGCCGGCAGCTTCCGGCGGGTGTCGGCGTGCGAGAGCAGCGCGGTGACAAGGGCTCCGGCGAGCACCAGGAACTGGATGACCAGGGTGAAGGTGTCGGCGGTGTAGCTGCACGCGGGCGCGTGCGTGCCGGCGGCCCGCGCGGCGGCGTCGGTGAGGCAGAAGGTCCGGTGGTCGCCGGCGCGCAGCGGCAGCAGCAGCGCGAGCGCGGCGGCGAGACCGGCGGTCGCGGTCCAGCCGAGGAGGTGCTTGCGGGCCGCCGGGAGGAACAGGTCGGCGACCAGGATCGCGACGGCGACGACGGCGGTGAGCAGGGGCGGCGCGATGGCCGCCCAGTCCACGCTCTGGACGAGGCTGGGGGTGGCCGGGGCGGCGGCGACGGCCGTGACGGCGCTGCCGGCGGGCCCCGCGGCCAGACCGGTGATCGCCTCGGAGAGCGCGCCGGAGGCCGTACCGGAGACGGCTCCGGGCAGGGCGCCCGGCACCGCTCCGGAAGCCGCGCCGGGCCCCGTCGCCAGGACGGTGGTCACGTCGGTGATCACGGCGGTGGTCGTCGTCACGTCGGGGATCACTGCTTTCCTCCCGCGAGGAGCTGCTGGACGGCCGGGTCGGTGAGGCCGAGGAGGACGGCGGGCCACAGTCCGGCGAGGACGGTGAGGGCGGCGAGCGGGGTCCAGGCCGCGAACTCGTACCCCTGGACGTCGGCGAGCGCGCGCTCCCCGGCGGGGCGCGGGCCGCCCATGCAGACGCGGCGCACGACGAGGAGGAGGTAGGCCGCGGTGAGCAGGGTGCCGAAGGCGCCGACCGCCATGCAGGTGAGGAAGGCGGGGCGGCTGAGTCCGGCGGCCGGGTCGAAGGCGCCGAACAGGGCGAGCATCTCGCCCCAGAACCCGGCGAGGCCGGGCAGTCCGAGGGAGGCGACGGCGGCGAACGCGAGGAGCGCGCCGAGGCGCGGGGCGCGGCCGTAGAGGGCGGCGCCGGTGGCCCCGGCGAGGGTGTCGAGGTCGGCGGTGCCATAGCGGTCCTTGACGGCCCCGGCGAGGAAGAACAGCAGGCCGGTGATGAGGCCGTGGGCGATGTTCGCGAACAGCGCGCCGTTGACGCCGGTGGGGGTCAGGGTGGCGATGCCGAGCAGGACGAAGCCCATGTGGCCGACGGAGCTGTACGCGATGAGGCGCTTCAGGTCGCCCTTGTTGCCGGGCCGCGCGAGGGCGAGGCAGGCGAGGGATCCGTAGACGATGCCCGCGACCGCGAAGGCGGCGAGGTACGGGGCGAAGGTGTGCATGCCCTCGGGGGCGATCGGCAGCGCGATGCGGACGAACCCGTACGTGCCCATCTTCAGGAGCACACCGGCGAGGAGGACGGAGCCGACGGTCGGGGCAGCGGTGTGGGCGTCCGGGAGCCAGCTGTGCAGCGGCCACATCGGAGTCTTCACGGCGAGCCCGAGACCGATCGCGAGAACGGCGATGACCTGCACGGACGTGGTCAGCGACCGGCCGTTGTCAGTGGCGAGTGCCACCATGTCGAACGTGCCCGCCTTCAGACCGACGAGGAGCAGGCCGAGCAGCATGATCACGGAGCCGAGCACCGTGTAGAGGATGAATTTCAGGGCGGCGGCCTGGCGGTCCGCGCCGCCCCAGCGGGCGATGAGGAAGTACATCGGGACGAGGACCGTCTCGAAGGCCAGGAAGAACAGCACGAGATCGAGTACGGCGAAGGTCGCCAGGGTGCCGGTCTCCAAGAGCAGGAGCAGGGCGACGAAGGCCCGGGGGGACGGGCCGGCCGGGGGCTTGAAATAGGAGTAGAGCGCGCAGAGGAAGGTCAGCAGCGCGGTCAGGAGCAGGAGGGGGAGGGAAATGCCGTCGACGCCGAGGTGGATCCGCACGTCGAGTGCCTTGATCCAGGTGATGTCGGTGGTGGCCTGCATCGCCTGGGGGTGGGCGTGGTCGAAGCCGAGGGCGAGGACGATCGCGGCCAGCAGGATCACGCCGGTGACGGTGACGCCGTGGCGGAGCACGGCCTGCTCGGGTGAGCTGCCCTTCAGTCCGGGCGGGGCCGGCAGGAGCGCGGCGGCGGCGCCGAGGAGCGGGCCGGCGACGATCAACGCCAGAAGGAACTGCATCACGGATTCGCTGATATCGATCACGGGTCACGCTCCGGCGGCGGCGTTGGCGAGGGCGACGGCGACGACCGCCAGGACGACGGAGCCGGCGAGCAGAGCGCCGAGGTAGGTCTGCACATTGCCGGTCTGGGCCCGGCGGACGAGCCGGCCGAGGCCCTTGGCTCCGCTGCCCGCGCCGCGTACGTACGTGTCGACGACCTCCCGGTCCAGGAAGCGGACCAGGGACGCGGCGGCGAGCACGGGGCGGACGAACAGGGTCCGGTAGGCCGCGTCCAGGCGGAAGCCCTCGGCGGCGGGCCGGTGCAGCGGGCCGAGCAGGGCGCGGCCGGGGTCCGGGTCGTGGTCGGGGGCCGGGTGCGGCAGGTCCAGCGCCTCCGCCTCGACCTGGCCCGCCTCGGCGCCGGGGTGGGCGACGTGCGGGGCGATCCGGACGGGGCGGGCCGCCGCCTTGGCGACGAGCGTGTGCCAGACCGCGTAGGTGACGGCGCCGCCGACGACGGCGAGGCCGGTGCCGAGCACGGCCGTGGTGACGGTCGGGGTCAGCGCGTGGCCGCCGAACCAGTCGCCGAGGGCGGGCGCGGCGAGCCCGAGCGCGAGGGAGGGGACGGCGAGCACCCACAGCACGGTGGTCATGGCGACCGGCTGGCGTCCGTGGTCGGGCGCCTCGGCGCCCCGGCCGCGGAAGGCGAGGAGCCACAGCCGGGTCGCGTACGCGGCGGTGAGCAGGGCCGTCAGGAGACCGGCGACGAGCACGATCCAGCCGGCCGCGGCGGGGGCGGCGGTCGCCTCCCCGGCCTGGGCGGTGGCGGTGTGCTCGGCGGCGACGAGGACGGCTTCCTTGGAGAAGAAGCCGGCGAACGGCGGGATCGCGGCGAGCGCGAGCAGACCGATGCTCATCGTCCAGTACGCGTCCGGGACCCGCCGGGTCAGTCCGCTCATCCGGGACATGGCGGTGAGCGAGTTGGTGCCGGCGGCGTGGATGACCGTACCGGCGGCGAGGAACAGCAGCGCCTTGAAGGCGCCGTGCGTGAGGAGGTGGAAGACAGCGGAGGCGCGGTCGCCGACGGCGAGGGCGCCGGCCATGTAGCCGAGCTGCCCGATCGTCGAGTAGGCGAGCACCCGCTTGATGTCGTCCTGAGCGAGCGCGGCGAGCGCCGAGCCCGTCATGGTGAGCGCGGCCATCACGGCGAGCACGGTCAGCGCGGCGGCGGAGGCGGCGAAGACAGGCAGCAGCCGGGCGGTGAAGTAGATACCGGCCGCCACCATGGTGGCGGCGTGGATGAGCGCGGAGACGGGGGTGGGGCCGGCCATCGCGTCGGGCAGCCAGGTGTGCAGCGGGAACTGCGCGGACTTGCCCGCGACCCCCGCGAGGAGCAGCAGCGCCACGAGGGTGGGGTGGTCGAGACCGCCGCTCGCGACGGCGCCGAGCACCCCGGTGATCCGGAAGGTGCCCGCGTCGGCGGCGAGCGCGAACAGGCCGATCAGGAACGGCACGTCGCCGAGCTTGGTGACCAGGAATGCCTTGAGGGAGGCCGCGCGGGCCTCGGGGGTCTCCCAGTAGTGCCCGACGAGGAAGTACGAGCAGATGCCCATGATCTCCCAGCCGACCAGGAGCACCATCAGGTCGCCGGAGTAGACGACGAGCAGCATCGCGGAGGTGAAGAGGGAGACGAGCGCGGCGTACGAGGGGTAGCGCGGGTCGTGCCGGAGGTAGCCGGTCGAGTAGACCTGCACGCAGGTGGCGACCACGCCGACCAGGATGGCGACGAGCGCGGCGAAGGCGTCGATGTGCAGGGCCAGGTCGATGGGGACCGAGCCGGTCGGGGTGAGCCGGGTCGCGGCGTCGATCGCCGTACCGCCGCCCTGCCGTACGGCGACCAGGACGGCGAGCACGGCGGCGGCGAGGGCCGGGAGCACGGCGAGGGGGCGGACGAATCCGGGCGCGGTGCGGCCGAGGAGCAGACCGGCGACGGCGCCAAGGAAGGGCAGGAGGGGGACGAGGACGGCGAGGGTCGTGGTGGTCACGCGGTGGCCTCGGCCTTCTCGCCGGTGGACGGCTTGGTGGTGTCGGTGGACGGCTTGCCGCTGGTGGACGACTGCTCGTCGGTGGACGGCGTCCCGCCGGTGGACGGCTTCTCGTCGGTGGACGGCTTCTCGTCGGGTCCCTGGTCGTCGGACCACGGGTCGTCGGACCACGGGTCGTCGGGGCCGGAGCCGGGGTGGGGGCGGGGGCCGTCGGGGCCGTGGGGGCCGGAGTCGTCGGGGCCGGGGCGCTCGGCGGTGTCGCGGAGCCGGTCCACGTCCGCGGTGCCCCGGTTGCGGTAGACCATCAGGACGATCGCGAGGCCGATGCCGATCTCGGCGGCGGCGATGGCGATGACGAAGAGGGTGAGCGCCTGGCCGGCGTGCAGGGTGTCGCGGAGCCAGACGTCGAAGGCGACCAGGTTGAGGTTGACGGCGTTGAGCATCAGCTCGACGGACATCAGGACGAGGATCGCGTTGCGGCGGGCGAGGACGCCGTACAGGCCGACGCAGAAGAGGAGGGCGGCGAGGACGGCCGGGTAGACGAGATGCATCAGTGGGTCTCCTCGGCCGGGTTCGCAGCCGGGTCCGCGAGGGCTTCGCGGCCGGCGCCGCCGGCTGGGTCGTCGCCTTCGTCGTCACCGTCGTCGCCGTCCTCCGGGGACTTCTTCCGGGACAGGACGATCGCCCCGACGAGGGCGGCGAGCAGCAGGACGGACAGGGCCTCGAAGGGCAGCACCCAGTTCCGGAAGAGGAACCGGCCCGTCACCTCGGTGGAGCCCTGCGCGGGTCCGCCGAGGCCGATCCACGTCGTACGGAACGCGTCCACGACCACCCACACCAGCGCCGCCGCGGCGGCGATCGCCACGGCGAGGGCCACCGGCCGGTTGCCCGAGTCGGCGTCCGGGGAGCGGCCGATGGGGGCCCGGGTGAGCATGAGCCCGAAGAGGAGGAGGACGACGACCGAGCCCACGTAGATCAGCACCTGCACCCAGGCGATGAACTCGGCGGTCAGCAGCAGGTACTCGACGGCGAGCCCGCCGAGCGCCACGACCAGCCAGAGCGCGGCGTGCACGAGCTGCTTGGTGGTGACGGTGACGAGGGCCGCGCCGAGGGTGGCGAGGCCGACGAGGAGGAAGACGACCTCGACGCCGGTGGGCGAGAGGAAGCCGCGGGTGGCCGGGGCGGCCTCGGCCGCCGTCTGGGCGGCGTGGGCGGCCTGGGCGAGAGGGGTGAGGGGGGTGAGAGGGGCGAGGATCACTGTCCGTCCTCCCCGCGCTGCTCTGCCTCGGCGGCTTCGGCCGCGGCTTGGGCCGCCTGGGCCTGGGCTGTCTTCTCGGCGGCCTTGCGCGCGGCGGCGATCTCCTTCGGCTCCTCCGCGCACGGGTCGAGCGCGGGCGGTTCCGGAACCGTCCACATCCACTCGCGCAGCTTGTCGCGCTCGTGCGTCAGCTCCTGGATGTCGGTCTCCGCGTACTCGAACTCGGGCGACCAGAACAGCGCGTCGAACGGGCACACCTCGACGCAGATACCGCAGTACATGCAGAGCGAGAAGTCGATCGCGAAGCGGTCGAGGACGTTGCGGCTGCGCTCGCGCCCGCCGGGGGCGGCGGCCGGCACGGTCTCCTTGTGGGAGTCGATGTAGATGCACCAGTCGGGGCACTCGCGGGCGCACAGCATGCAGACCGTGCAGTTCTCCTCGAACAGCGCGATCACCCCGCGCGTGCGGGGCGGCAGCTCGGGCTGCGCGTCCGGGTACCGCAGGGTGATGTTCCGGCGCGTCATCGTGCGCAGGGTGACGGCGAGGCCCTTGGCCAGGCCGGATCCGAACGGGGGTGCCATCAGCTGATCGCCACCTTCACGATGCCGGTGAGCGCGATCTGCGCGAGCGCGAGCGGGACGAGGGTCGTCCAGGCGAACTTCTGGAGCTGGTCCTCGCGCAGCCGGGGATACGAGACCCGCAGCCAGATCACGACGAACGCCAGGACGGCGGTCTTGAGCAGGGTCCAGAGCCAGCCGAGACCGTCGGCGCCGAACGGGCCGTGCCAGCCGCCGAGGAAGAGGACGGTGGTCAGCCCGCACAGCACGACGATGCCGGCGTACTCGGCGAGCAGGAACAGCGCGAACCGCAGACCGGTGTACTCGGTGTACGCGCCGAAGATGATCTCCGAGTCGGCGACGGGCATGTCGAACGGCGGGCGCTGGAGCTCCGCGAGCCCGGCGACGAAGAAGACCAGCGCGCCCACGATCTGCCACGGCACCCACCACCACGCGAAGGCATCGAGGATGCCGGGCAGCGAGACGGTGCCGGCCGCCATCGCGACGGAGGCGGCGGCGAGCAGCATGGGCAGTTCGTACGCGAGGAGCTGGGCGGCGCTGCGGACGGCGCCGAGCAGCGAGTACTTGTTCGCCGACGCCCAGCCGGCCATCAGACTGCCGAGCACGCCGACGCCCATGACGGCGAGCACGAAGAAGATCCCCGCGTCGACCACCTGCCCGACCGCGCCCTCGCCGGGGCCGATCGGGATCGCGACGAGGACGAGGAGGTACGGGAGGAGGGCGACGGCCGGCGCGATCCGGAAGACCCGCCGGTCGGCGTCGGCCGGGACGATGTCCTCCTTCTGCGCGAACTTCACCCCGTCCGCGACGAGCTGCGCCCAGCCGTGGAACCCGCCCGCGTACATGGGGCCGAGCCGGCCCTGCATATGGGCCATCACCTTGTGTTCCGTCTGTCCGACGACGAGCGGCAGGACGAGGAACGCGACGAAGACGGCGAGCAGGCGGAGGGCGACGTCGAGTACGTCGGTCACGCGGAATCGCCTCCTTCGGCGTGGGGGGTGGGTTCGGATTCGGTTTCGGTGGTGGGGGTGGCGCCGGGGTCCGGGGCGGTACCGGGGTCCGGGGCGGTGCCAGGGTCCGGGGCGGTGCCGGGGTCCGGGGCGGGCGGCTCTTCCCGGGCGCGGTCAGCCTCGCGGCCGGACGCTTCGGGGTCCCGGCCCGTGGCCTTCTCGCCGGGCTGGTCGGCGGGCTTGTCGCCGGGCTTGTCGGCGGGCTTGTCGGCGGACTTCTCGGGTTCCTTGGGCACCTCGGGTGTCTCGGGTGCCTTGGCCGCCTCGGTGCCGTCGTCGAACGCCGGCCGTGCGTGGTGCCACGGGGCGTCCGAGCTGCGGGTACGAGGTGCGGGCCGTACGTGCCCTGGCTGCCGTAGGTGCCCTGATCGCCGTACGTGCCGTGGTTGCCGTAGGCGTCGTAGGCACCATGGGTGCCCTGGTCTCCGT
>NZ_JBEYZX010000055.1:0-40866 GCF_040646255.1 Streptomyces sp. NPDC046203 | reverse complement strand
ACGCCCGATGTCGGCGATCGGCGGCTGAGAGCCTGTCGGATGACCTTGGGTCGGAGAGCGGACGCGGCATGGCGCGTGCGATTCCAAGGCGCCGGCCCGCGACGAGGACGGTGCGCGGGCGGCCCTCCGGACGGAGTTCGGCGATACCGGCCTCGGCGGCGTGCCGGGCGGCGGTCCGTACCCGCGCGCCCGCCTCGGCCGCACCGCGCAGCAGATCGCGGCGGTCGGCGAGGGCGAGGGCTTCCGGTGCGTCGAGGAGGGTCTCGTCGAGCATGTGGCGGGCCTCCGGTCGTCGAAGCGGGGACCGGCCGGGCGGCCGGGTTCCGCGTGGTCTTCCTGCCGAGGGGCTTACCCGGTTCTCCGGGGGCCTCCCGGGATGCCTGGGTTTCCCTGTGTCCCGGGTGTACCGGGCCGGGTGTACCGGGTGTCCCGTGGCCTGACGGGCCGGGGGCTCCCGGGTCCGGGTCCGGCGGGGCCGCCCGGGGCCGGTCGCGTCGTCCAGCCATCCGGGTCGTCCAGTGGGATTCCCCCTGGGCCGGATCACCCAGTGGGGTCATCCGGGCGGACGGCCCGGTGGGTCGCCGGGCCGGGCGTCCGAGCCGGGTCAGGCGGGGCGGCGCGCCTCGTCCACGAGCAGCACCGGGATGTCGTCGCGGACCGGGTAGGCGAGACCGCAGCCGTCGCCGGTGCAGACCAGCTCCGGGGTCTCCTCCGCCGTACGGTCGTCCAGCGGGGCGTGGCAGGCCGGGCAGGCCAGGATGTCCAGGAGGCCGGCTTCGAGCGGCATGTGCGGTCCCTTCGGGGGCGGTGCGGCTGCGTACGCGGGGGCGTACGGGCATGCGGGGCGGACGGTTCCGGCCCCGGTCAGCCTACCGCCGGGTCAGGTGCGGCGCCCGCCCCCGCGGGGCCGGCGCCGGGGACCACGTTCCGTGGCCCGTGTGACGGACGAGCGGCACGGGGTGGGCGTGGCGCGGAACAGCGGGTGTCCGGGAGAGCGCGCGAACGCGCGGTGCCCGTGGCGGGAACGCGCGAAGCGCGCCCGCCACGGGCACCGTAGGACCGGCCGTCGGCAGAGCGACCGTCAAAACGACCGCCTCAGCCCCGGATCACGCCGGATCAGCCCCGGATCAGCCCCGGATCAGCTCCAGCGCCTCGTCCCGCACCTTCGCCATCCGCGCCTCGTCCCGCGCCTCGACGTTCAGCCGGAGCAGCGGCTCGGTGTTGGAGGCGCGGACGTTGAACCACCAGTCGGCGGCGGTGACCGTCAGTCCGTCCAGCTCGTCCAGGGTGACGCCCTCGCGGTCGCCGAACGCCGCCTTCACGGCGGCCAGCCGGGCGGCCTGGTCGTCGACGGTGGAGTTGATCTCGCCGGAGGAGGCGTAGCGGTCGTACGAGGAGACCAGCCCGGACAGCGGACCGTCCTGGCCGCCGAGGGCCGCGAGGACGTGGAGCGCGGCGAGCATGCCGGTGTCCGCGTTCCAGAAGTCCTTGAAGTAGTAGTGGGCGGAGTGCTCGCCGCCGAAGATGGCGCCGGTCTTCGCCATCTCCTCCTTGATGAAGGAGTGGCCGACCCGGGTGCGCACCGGCGTGCCGCCGTGCTCGCGGACGACCTCGGGCACCGACCACGAGGTGATCAGGTTGTGGATGACCGTGCCGCTGCCGCCGTGCTTGGCCAGCTCGCGCGCCGCGACGAGCGCGGTGATCGCCGACGGGGAGACCGGGTCGCCGTTCTCGTCGACGACGAAGCAGCGGTCGGCGTCGCCGTCGAAGGCGAGGCCGAGGTCGGCGCCCTCGGCGCGGACGCGCGCCTGGAGGTCGACGATGTTCTTCGGGTCGAGCGGGTTGGCCTCGTGGTTCGGGAAGGTGCCGTCGAGCTCGAAGTACATCGGGACGACGTCCAGCGGCAGACCGTCGAGGACGGTGGGCACGGTGTGGCCGCCCATGCCGTTGCCCGCGTCGACGACGACCTTGAGGGGCCGGATCGTGGTGAGGTCGACCAGTCCGCGCAGGTGGGCCGCGTAGTCGTGCAGGCTGTCCCGCTCGGTGACGGTGCCCTCGGTGGCGGCCGCCTCCGGCGCGCCCTCCTCGCTCCACCGCTCGACGAGCGCGCGGATGTCGGCGAGGCCGGTGTCCTGGCCGACGGGGGCGGCACCGGCGCGGCACATCTTGATGCCGTTGTAGCGGGCCGGGTTGTGGGACGCGGTGAACATCGCGCCCGGCAGGCCGAGCTGCCCGGAGGCGAAGTAGAGCTGGTCGGTGGAGCAGAGGCCGATCAGGGTCACATCGGCGCCGAGGCGGGTCGCGCCGCGCGCGAAGGCGGCGGAGAGACCGGGCGAGGAGGGGCGCATGTCGTGGCCGATGACGATGGCGTCGGCCTCGGTCACGCGGACGAACGCGGCTCCGAACAGTTCCGCCAGGGCCTCGTCCCACTGATCCGGCACCACCCCGCGGACGTCGTACGCCTTCACGATCTGCGACAGATCAGCAGCCACGGATCAAACCCTCCTGAAGTCTCGGCATGTCGCACCGGCGCGATGCGGTGCCCGTACGGATACGGAACGCCCAAACTACCCGGGACCGGGCCCTGGTCAGTTCTCGGGGGAACGCAGCACCCTCAGATGGCCGCGCCGGCCGACCTCCATCGGGTCGCCGCCGCGCGGGCCGCCCTTGCCGCCGGCCTCGGCCGCGCGCTCCTGGGGGCGGGCCGCCTCGCGGACCGCGTTGGCGAGGGCTTCGAGGTCGTCGCCGCTGGGGCGGGTGGGGACGGTCGCGTCGGAGAGCCGCACGACCTCCCAGCCGCGCGGCGCGGTGAGGCGCTCGCTGTGCTCGGCGCACAGGTCGTAGCAGTGGGGCTCGGCGTAGGTGGCGAGCGGGCCGAGGACCGCAGTCGAGTCGGCATAGACGTACGTCAGTGTCGCGACGGCAGGGCGGCCGCACGCGGTGCGCGAACAGCGACGTACAGGGCTCACGACGTTGGACGGTACCGCACTCTTGAGCGGGCCGCGACGACTCTCCCCCAGGTCACTCCACCGTGTCGCGGTGTGACGTCCGCCACGGCGGCTGTTCCCGGCACCCCTCCGACCTGCGGAAGTGGCCGGATTCAAGGCCCCGGCCGAGGCCTGATCCGGAGGGTCGGAGGGGGCGGGAAGAGGGTGGTGGGGGGTCCGGGGAGGGGCTCGGGAGGAGCGCCGGGAAGAGCGCCGGAGGAAACGGGAAAGCGTGAGCGGATGGAGAGAACGCCGGGAGGGACCGGAGAGAAAACGGGGAGGTCCTGGGAGGGGCGAGCGGGGAGGCGAGCGAGGCGGCGGGACGAGGGTGGGAAGGGGCCGGGAAGGGAGGGCCGCCCGCCCGTCGGCAGCCGGGCCCGGCGGGAGTTACGCTGCGTCAGTGACGGACACCACCGAGAGCAGGGGCACTCCTGCCGCACCGCGCCCGCGGCACCGTGACCGGCACGGCCGGGGCATGCGGGGGCCGGTCGCCCCGCCGCAGGTCCCGCTGTCCGCGAGCCGGGCGGACACCTTCCGCGATCTGGTCCTGGACTCGGTGGAGCGGCTGGAGCGCGGCTGGCCGCAGCTCACCGATGTCGAGTTCATGGTGCTGGAGGTGCCGCCGGCGGAGCCGGCCGACACGGTGCCGCTGGGGGTCGCGCTCCCGGCGGGCCGGAAGGACCCGGCCCGGGTGATCGTCTACCGCCGCCCCATCGAGCTCCGCGCCAAGACCCGCGACGAGCGGGCCCTGCTCGTCCACGAGGTCGTGGTCGAACAGGTCGCCGACCTGCTGGGACTCTCCCCCGAGACGGTGGATCCGCGGTACGGGGAGGAGTGACCGGGCGGGCGGAGCCGCCGTACGAGGAGGTCCGCGCCTTCACGGCGGTACGGCACCCGGCCCGCGCCGGGACCGGCGCCCGTGCTCGGACGCGGCCCCCGGCCCGCGTCCGCTCAGTCGTCCAGCACCTTCAGGTCCTGGCGGGCCGGCGGCACCTCCACCGAGCTGCGGTCGTCGGCGAAGGTCTGCACGGTGAACATCGGTACGCCGTCCTGCGGCAGGGCCAGCGTGCGCGCGGCGTACACCGGGCCGCCCGACAGCCGCTCCACGGTCAGCGCGTAGCCGCCCTTCGCCCCGTCCGGGACGGGCCCGTCCATCGAGACCGTGCTGCCCGCCTTGATCGTGACGTTCTTGGTGACCGGCGTACCGCCCTCCGCGCCCGCCGACGCCGTGATCCGCACCTGGGCGGCGTCGCCGGGCGCGCTGAGGGCGAGGGTGGTGCCCTTGGCGCGGTTGTCGGCGACGGTGGCCCGGCCCTCGATCGCCGCGGTGGCCGGGATGAACGCGATCTCCTTCTCGGCGCCCTTGCCCCGGACGACCTTCACCGCCGCCACGACGGGCACCGGCTTCTTCGGATCGGCGGAGGTCAGCAGCAGCGAGCCGGGCTCGCCCCGGGTGAGCTCGGGCAGGTCGACGGCGGCGGTCATGCCGGACTTCACGTGCAGGGAGTCGGCGCCCGCCGGGACGATCGTGCCGGTCGGGGTGATCAGCTGGACCTTCAGGTCGGCGTCGTCGTCGCCGGGCGCGAAGGCGACGAGCCGGACCGAGGTCGCGTCGGCCGGGATGCCCGGCAGGACGAGCTTGCCGGCCGCGTCGGCGGCGGCGGGCAGCCAGTCGCTGCCCAGCTTCTCGTCGGCGACGCCGAGGGCCGCGCCGACGCGGCCGCTGCGGGTGGTGACGTGGACGGTGAGGTCCTGCTGCGCCGGGTCGGTGGTCAGGGTGGAGAGCAGCACCGGCACGGTGCTGTGCCCGGGAACCGGGATGCCCTCGGTGACCTCGGTCTTCAGGGCGCCGTCGGGGCCGTACAACTCGATGTCGGCGACGGCCGCGCTGTCGTCGGGGTTGGTGAGGTGGACGTAGTCGTGCCGCTCCTTGGCCGTGGAGGCGGCCGGGAACCAGAAGTCGGTGTCCGGGGCGGTGCAGGCCACACCGAGCAGGCCGCGGGCGCCGCCCGCCGGGACGACGGTGGTCTGCTGGACGGTCCAGCCGGGGGCGAGCGCGCCGTTCGCGGCGCCGGTCAGGGCGGGCACGGAGCCGCCGTCGAGCTGTTCGGCGACGGGGGTGCCGGGCTTGGTGACGGTCGGCGGGGCCTTCGGCTCCTTGGCCTTCTTCTCCTGCTTCGCGGCGTCCTCGCCGGGGATCGCGGCCCTGGCGGCGGGCTTCAGGACGGCCTCGGCGGCGCTCTTGCCGCCGGCGCCGGCGGCCGTGCCCGTGCCGGAGCCGCCCTCGCCGCCCTGTCCGTCCTGGGGCTGCCCGGCGGCGTTCCTCGCCGGCGGGGTGAACGAGGTGTACGTCGTCTCCGCCACCTCCGAGGTGCTCGGCGCCGGGCAGAGCAGCCCGGTCCGCTCCACCGGGAGGCGGGCCGCCTTCGGGGCGGCGACGGGTGCGGCGCTGTCCGGACCGGGGGCGGTCACGGCGGCCACGCCGGTGACCGCGGCCAGGACGGTGGCGACCGCGATCAGGGAGAGGGTGGTGCGCTTCACTGGTTGCTGCTCCCGTCGGAACGCTGCTGCTGCCCGTAGCCGTACGGGTCGTAGACGTCGTAGCCCTGCTGCTCGTCGTACCCGGGGTGCGCCTGGCTCTGGTTCTGGCCCTGCGCCTGGCCCTGACTCTGACCCTGGCCCTGCTCGTGGGGCTGGGGCTGGGGCTGGTCGGTGGGCTGCTGCGGCGCGTACGGGTCGTACGACTGCTGCTCGTAGTACTGCTGGTCGTACCTCGGCTGGTCGTACGACTGCTGGTACGGCTGCTGCTCGTACGCCTGGGACTGTTCGTACGGCTGCTGCTGGGCGTACGGGTCGTACCCGTAGCCCTGCTGGTCGTACCCCTGGTCGTACTGCTGGTCGTACGACTGCTCGTACCGCTCCTCGTACGGGGCGGCCTGCTGCGGGACGGCGGCGTACTGGCCGTCCCACTCCTGCCGGCCCTCGGACTCGGCGGAGTCGGAGCCGGAGCCGGAACGGGAATCGGAGCGGGAATCGGACTCCTGCTCGTACACCGGCTGGTGCGGGACGGGCACGGGCTCGGGCATGCCGGGCGCGGGCGCCTCGGCCTGGTCGCCGGCGGCAGCGGCGGTGGCCGCGGCGGCCTCCGCTTCGGCGGCGGCGCGCAGCCGGCGGGCGCGACGGCCCTCGCCCTCGATGCTCCGGGCCTCGGCGGCCTCCTGGGCCGGCAGATCGGCGTCCTCGTCGGGCAGGTCGTCGTCGACGTCGTGGCGGCGGCCGGGCAGCGCGAGGACGATCAGGACGAGGGCGAGGAACGCCTGGGCCCAGATCCACACGGTGTGGGTGACCGGCGCGTCGTACGTGAGGTCGAGGCGGCCGCCCTCGGCGGGCAGTTCGAAGCCCTGCGCCCAGTCGTCGACGGTGATCGGCTTGAGCGCCTTGCCCGCGAGGGTGGCGGTCCAGCCGGAGTCGGCGCGGTCGGCGATCCGCAGGACGCGGCCGGCGGGACCGGCCGGGATGTCCGTGTGGGCCTCGACGGGACCGGCGGCGACGGCCACCACGCCCTCACCGGAACCGGAGGCCGAACCGGCACCGGAAGCAGCACCGGAAGCGGCGCCGGACCCTGCGGCCTTCGCGGCGGCCGGGGGCACGATCATCACGCGGGCGACCTTGCGGTCGACCCGCCACAGGGCGCTGCCGTCGAGCTGGCTGAGCCGGGTCAGGCCGGGCGTGGAGTCGAGGACGCGGCTCATGGCGCGCGGGGCGCCGTCGCGGACCAGGACGTAGCGGATCGCGAAGCCGCCGAGCTCGGTGGTCTGGTCGGCGCCGGAACCGGCGACGAGGTGGGAGACGACCTGGTCGAGGCGGGTGTCGGCGTCGCCGGAGGCGGCAGCGGCGGTGGCGGAGTCGGTGAGTTCGGCGTCGCCGAGCCGGCTGCCGGAGCCGCGGACCAGGCTGTACGCGACCTCGCCGGGCGCGCCCGCGCCGAGGACGAGGGTGCGGGCCTGGTCGCGGGTGCCGCTCTCCTCGGCGACGAACGCGGGCACCTGGACCGGGTCGCGGCGGGTGAGCGGGCCGTCGGCGCCGCCGATCATCCAGCCGGCCGCGGCGACGACCGGGCCGATGGCGCAGGCGAACGCGATGAGCGCGGCGAGCGGCTGGCGCCAGCCGAAGCCGTGGGCGGCGACGCGGGTGCGGCCGCCTTCGGCGCCGACCATGGCGGCGGCCAGCAGGGCGGCGCCGTAGACGAGGGTGGCGGGGCCGGCCCAGCCGGTGGCGCCGTCGCCGGAGCCGTTGGTGAGGACGGCGAGGAGCAGGCCCGCGAGGGCGGCGGCCCAGGCGGCGCGCACGGCGAGGGTCCGCTCCTCGCGCAGCAGGGCGCCGAGCGCGGCGAGCACGAGGCCGGCGAAGACGAGCCCGCCGAAGGTGCCGGGGCCGCCGGGGCTGGCACCGAGCAGGTCGAACGCCGAGGCCGTGCCCGTACGGATGTCGAGTCCGGCCTCGCGCAGGAAGCCGGAGGGGCTGGTCAGCAGGGTCAGCGACCAGGGCGCGAGGAGGAGCAGCGGGGTGCCGGCGGTGGCCAGGAAGCGCAGCCCGTACGCGGTGATGTCGCCTCGGCGCAGGACGAGCACGCCGAGTCCGAGGACGACGGCGAGCGGCCAGACGACCGGGGTGAAGGCGGTCGCGAAGGTGAGCAGGAAGGTGTACGCCCAGGTGGCGCGCCAGCTGCCGCGCTCGCCGTCGGCGCGGTTCAGCCCGTACGAGGCGACGGCGGCGCGGGCCATGAGCGGGAGCAGGATCGCGAGGACGGCGGTGCCGAGCCGGCCGGTGGCGAGGGCGCCGGTGGCGGCGGGCAGGAAGGCGTAGGCGATGGCGGCCCAGGCGCGCAGCAGCCGGGATTCGACGATGCCCCGGGAGGCGAAGTACGCGGTGAAGCCGGCGAGCGGGACCGAGCAGACGAGCAGCAGGGTCAGCGCGAGGGAGGTCGAGCCGAGCAGCAGTCCGGAGAGCGCGGCGAGGACGGCCAGGTAGGGCGGGGCGGTCTGGGTGCCGCCGGTGCCGAGCGCGTGCCAGCCGTCGGCGTAGCGCGACCACAGTGCGGAGACGGTGTCGGGGGCGGGCAGCAGGGTGCCGCCGGCGAGCGAGCCGCCGCCGAAGAGGTTGCGGCAGGCGACCAGGGAGACGACGAGGAGGAGGGCGAAGAGGACCGGGCCCGGCCTGCGGGCGATCTTCTTCAGCCGGGCGAACTGCTCGATCTCCAGGAAGTCGGCGTCGTCGCCGCCGGGGCCGGATTCGACGGCGCCGTGGCGGGAGCCGCCGGACTCGGCGTCGTCGGCGCCGAAGTGGGAGGCGACCTGTTCGGCGGTGGCGCGCAGGGTGGCGCCGGGCGGCGGGAAGAGGGGGCGGAGCTCGGACGCCGGGACGGCCGGGGTGCCGCGCCGCTTGCGCGCCGCGAGCACCTTCTCGGGCCGCAGCAGGGTGCCGAGCAGACCCATGATCTCGTCGACGGCCTGGCTGGGCGCCTTGCCGACGAGATAGCCGAGGGTGCGCACCAGGGTGCCGAGGACGAGCCGGAGCAGGACGTACGGCAGGGCGCGGCCGCGGGTGTTGGCGAGCAGCGTGTAGACGGCGCCGGCCTTGTCGACGCGGTGCGGGTTGGTGGCCGAGCGGCCGGCGCAGTCGACGGTGCGGCGTTCGCGGGCGGATGCCTCGGCGTGCCGGAGGACGGCGCTCGGGGCGACGAGGACGCGGTGGCCGGCGGCGTGGGCGCGCCAGCACAGGTCGACGTCGTCGCGCATGAGGGGCAGCCGGCGGTCGAAGCCGCCGAGTTCCTCGAAGACGTCGCGGCGGATGAGCATGCCGGCGCTGGAGACGGCGAGGACGGCGCGGACCTGGTCGTGCTGGCCCTGGTCCTGTTCGCGGCGGTCGAGTCCGGTCCAGCGGCGGCCGCTGCGGGCGATGCTGACGCCGGCTTCGAGCAGCTGCTTGCGGTCGTACCAGCCGCGCAGTTTGGGGCCGACGACGGCGGCGGTCTCGTCGGAGTCGGCGACGCGCAGGAGTTCGGCGAGCGCGCCGGGCTCGGGGGCGCAGTCGTCGTGCAGCAGCCAGAGCCACTGGACGGGTTCGCCGTGCGGCAGTTCGGGCAGGTCGTAGTTCTCGTCCTGCCAGGTCCGGGTGACGGGGTCCCAACTGCTGGGCCGCTTCAGATAGGTGAGGTCGTCCGGGCCGAGGACGGGCGCGGTGCGCGCGGCCTCCTCGACGGCGGCGCCGAACCCGGTGCGGCGGGCCAGGTGGAGGACGCGGTCGTCGCCGAGCGCCTCGGAGAGGAGCCGCGCGGAGTCGTCGGCGCTGCCGGTGTCGGCGGCGACGGCGTTCTGGACGGGGCGTTCCTGGGCGAGCAGCCCGGCAAGGGCGTCCGGCAGCCAGCGGGCGCCGTCGTGGGCGACGAGCACGGCGGTGACGACGTGTCGTGGGAACTCAGGAGTTGAGGACATCGAGCTACGGGCCCTCCGGCCGGGGGTCGCCCGCGAGGGGGCGTGGGTGCGTCTCGGACGGAGCCCCACACTAACGGCTGGTACGACGACGGTCCGCCGCCTGTGGATGGAGCACAGGGGGCGGACCGTTCGTTGTGGGTGTCTTTGGGTGCGTCTTTGAGTGCGTCTTCGGGCGGGGGCCCGGGTGGGTCCGGGGTGGGGCCCGGGCCTTGTGCCTGTGGGTGGTGCCGGTGGTGCCGGTGGTGCCGGTGGTGCGAGGACGGCGGGTGGTGCGGGGTCGGCCGCGCGTCCGGTGCGGTGGTCGCCGTCAGCGGAGGCGGCCGGTCGGCTCGTACGCACCGGCCCGTACGAGCCGGTGCGCGCGAGGCGGGTGCGAGTCGTGCGTACGTGCCGTGTGTGCGAGCCGTGCGTACGAGCCGGGTGTGGCCGAAATCGAACGGTGCCGGTCTCAGACCGCGGCCTTCTTCAGGCGGCGGCGTTCACGCTCGGACAGCCCGCCCCAGATGCCGAAGCGCTCGTCGTTCTGGAGCGCGTACTCCAGGCATTCGGAACGGACTTCGCAGGCGAGACAGACCTTCTTGGCCTCGCGGGTCGAGCCGCCCTTCTCGGGGAAGAAGGACTCGGGGTCGGTCTGCGCGCACAGGGCGCGTTCCTGCCAGCCGAGCTCCTCGGCCGCGTCCTCGACCAGCAGTTCCTGGAACAACTCGGTCATCTACGCCCCTCGTCTGTCTGTGCGTCCCCGTGGGGTTGCCGTTTCCGGTCGGCCGAACGACACGAGTGAAATTACAAGTTCGTCGCTCAGTACGAGTCAAGCCGAGATCTGCTATTAGGCCCCGTATTCACTCTGCGGAACCAACCCTATGCGGAAAGTACTCGAATCGGCAAAAAACGTGACACAAGCGACCAGCTTCGCCGCGCCCGCCCTCTCTCACCGGGAGGGACGCCCAGGAGGCGGATCATGTTGCGATCCAGCCATGGAAGCGATCCGGATCACAGCCCGATCACGGGACCTCCGTCACGTTTACGGCACCGGATGTTGCGCCATCTCTCCTGGCCGCAACACGAACAAACCTTTCTCCGTGCACAGTAACCGGATGAGGTGAAACATTACCCCCAAATCGGTCATTGAGTTGACAGTTGGGTATCGATCCCGCCACGTTGGTGGCATGCCAGCGACCGCAGCATCCACCGCGACCCACCGCCATGGGGTCCATCGGGCTGCTCTCGTTCGCTGTCGCTGTCGCTGCTGTCCCAGCTGTTGAGAGCGCCCTTCTCCGGCGCCTCCGGCTTCCCTGCGGTCCGCCCCCGACCGCTGCCTTGCGTACAGCTCCCCTTGCTCGACCTCTGTTCGATCCCCGCGTGATCCCCGCTTGAGCTCCGTTCCCCGACGGATCTCTGGCTGATTCCCCTCGCTCCACCCCTCCCCCGCATCACCCGTTCGGCTCGTTTACCTGCGTTTCCAGCGTTTCCAGCGTTTTCGACGTTTCTGCGTTTCCCCGTTCTGCGACACCCCGACTTCTGCCGAGGAACACCCGCATCCCATGAACATGGACAGCGACCTTCAGATCGCCGGCGACATCCTTGAGGTCCCGCACCTCCTCCAGCCCCCGCGCGCGCACCCGGCCACGGTGGCCGAGTTCGCCGGTCTCGCCCGGGAGATCGCCGCCGACCGCGACCAGTGGGCCCCCTACGTCCAGTACGACGCCACCACCCGCTGGTACCACCGGCTGCGCACCGGCCCCGGATACGAGGTGTGGCTGCTCTCCTGGCTGCCCGGCCAGGGCAGCGGACGCCACGACCACGGCCCGTCCTCCGGTCTCCTCACCGTCCTCGCGGGCGAGCTCACCGAGCGCTCGCGGCGCGGGCCGCGCGCCTTCGCGCCCGGCTCCCAGTACGTCTTCGCCCCGGGATACGTCCACGAGGTCGTCAACGACTCCCTCGAACCCGCCGTCAGCCTGCACGTCTACTACCCCGGCCTCACCGAGATGCCGATGCACACGGCTGGACGTGTGGAGGGTGGGATGGCGCGAGTGGCGGAACCCGCGCTGCCCGGCGTACCCGGTCAGGGGGCGTGACGGCCTGACGGGCCACCGGGGCCGGGCTGCTGTCCGGGGCTTGTCCGGGCCGTCGTCCGGGTCCGCCCGACGGCGTTTCGCCACCCCCCGGATGGCGGTGGCCCGCTGCTGACAGACTGTCCGCATGCGCATTGTGGTTCTGGCCGGTGGCATCGGTGGTGCCCGCTTCCTTCGCGGCCTCAAGCAGGCCGCGCCCGACGCGGAGATCACGGTCATCGGCAACACCGGTGACGACATCCATCTCTTCGGCCTCAAGGTCTGCCCCGACCTCGACACCGTGATGTACACCCTCGGCGGTGGCATCGACGAGGGACAGGGCTGGGGCCGCGAGGACGAGTCCTTCACCGTCAAGGAGGAACTCGCGGCGTACGGGGTCGGGCCCGAGTGGTTCGGCCTCGGCGACCGCGACTTCGCCACCCACATCGTCCGTACCCAGATGCTGGGCGCCGGCTATCCGCTCAGCGCCGTCACCGAGGCGCTGTGCGCCCGCTGGCGGCCCGGCGTCCGGCTGCTGCCGATGTCCGACGACCGGGTCGAGACGCATGTGGCGATCGAGGTCGACGGCGAGCAGCGGGCCGTCCACTTCCAGGAGTACTGGGTGAAGCTGCGCGCCGCCGTGCCCGCGCGGGCCGTCGTGCCCGTCGGCGCCGAGCAGGCCAAGCCCGCGCCCGGTGTCCTGGAGGCGATCGCCGAGGCCGACGTCATCCTCTTCCCGCCGTCGAACCCGGTCGTGTCCGTCGGCACGATCCTCGCCGTGCCCGGCATCCGCGAGGCCGTCGCCGCCGCGTCCGCGCCGGTCGTCGGCCTCTCCCCGATCGTCGGCGACGCGCCCGTGCGGGGCATGGCCGACAAGGTCCTCGCTGCGGTCGGCGTGGAGTCCACGGCGGCGGCCGTCGCCCGGCACTACGGCTCCGGGCTCGTCGACGGCTGGCTCGTCGACACCGTCGACGCGGACGCCGTCGCCGACGTCGAGGCGGCGGGCATCCGCTGCCGCGCCGTCCCGCTGATGATGACCGACCTCGACACCACGGCCACGATGGCGCGCGAGGCGCTGGCGCTGGCGGCGGAGGCCGGTGCGGCGAAGGCCGAGGCTGGGGCTGGTGCCGAGGCCGGGGCCGGGGCCGGGGAGGGCGACGCGTGAGAACAGGGGGTCCGGAGGCCCGGTTCGAGGTGTGGGCGCTCGACGGGATACCCGAGGTGGCGCCCGGCGACGACCTCGCCAAGCTGATCGCCTCCGCCGTCGCGCCCGTGTCCGCGCCCGTGTCCGGTGAGGTGTCCGGCGGCACGCCGGGGCTGGCCGACGGGGACATCCTGCTCGTCACCTCGAAGATAGTGAGCAAGGCCGAGGGCCGGTCCCTCGTCGCCGCCGACCGCGAGGCGGCGATCGACGCCGAGACCGTACGGGTGGTGGCCCGGCGCGGGCCGCTGCGGATCGTCGAGAACCGGCAGGGCCTGGTCCTGGCCGCCGCCGGCGTCGACGCCTCCAACACCCCGGCCGGCACCGTGCTGTTGCTGCCCGAGGACCCCGACGCCTCGGCCCGCCGGATCCGGGAGGGCCTGCGCGAGGCGCTCGGCGGCATCGACGTCGGCGTCCTCGTCACCGACACCTTCGGGCGGCCCTGGCGCAACGGGCTCACCGACGTGGCGATCGGCGCGGCCGGCATCCGGGTCCTCGACGACCTGCGCGGCGGCACCGACCCCCACGGCAACCCGCTGAACGCCACCATCACCGCCACCGCCGACGAACTCGCCGCCGCCGGCGACCTCGTGAAGGGCAAGCTCGGCGGGCGGCCCGTCGCCGTCGTCCGCGGGCTCTCCCACCTGGTGGGGGAGGACGAGGAGCCTGGTGCTGGTGCGGGTACGGACTCGGGTGCGCGGGCGCTGGTGCGGGACGCCTCCGAGGACATGTTCCGGCTCGGCACCTCCGAGGCCGTACGGGAAGCGGTGACCCTGCGCCGTACCGTACGGGACTTCACGGACGAGCCCGTCGACCCCGGCGCGGTACGCCGGGCCGTCGCCGCCGCCGTCACCGCGCCCGCCCCGCACCACACCACCCCCTGGCGGTTCGTGCTCCTGGAGACGGAAGCCGCGCGGACCCGGCTGCTCGACGCGATGCGGGACGCCTGGATCGCGGACCTGCGCGCGGACGGCAAGTCCGAGGACTCCATCGCCAAGCGCGTCCGGCGCGGCGACGTGCTGCGCCGGGCGCCGTACCTCGTCGTCCCCTGCCTCGTCATGGACGGCGCGCACCACTACGGCGACGCGCGCCGTGACGCCGCCGAACGCGAGATGTTCGTGGTCGCGGCCGGCGCCGGCGTACAGAACCTGCTGGTGGCGCTCGCCGGAGAACAGCTCGGGTCGGCGTGGGTGTCGTCCACGATGTTCTGCCGCGACGTCGTCCGCGACGTCCTCGCGCTGCCGGACGACTGGGACCCGATGGGCGCGGTCGCCGTGGGCCGGCCCGCCTCGGCGCCGAAGGAACGGCCGGCGCGGCACACCGCCTCGTTCATCGAGGTGCGCTGAGGGATCGCTGAGGGGTCGCTGAGGGGTCCGTCTTCTAGAAGGCCCTGATGTCGCCGGGCGCCATCCTCGGCGCCCGGCGCGGCGGCACCCGGCCGCTCAGCAGGATCAGCCGGGCCGCCCGGTGCCGCTGGCCCTCGTACGGGGCCAGCAGCTCCAGCATCGCCGCGTCGTCGGCCGACCGGTCGCCCGCCAGCGCCCAGCCGACGATGCCCGGGAGGTGCAGGTCACCCGTCGTGACCTCGTCCGGAGCGCCGTTGCTGCGCTGGACCGTCTCCGCCGACGTCCACGGGCCGATCCCCGGGATCAGTTCGAGCCGCTTCCTCGCCTCCGCCGGCGGCATCCGCGCGGCCTCCTCAAGCCGGGCCGCGACCCGCGCCGCCCGGACGATCGTCGCCGCGCGCTTCCCGTCCACATTCGCCCGGTGCCACTCCCACGACGGGATCGCCGCCCAGCCCCGGGCGTCCGGCATCACGTACATCCCCTCCGGCACCGGGCCCGGCGCCGGCTCCCCGAACGTCCGCACCAGCTGCCGCCAGGAGCGGTACGCCTCCGTGCTCGTCACCTTCTGCTCCAGGACCGTCGGAATCAGCGACTCCAGGACGAGCCCCGTCCGGGTCAGGCGCAGGCCCGCGCGGGCGCGGGCCGTCACCGCGACGATCTTGTGGCGCGGGACGAAGGCGGTCGGGTCGTCCTGCGCGCCCAGCAGGGCGGGCAGGGCGTCGAGCAGCCAGGCGGCGCCGGGGCCGTAGGCTTCCGCGTCGTCCGCGTCGCCGTTGCCCGGGTGGATGCGGAGGGTGCCCGGGCCGTCGGGGGTGCGGCTGGCGCGCCAGATGGAGCCGTCGGGGGTGGTCTGGAAGGTGGGGTCGGCGGGGCCGCGGCGGAGGGGGGCGAGGGTGAGCGACGCGTTTGCTTTGGGGGTGAAGCGGGCGGCCATGTCTTTGACGGTAACGCGGTTTGAGGTGGGCGCGGGGGGCTGCAAGGGTGAGCGCGCCACCCGGGGCGCCGTCCCGTGTGCCCACCCGTCCCGCCCTGCGGGACGATTGCCCACCCGGGGGTGGGACCCGCGGGGCCGCACAGGCGGGGGTAGTGGGTGGTGCGCGGGGTCCGGTCAGGGGTCGTGTTCTTCACTGCATGATTTACGGCGCGGGGGCCTTACTGGTGCGTTGAACGTTCTTCTTCCGCGCCACAAATCACGCTTTACGTTCCGAACACGACCCCTCCCCTCCCCCCGCTCCCCTCACCACACCCCCTCGCGCCGCCCCTCGTCCCGAGTAGGGGGAGGTCGACCTTGGCCGGCGCTGTCTTGTCTCTGCGGGCTGCCTCGACCGAGGCTCCGCCTACGGCGTCGTGACGTCATAGCCCTGCGGGCCACCCGTCACAGAGACAGTGAGCCCATCGCGAGAGGAGGGAAGGGACGGTGTGCCGTCCCACGGGCCGCCGGTCCAGGATCGGGGAGCTACGAGGCTCCCCGGCCCCCTACTGATCCGACGAGAAGCGGATCGAACCGCCCGGCAGCACCGTGTCGCACCACACCCGTGCGCCCCCGCGCAGTTCGTTGTCCGGGCCGATGTGGGCGCCGTCGCCGATGACCGCGTCCGTGAGGATCGTGCGGGCGCCGATGCGGGCTCCCGCGCCGATGAGGGAGTCGGTGAGGACCGCGCCGGGTTCGACGGTCGCGCCCGCGAGGACGGCGGAGCCGTGGATGCGGGCGCCCGCGCCGACGGTCGCGCCGGGGCCTATGACGGTGCCGCCGGTGAGCTTGGCGTCGGGGGCGACCTCGGCGGTGTCGAGGACGAGGCGGTCGCCGCAGCGGCCGGGGACCGCCGGGGAGGGGGCGCGGCCGAGGACGAGGTCGGCGGAGCCGCGGACGAAGGCCTGCGGGGTGCCGAGGTCGAGCCAGTAGGTGGAGTCGACCATGCCTTGGAGGTGGGCTCCGGCGGCCAGGAGGTCGGGGAAGGTCTCGCGCTCGACGGAGACCGGCCGGCCGGTGGGTATGGAGTCGATGACGGAGCGGCGGAAGACGTACGCGCCCGCGTTGATCTGGTCGGTGACGATCTCCTCGGGCGTCTGCGGCTTCTCCAGGAACGCCGTGACGCGTCCGGTGGCGTCCGTCGGCACCAGGCCGAAGGCGCGCGGGTCCGCGACCCGGGTGAGGTGGAGGGAGACGTCCGCGCCGGAGTCGCGGTGGGTGGCGACGAGGGCCTGGATGTCGAGGCCGGTGAGGATGTCGCCGTTGAAGATGAGGACCGGGTCCTCGGGGCCGGAGTGGAGGCGCGAGGCGACGTTGCGGATCGCGCCGCCGGTGCCGAGGGGTTCCTCCTCGGTGACGTACTCGATGCTGAGGCCGAGGTCCGAGCCGTCGCCGAAGTGCGGTTCGAAGACCTCGGCGAGGTACGAGGTGGCGAGCACGATGTGTTCCACACCGGCGGCGCGGGCGCGGGCCAGTTGGTGGGTGAGGAAGGGGACGCCGGCGGCCGGGACCATCGGCTTGGGGGTGTTGACGGTCAGGGGACGCAGCCGGGTGCCTTTGCCACCGACCAGGAGAATCGCTTCGGTCACCTGTCGTCTCTGCTTCCTGTTCGGGTCCGGTTGTCGCCGGGTGGTTCTCGTACGGACGGCAGCCTGCACCCGTCCGTACGATATGACCGGTCAGTCTATGCAGAGGGTTGCTCAGCTCCTGCCCTGGTACTTGGCGGAGGCCGACCGCGCGGTGCCCAGCTTTCCGTAGAGACGTTTGCCCGGGCACTCGGTGGAGAAGCCGTCGCGGTGTCCCGAGATGACGTTCAGTTTGACCTTGCTGCCCTTCTTGAAGCGGTTCCCGCCGCCGGAGGTCAGGGTCGTCTTGCCCTTCGGGTTCGCCTCGAACAGGCCCAGCTTCCAGGCCGTCAGGCGGGCGATCGCGGTGACGGCCGCGGCCGGCGGGTTGGTGCTGCCGTAGCTGCCGAGGACGGCGATGCCCATGCTGTCGCTGTTGAAGCCCATCGTGTGGGCGCCCTGGACCGCCTTGGCGACGCCGCCCGCGCGGCCCTCGTAGATGGTGCCGCACTTGTCGACGGCGAAGTTGTAGCCGATGTCGCGCCAGTGCATGCTCTTGACGTGGTAGCGGTAGATCCCGCGCAACACGGACGCCGCCTCGCCGCACTTGTAGGAGTTGCCGGTGGCGCTGTGGTGGACGAAGGCCGCCTTCACCGTCTTGGTGTAGGAGAAACCGCCCTCCCGCAGCCCCTCGTCCGCGCCCCAGCCCTTACGGGTGACGATCTTCGGCCGTGCTCCGATGTACGGCTTCGCCCCGGGGGCCTTGTGGAGGGACGCGACCGTCTGCGCGTGGGTCTGGGCAGGGATCGAGGAGACGCCGTACGGGGCGAGTTCGGCGTTCGCGCCCGCGCTCTCGGCGGCCGCGGTCGCCTCCCGTACCGCCTGCTCCGCCTTCTCGGACTCCCCGGCCGGTCCCGACTGCCCCTGCTTCCCCGGCCGGCTCGGCTTCCCCGGCTTCCCTGATTGCCCCGAGTGCCCCGGCTTCCCGGGCTTCCCCGACTTCCCTGGCTGCCCGGCCTGTCCGGCCTGTCCGGAGCCCGAGGACGTGGGGCCGCCCACCGGGTACGGACGGGTGAACTGGCCGGTGTAGCCGGGATAACCGGGATACCCGGTGTAGTGCGTGTACGGCGCCGCCACACCGCCGCCGCCGTCGGCCGGGGCGCTCATCGCCCGGGTGCGCGGGGCGCGCTCCGGTTCCCGGCCCGGGTCGACGAGTTCGAGGCGCAGTCCGCGCGGCAGCTCCCCGGCCCGCTCGTGACGGTCGTGCCGCTCGTGACGGTCGTGCCGCTCGTGCCGTTCGCTTTCTTCCGGCCGTACGCGGACCTCGACGCCGTCGGAGGCGCCGACCCACAGCGGCGCGGTGCCGCCGCGCGGGGCCGCGCCGCGGTCCTCCGCGGTGCCGGGGTCGGCGCCGTGCTCCTCGTTGTGGGTCTCGACGTCCCGCCAGCGCGACCACGTGCCGTCCGCCGCGGACCGGGAACGGACCTGCACCGTGCCGTCCAGCGGCGCGTGGGCGTCGTCCCAGACCACTCCCACGAGCGAGAACGGCCGGACCTCACTACGGGTCAGGCCCCGCTCCCCCGCCGTCGTCCCGCCGCCGGCGCGGTTGCGCGGTCCGTCGGGGGCGAGCGGTTCGAGCGGCAGGGACTGGGTGGAGCCCGCGACATCGGCGTCGGGCACGGTGGGTGCGGTGGGTGCGAGGGCGGGCGCGAACCGGGGCCCCGGGGCCGCGGCGGCCGCCGGGGCCGTGAGGGAGAGCGGCAGCGCGAGCGCGGTGGCGCAGCCGACGGCGAGCGAGGTGACGAGGGAGGCACGCATGGGGTGATCGTGAGGGTGCGACCGGGATTCCGCGCGCGATGACCCGCGCGGCGGACAGGTGACAGTGCGGGCCGCCCGGTGGACGCCGTCACCGGTACGGGGGATCCGAGGCGGGGTCCGCGCGTACGCTTGCCCGCGTGAATGCCAGCGACCGCACCCCCGCCGACCTGCTGCGATCCGCGCTCGCCGCGGACCCGGCCCGCCCCTTGGTCACCTTCTACGACGACTCCACGGGTGAACGGGTGGAATTGTCCGTGGCCACCTTCGCCAATTGGGTGGCGAAGACCGCCAATCTGCTCCAGGGCGAGCTGTCCGCCTCCCCCGGCGACCGGCTCGCGCTGCTGCTGCCCGCGCACTGGCAGACCGCCGTGTGGCTGCTCGCCTGCTCATCGGTGGGCGTGACGGCCGAGATCGGCGGCGATCCGGCCGGCGCGGACTACGTCGTCGCCGGGCCCGACGCCCTGGAGGCGGGCCTGGCCTGCTCCGGGGACCGGATCGCGCTCTCCCTCGCGCCGCTCGGCCGCCGCTTCCCCCAGCCGCCCGCCGGATACGCGGACTACGCGGTCGAGGTGCCGGGGCAGGGCGACCGGTTCGCGCCGTTCGTTCCCGTCGACCCGGACGAGCCGGCCCTCGTCGTCGACGGCATGGAGCTGACGGGCGCGCAGCTCGTGGACCGGGCCCGCGCGGACGCGGCGAAGCTCGCGGCCACGGCGGGCGACGGCGCCGGTCTGCGGGTGCTGTCGGACCGCGCGTACGACAGCTGGGCCGGGCTCTCGGCCGGGCTGTACGCGCCGCTCGCGGCGGGCGGGTCGGTCGTGCTGTGCCGGAACCTGGACCAGCTGGCGCCGGAGAGCCTGGCGAAGCGCGTGGAGAGCGAGCGGGTCACCGTCCGGCCGGCGGGCTGAGCGACCGGAGGGCTGACGGGTCGGCGGGTCGGCGGGTCGGCGGGCTGACGTTGTTCCCGGGGCCGTCTTGAGGCTGCCCCGGGGGCCGTTCCCGGTTCCGCCGTCCTCGCGGATCCGCCGTCCCCGCGCGCGCGTGCGCTCGTACTCCCGTTGTTTCCGTCGTTCCTGTCATTCCTGTCATATGCCTGACGGCCGGGGCCGTTCCCGGTTCCGCCGCCCCCACGCGCGCGTCCGCGCCGTACCCCCCTCGCACCGCTGTCATATGCCGGTCCGCCCTTCCCTCCACCCGTACGGCCCATCGACGCGCCGCGTACCCGCGTAACCGGAGGGCGGGCGGGTCATGATCGGCCGGGAGCGGAGTGCAGTCCTCCGCACAACCAAGCCCGGGATCCGGCCGTCTAGCCCTGCATGACGACGGACTCCCGGCGCGCAGCGGACGCCAGCGAGGACGGACTCAGACGTGACGGACAGCGCGGACACGCCCACGGGGACGGGTGGCGGACGCAAGCCGCGGCACTGGCTGCGCTGGACGGCGCTGGGGACGGCCCTCCTGGTGCTGGTCGCGGCCGGCGTGGGCTGGTGGGTCTACCGGAAGCTGAACGCCAACATCACGGCGGACGCGGCCGCCGAGGCCGAGCTGCGCGCGTACGAGAAGGAGCGGCCGGCCGCGGAGGTCCGCGGCGCCCGCAACCTCCTGCTGATCGGTTCGGACTCCCGGGCCGGCGCCGGGAACTCGGAGTACGGGCGGGTCAAGGGCCAGCGGTCCGACACCACGATCCTGCTGCACATCGCCGCGCACGGGTCGAGCGCGACGGCGGTGTCCGTGCCGCGCGACCTGATGGTGCGGGTCCCGAGCTGCGCGCGGCCGGACCGGACGCGTACGGCGGCGCAGTACGCCCAGTTCAACTGGGCCTTCGCGGTCGGCGGGCCGGCCTGCACGATCCGCACCCTGGAGAAGCTGACCGGCATCCGGATCGATCACTTCGTGGTCGTCGACTTCCGCGGCTTCAAGGAGATGGTCGACGCCGTCGACGGGGTGACGGTCTGCCTGAAGGAGCCGATCGACGACCGCGACGCGCGGCTCAAGCTGCCGGCGGGCCGGCAGCTCCTGCGCGGCGAGCAGGCGCTCGGCTTCGTACGGGCCCGCAAGACGCTGGGCGACGGCAGCGACACCGAGCGGATGGACCGCCAGCAGCAGTTCCTCGGCGCCCTGGTCGACAAGGTGCAGAGCGACGGTGTGCTGCTCAATCCCGCCAAGTTGTATCCGGTGCTGGACGCGGCCACCAGGTCGCTCACCACCGATCCGGGGCTGGCCTCGCTGCGCGATCTGTACGGGCTCTCGCGTTCGATGCGGTCCGTCCCGACCGACCGGGTGCAGTTCCTGACGGTGCCGCGCGAGCCGTATGTGAACGACCCCAACCGCGACCAGCTGGTGCAGCCCGCGGCGGACCGGCTCTTCGCGCGGCTGCGCTCCGATCTGCCCGTGACCGTGCACCCGTCCCCCACCGGGGGCGGTTCGAGGGGCGGTTCGAGGGGCGGTTCGAGGGGCGCGCCTGGGGACGACTCCGGGAACGGCCCCGGGAGCGGACCCGGGGACGACTCCCGGGGCAAGACCGCGACCGGGAACGTGACCGGAAACGGCCCGGGAAACGGGGCCGGAATGGGTGCCGCCGCCGCCCCGGGTCCCCTCGCCGCCCCGTCCCCGACGCCCTCCTTCGCGGGCCGGAACGCCGCCCAGAGCTGCTGACTGTGCAAAGAAGCGGCCAAGGGGAGGGCCGTGGCGGATGAGGTATGGGCAGATTGCCCAGGTGTAAGGGACGTGGAATTTGTCACGCACGTCGCCCCGCGCTGAACTGGCCGGATAGTGTGACGCGATCCGGTGCTACCGGCCGCATGGTCGCGCACTCGATGGACCAGACCGAGCGCCCGAGGGGGAGGCGCCTCGCGTGGCACCGACGGAGGACCGAGGAACCGTGGACGCGCACAGCCGTGGAGGGGCGGAGGAGATCGACCCCGCCGACCAGTGGGTCCTCAACCCGCAGACCGGCAACTACGAACTGCGACTGGACCACTCCGCTGAGCAGCAGCCCGGCCCGGCGGGACCGCCCCGGCCGCGTCGTTCGGCACCGCGCGGCACGACCCCGCCCGGACAGCGGTCACACCCGCACGCACCCGGGCAACTCCCCGACCAGGGGTACGAGCAGAGCTACGAGCAGAGCCACGCGCCGGGCTACGCCCAGGGGTACGCCCCGGGTTACGACCAGGCACAGGCACAGGGGCAGGTGCAGGCGCAGGGGCAGGCGTACGAGCGCGTCCCCGGCCCCTCCGCCCCCGGCCCCGTCCCGGGTGCCGTCCCCGGCCCCTCCGCCCCTGTCCCCGGCCCCGGCACCGGCGCCAGGCGCCGCAGGGGTGGCGAGCAGGGCCCCGGCGGCCGTTCCGAGTTCGGCCCCGAGGCCGACTCCGGCCTCGCCTCCGGCCCTGGCTTCGACTCCGGCCCCGCCTCCGACTTCGGTCCCGAGACCGGCTCCGAGCGCGCCTCCGGCCGTGCCGCCGGACGCACCGCCGGCCGTACCGCCCGTGAGCGGACCCGCGAGACCGACCCGGCCGACCCGGCCGACTCCCCCGCCGCCGCTCCGACCGTCCCCGGGCAGCGCCGTCGCCGCGCGCCCGAGCCCGCCGGTGGTGGCGGTAGCGGCCGACAGACCGCCGCGAGCCGCCGCAAGCGCCGGCCGGAGAAGAAGTCCACGAAGAAGAAGGTCCTGTTGTGGACCGGCGGCACGATGGCCTTCGTCCTGGTGGGCGGCGCCGCCGGCGCGTACGCGCTGTACAACCACTTCAACAACAACATCAACACCATCGAGGTGGCGGGCGGCACGGCGGAGGGCTTCCAGGAGGGCCAGCCGTTCAACATCCTGCTCATCGGCACCGACAAGCGGACCGGCAAGGGCAACTCCGGCTACGGCGACAAGGACAGCCCGGGCCACGCGGACACCACGATCCTCTTCCACGTCTCCGAGGACCGGACGAACGCCACCGCGATGTCCATCCCCCGGGACCTGGTCACCGACATCCCCGAGTGCCAGACGAAGATGCCCGACGCCTCCCTGAAGACGATTCCGGGGACGAACGCGGTCCGCTTCAACACCAGTCTCGGCCAGGACGAGCGTGACCCGGGCTGCACCATGCGGACGGTCAAGGCGCTCACCGGCCTGACCATGAACCACTTCATGATGGCCGACTTCAACGCCGTCAAGGAGATGACCACGGCCGTCGGCGGTGTGAAGGTCTGTCTGGCCAAGCCGGTGGACGACCCGAAGTCGCATCTCAAGCTGCCGGTCGGCGAGTCCACCATCGAGGGCGAGCAGGCCCTCGCCTTCGTCCGTACCCGTCACAGCTTCGGCAACGAGAGCGACCTGGACCGCATCAAAGTCCAGCAGCAGTTCCTGAGTTCGATGATCCGCGAGATGAAGTCGAACGACACGCTGACGTCGCCGACCAAGCTGTACGACCTCGCCGACGCGGCCACCAACGCCCTCACCGTCGACAGCGGGATAGGCACGATCGGCAAGCTGAAGTCCCTCGCGGGCGAGCTGGCCAAGATCGACCCGAAGAACATCACGTTCACCACGCTGCCGGTCATCGACAACCCGGCGGAGCCGCGTCCGGTCACGGTCGTACCCGACCCGGTCAAGGCGCCCCGGCTGTACTCGATGCTCAAGTCCGACACCTCGCTCACCGAGGTGAAGAAGAAGGAGAAGGACGCCAAGAACGCGCAGGTCAAGGCCCAGGCCAAGCTTCTGGAGGGGGAGCGCGCCACCGAGCGCGAGGTCCGGGTCGACGTCTTCAACGGCAGTGGCATCCAGGGCGCGGCCCAGTCCACGGTCAACTGGCTCCAGAACGAACACGGCGTGACGCGGTCCACCAACAAGTCCAACGCCCCCGAGAAGGCAGCGAAGACCACGCTCACGTACGCACCGAACCAGGCCGCCCAGGCCCGCAAACTCGCGGATCTGATGGGCCTGCCCGCCTCGGCTCTCAAGCCGGGCACACAGGACGCGGGGGAACTCGAGCCCATGACGCTCGTCCTCGGTTCCGATTTCAAGGGCGCGGGGGTGCCCCTCACCGGATCGGCGAAGGCGCCGGACGGTGCGCAGACAGCAGACAAACAGGTGTGCGCCAAGTAGCCAAGTGGCAATCCCGGGCCGCCTGTTGGCGACCCCCGGGCCTTGGGGCGCGGCATCTGCAGTGACGAGGGAGACCTGGGGTGGGACGCAGTAGCGTGCGCAGGGAGGGGGCGCGGGAACGCGCCCCGCACGCCCGCAGTGCGGAGTGGGACGACCGCGCGTACGAGGAGGGGGGTGATGACACCGGCCCGGGCGGAAGCCCGGACGGTGGCGCGCCCCGATCCCGTCGTGCCAAGGACGGCGGTGCGCGTGACCGGGGAGGCAAGGGCACGAGCCGCTCGGCGCACCGCCATGGTGGCGGCGGCGGAGCCGGTGGTGGCGGCAGGGCGCGGCGACGGGCCAAGACGAAGAAGTCCGGAAAGCGCCGGATATTCCGCTGGGTGGCCATCACCCTGTCGGTGCTGATACTCGGTACGGCCGGCGCCGGATACCTGTACTACCAGCACCTCAACAACAACCTTCGCGGCGGCAGCCGCGCGGGCGGCGAGAGCGGTGTGAAGAAGGCCGCGCCGGACGCGCTCGGCAATACGCCGTTGAACATCCTGCTGCTCGGTTCCGACGACCGGTCGAGCGACGCGAACGTGGCCCTGGGCGGTGGAAAGGACATCCGCAAGGACAAGCCGCGGGCCGACGTGCAGATGCTGCTGCACATCTCGGGGGACCGGAAGAACGCGTCGATCGTCTCGGTCCCGCGCGACACCGTCGTCCCGATCCCGGAGTGCAAGGACACCGACGGCACGACGTACCCGGCGACGACCAACCAGCCCATCAACGAGACGCTGACCCGCGGTGGCCCCGGCTGCACCCTCACCACCTGGGAGAAGCTCACCGGGGTCTACATCGACCACTGGATGATGGTCGACTTCGCCGGTGTCGTGTCCATGGCCGACGAGATCGGCGGTGTGCCCGTCTGTGTGAAGACCGGGGTGTACGACCGGTCGACGCCTCAGCAGAAGGGCGGCTCCGGTCTGAAGATCCCCGCGGGCACGACCGAGGTGCAGGGCAAGCAGGCGCTCCAGTGGCTGCGGACCCGGCACGCGTTCGGCAGTGACCAGAACCGGGCCAAGGCCCAGCACATGTACCTGAACGGCATGATGAAGAAGCTCCAGGAGCAGAACGCCTGGACCGACACCGGCCGGCTCATGGGCCTCGCGGAGACCGCCACCAACTCCATCCAGGTCTCCGACGAGATCAAGTCCGTGTCGAAGCTCTTCAATCTGTCGATGCAGCTGAAGAACGTGAAGCTCGACCGGCTGAGCACGACCACCGTCCCGACGGTGCCCTACCCGCCCAAGCCGAATTCGTGGCTGTCGCTGGTTCCGTCGGCGGCCGACAAGATGTTCGCGATGGTCCGCGACGACGTGGCCTTCGACAAGAACGGCGGGCCGAAGAAGCCGAAGGGCGACGGCGACGGCGACGCCTCCGACAAGCCGAAGACCGAGCCCGAGGCGCCCGGCGCCTTCTCCGTCACCGTCGTCAACGGCACCAGCGGCGACGGGCAGCCGGCCACCCCGGGCCGCGCCTCCGCGCTGGCGACGACCCTCCAGGGCAAGGGCTTCACCCGGGCCGAGGCCACCCGGGAGGGCGAGGGCAGCAAGGACACCGCGGTCCTCTACCCGAAGTCGGGCGGCGACCAGGCCAAGGCGAACGCCGAGTCCGTGGCGAAGGCCCTCGGTCTGCCGGGTTCGGCCGTCCACGGCGACGCGAAGACCGTGACCATCACGCTCGTCGTCGGCTCCGACTGGCGCACCGGCACCGTCTACAAGAAGCCGCAGATCAACGACGGCGACCTGCCGGAGGGCGCGGACGACAAGACGGAGTGCATGGACGTCTACTCGGTCTACCGGTGGGACGGGACGAGCTGACGCTCCCGCTCGCCGGCGCGCGTGTACGGCGAAAGGCCGGGCCCCCTCGGTGGGAGGGGGCCCGGCCTTTCGCCGTACGGAAGTGGGGTGGTGGGGTGCGCGGGTGGTGGGGTGCGCAGGGCGGTGAGGTGCGCGGGACGGTGAGGTGCGCGGGACGGTGAGGTGCGCGGGACGGGGGTCAGACCGTCTCGGTCTTCACCGCCGGGCGCTTGCTCGCGATGACCTTCCGGGCCAGCGCGCGCGGGCTGGTCAGGAAGCCGAAGCCCCAGGACATGTGCATGGTCGCCAGCGCCACCGGGATCTGGAGCCGGGCCTTCAGGGACAGGCCCTTGCCCGCCGGGATCGAGCCCGCGACGATCGCCGCGAGGTAGCCCGCCGGGACGACGAAGCCGACCGGGGTGAGCGTCGCGCCCACGAGGAGACCGGCGGCGATTGTGACGACGGCGGCCGGCGGGGCCAGGTAGCGCAGGTTGATGGAGCCCTCGTGGTAGCGGGCCACCACGTGCCGCCAGCGGCCGTAGTCCTTGTACTGCTTGGCCAGCGCGCGCACCGACGGCCTCGGCCGGTACTGCACCCGCAGCTCCGGCGAGAACCAGATCAGGCCGCCGGCCTCGCGGATGCGGAAGTTCAGCTCCCAGTCCTGGGCGCGGATGAACTCCACGTTGTAGCCGCCCTGCCGCTCCAGCGCCTCGCGCCGGAAGACACCCAGGTAGACCGTCTCCGCCGGGCCCGCCTTGCCGCCGGTGTGGAAGGCGGCGTTGCCGACGCCGATCTTCGAGGTCATCGCGGCGGCGACCGCGTCCTCCCAGGCGTTCTCGCCCTCGGCGTGCATGATGCCGCCGACGTTCATCGCGCCCGTCTCCTCCAGGAGGCGGACGGCGGTGGCGATGTAGTTGGGCGACAGCATGCCGTGGCCGTCGACCCGGACCACGATCGGGTGGCGGGAGGCCTTGATGGCGGCGTTGAGCGCGGCGGGGGTACGGCCCGTGGGGTTCGGCACGGTGTGGACCCGAGGGTCCTCCCGTACGAGTTCGGCGGCAATCTCGTCGGTACGGTCCGTGGACGGGCCGAGCGCGATCACCACCTCCATCTCGCCGTCGTACTCCTGCGCCAGGATGTGACGGACCGAGTTGCGCAGATGCCGCTCCTCATCGAGGACCGGCATGATCACGGAAACAGGCGGATTGGCGTTCATCGTCGGCCACGTTACCGCGAATGGGGGATACGGTCGCGCGCCCCCGGGTCGCTGCGGGACGGCGCTGATCTCGGGGCCTACGGTGCTCGGGATCCGCTTGTCGTACCAACGGAGGTGTCCCTCGTGCCCACTCCGCCCCGTCCGACCCGGTCCACCGCCCGCCCCGCACCGGCCTCCCGGACAGGGACACAGCCAGGGACGCGGACAGGGACACGGGCAGGGGCGCGGCAGCTGGGGTGGGAGGACGAGCGGGCAGAGGGGCGGACGGGGCGGGTTCAGGAGCGGGGACAGGGTCGGGAGCGGGGGCGGGGTCGGGTCAGGCATCCGGGGCAGCCGGCCTGGGGGACGCGGGTGGCGACCACCCTCTCGGTGGTGGTGCTCGCCGCCGGGGGGTTCGGGCACGCGCTGTTCACCGGCCTGGACACCGGTCTCACCCGGGTCGACCCCTTCAAGGACATGAAGAACCGGCCGCAGGGCGGGCACGGGCTGAACTTCCTGCTCGTCGGCACCGACGAACGCGCCCGGATCACCCCGGAGGAGCGTCAGGAGTGGCGGCTCGGCGGCGAGCCCTGCCACTGCACCGACACCGTGATGCTCGTCCACCTCTCCGAGGACCGGGACCGCGCGAGCGTCGTGTCCCTGCCGCGCGACTCGTACGCCGAGATGCCCGAGCACACCGACCTCACCACCGGCAAGATCCACCACGCGCACCCGGTGAAGCTGAACGCCGCGTACGCGGAGGGCGGGCCCGGGCTGACCGTACGGACCGTGGAGGCGATGACCGGTGTGAAGATCGACCACTATCTGGAGGTCGACTTCACCAGCTTCATGCGGACCGTCGACGCGGTCGGCGGTGTCCGGATCTGTACGACCACGCCGATGAAGGACCCGTTCACCGGTCTCGACCTGCCGGCCGGGACGCACGAGCTGAACGGCGGGCAGGCGCTCCAGTACGTACGGTCCCGCCATGTCGACGGGGCCGCCGACCTCGGGCGGATGCAGCGCCAGCAGAAGTTCGTCGCGGCGCTCGTCGACCGTGTGACCAGCGGCGGGGTGCTGCTGAACCCGGTGCGGTTCCGGGAGGTCGCCACGACGATGCTGAACTCCGTACGGGCGGACCAGGGCTTCGGTACGGAGCAGCTGCTGTCGCTCGCGAAGGCGATGCGCGGCTTCACCCCGGCGTCGTCGGAGTTCGCGTCCGTGCCGCTCGGCGATGCCAGTTTCCAGGTGAAGGGGATCGGGTCGACGGTGAAGTGGGACGCGGGGAAGGCGCAGAAACTGTTCCAGTCGCTGCGCGAGGACCATCCGCTGGCGACCGCCGCCGCCGCACCGGCCTCCCCGGCTCCCTCTGCCTCCTCTGCCGCGCCGGCCGAGGGGGCCGAGGGGGCGCGGCCCGGGGCGGTGACCGTGGAGGTCGCCCCGTCCACCGTCCGGGTCCAGGTCTACAACGGCACCCACACCGCCGGCCTCGGCGCCCGCACCGACGCGGCCCTGCGCGCCACCGGCTTCGACACGACCCGCGACCCGCAGACCCGGCAGAGCACCCACAACCAGGCAGGCACGGTCGTCGCCTTCGACCCGCACTGGGACCGCTCCGCCCGCACCCTCGCCGCCGCCCTCCCCGGCGCCACCCTGCAACCCGTCGCGGGCCAGGGCGCCACGCTCCAGGTGACGGTCGGCGCGGATTACAAGGGCGTGACTCCGGTGCGGACGCGGACGCCGGAAGTGGGGGCGGGGCAGGGGGCGGGATCGTCGGGTGCGGGAACGGGGGCGTCGGAGGCGGTGCGCGGGGACCAGGTGGTGTGTCCGTAGAACGCGACGCGCCCCCGAGTGGCTTGGGGCCGCTCGGGGGCGCGTGCGTACGGGCCTAGAGCCCGCCGTGGGCCACGCCGTCGATGAAGGCGCGCCAGCCGTCGAGCGCACAGGTCACGACGGGCCCGGCGTCGACCTTGCTGTCCCGCATGGCGATCTCGCCGTCGAGGTGGGCCACCTCGACGCACTGACCGTTTCCGTTGCTGTGGCTCGACTTGAACCACTCGGCGTTCTCAACCTTTTCCATAACTCCCAGCCACCTCAGAGATCAGGCGCAGCGACGCTTACAGACCGCGCTCAACCACACTTCCGATGAATGCGCGCCATCCTTCAACCCCACAGGTCACGACGGGCCCAGACTCCACCTTGCTGTCCCGCATGGCAACAGCGCCGCCGAGGTGCGCCACCTCGACACAGGAGCCGTTTCCGTTGCTGTGGCTCGACTTGAACCACTCGGCGTTCTCAACCTTTTCCATAACTCCCAGCCACTTCAGAGATCAGGCGCAGCGACGCCTGCTCATCGAGCGATGCTTCCCAGATGTCGGTGAAGGCCGCGTCGTACTGTTGCACCTCCCGGTCCTTGTCCAGGTACAGGCCGCCGGTGTACCCGTCCGCGTAGACCGTCGGCGGCTCAGTGGCCGTCCCGTCACCGGTCAACGGGAACCGGAGGATCACGAAGGAGCCCGTGACGACTCCCGAGTGCAGACCGGCAGCAAGCGGCGTGACTCGAATCGAGATGTTCGGCAGCCCTGCGACGTAGGCCAGGTGGGCGAGCTGCCGCATCATCACCTCGGGACCGCCGACGGGACGCCGTAGCACCGCCTCGCCCAGCGCGACCCGCAACACCGTCGGGTCGGTGGCTCGGGTCAGAAGTGCCTGCCGCTCGATGCGCAGCCGCACACGCCCATCGAGTTCCGCTTCACTGATCCCACGGATGTGCGTACGGATGACCTCGCGCGCGTACCCATCCGTCTGCAGCAGCCCGTGAACGAGGTCGCTCTCGTACAACGACAGAGATTCGGCGGCTTCTTCGAGTCCCACGTAGACATCGAACCCATCCGGGATCACGTCACCGTAGGCGTGCCACCATCCCCGCGCCTTGGTCTCCTTCGCGAGCCCCATCAGGGCCTCGGTGAGATCCGCCGGCGCGCCGTACACCAGACACATCGCCTGGACGTCCAGGCTCCGCAAGGGAGTCTGACCCGTCTCGATGCGCCACATCTTCGCCTCGGACCACTCCAGTTTCTTCGCCGCCGCGCGCACGGTCAGGCGCGCTCGGTTGCGTAGATCTCGGAGATTCCGTCCCAGTTGACGACGCGGAACTGTCGATCCGGTCGGGCCGTCAGCCATCCCAACTCCTTTGCCGTGTCCTCAGTATGAAGGACTTTTGCCCCTCACGATGAAAGCCGTCCGGCACTCGCCGCGCAGTGCAGGACATCCGTTCGACACCTTCTGAGCGGTACAACGCCATGAAGTCTTGCACAGCTCTCGTCACGCCGTGCACTGTGGACATGCACTCTCCGTGAGCGATCATTCTGCCCGCGTTTGCCGCGCTCCCCTTACCCAAGTCGTCGGCAGTGCGGGGCACTTGCCCGTGAGGAATCCGCATGATCGACCTTCCACCAGCCGTTCCCGTGGCTCTCTGCCCGCCTCCTGACGGCCCTCCGTCCACCTTGCTGCTGGCGAGCGACCCTCAAGTCGCGGCGCATGCGCGCGCGTTCGCTCGAGAATTCCTTGGCTACAACTCGCCACAAGCTCCGGCGCCGCACCTCGACGACGTCGTTCTCGTGACGAGCGAGCTGGTCACCAACGCGTACCGGTACGGCACCGAGCCGGGCGACCAGATCCAGGTCGTCCTCCACAGCGACGACAGGCGAACGCGCGTGGAGGTGCACGACCCCGTGCGTCGGTACCCTTCGCACCGGCCCGTGTCCGACGAAAGCACGCGTGGACGCGGCCTGTTCATCCTCGACGCGCTGTGCATGGGGATGTGGGGCTGCGAGGACCGGCCGTTCGGAAAGTTCGTGTGGGCGGAGATCCTGCGGATCGACCGGCCCTCGTGACCCTCGGCTCGGCCGGCTGGGGCCTGGGCCCGCGAATGGCGCTGACGCTGAACGCGGCGGACGGGGAGAACGGGCCGCCGCTTCAGCTCACCACCGCCCGGAACACCGGCCTGGCACCGGCGGGTTCAGCCGAGATAGGGCCGCTCGCGCCCTTCCAGGAAGTGGCGGAGCCGGAGGAGCTGCGTGTGGTGCATCGGCAGCCCGTCCAGCTCATCCGGCGCGACGAACCGGAGTTCCGTCGACTCGTCCGAGATCGCCAGTTCTCCGCCGGTGATCCGCGCGGTGAAGCAGACGTTGAACTGCCGGCGCACCTCGCCGTCCGTGTAGGCGATGACGTGCCGCGGGTCCGTGTACGTACCGACCAGGCCCGTGATCTCCACGTCCAGGCCGGTCTCCTCCTTGACCTCACGGACGGCCGTGCCGGGAAGCGAGTCGGTGAGATCCATGCCCCCGCCGGGGAGCGCCCACAGGTCGTTGTCGCGCCGCCGCTGGAGCAGGATGCGCCCCCGCTCGTCGGTGACGACGGCCGACGCCGCGACGACCATGCTGTTCGGCCGGGGCGCGTTCGGGTCGTCGTAGTACTCGGTCCGTGCCATGGGTCACTCCTCGTGCGGTACGGGCGTCGCCGTGGACCACACCGCGTCGAAGCTCTCGGCGTAGGTGTCGAACATGCCGCCGTCACCGCTTCGCCGAAGATGCCACACCGGGGCCCCGTACGCGGTGACCCCCCAGACGTGGGCGTTGACCAGCATGTGGTCATCGGCCCGGTAGAGCGAGTTGTAGAGAGTCGTCCCGTGGGTCCGGACGTCGATGCCGGGCACGCCGATCAGGGGTCGGTAATGCATGAGTGCCAGCCGGCAGCGGGACTCGATGCCGTGGCCGAACTTCTCCTCCCGGCCGCGCGCCCGGACGTTCTCGCTCCCGGCGTCACCCACCGCGATCCGGATCGCGCAGCCCGCCGCGGCGCGCTTGCTCAAGAGATCGTTGAGCCGGGGATACGTCTCGTGCAGGAAGAGGGCGGCGTACACCAGCACATCGATTCGCTCACGCGCTTGGTCCAGCATGTCGACGAACGTCGACACGGGGGTGTCCGCCCTCTGCGCGTAGAGCGCCACGAGTTCCGTACTACCCGCTCGTTCGGCACGCACCGGCCGGAGTGCCGGCCAGAGTGCGTGCATGTCCTCCCCCAGGGCCTCTGCCACCCGCATGGCTGTGCCGCGACGTGGCGTGCGGCCGAGATTGACCCATCGTTCAACGGACTTGGGGTCCACGTCGACCTTCTCCGCGAGGCTGGAGTACGTCCAGCCTCCATCCGCCATCACGGCACGCAGTCTCTCGTTCGGCACGCGTCTCCCCCTGCTCCTCGGGACGGCCCCAGGGACGTTCTACCGGACAGGGGACGTCCCGAAGTGGGGTTTGGAGGAGGTTCCTCCGTCCTTACGACAGACGTGATGATCGCGAAGCGCATCGGTCATGAGGACTGATCGCACCACCTTCGTTGACAACGGCAACCACAAGGGAGCACCCATGGGATGGGGAACAGGCAAGGGTGGCAGCGGCGGCGACGGGAAGCACGCGGGGGACAAGGATCCGGGGACCGCCAAGCCGTCGTCGGACTCGAAGATGCCCCAGCCCGAGCCGAAGCACAAGAAGAGCAAGTGAGGACGAGGTGACGGATCGCGAGGTGGTGGCCGAGCAGACCGCGAAGCGTGGTCTGCTCGGCGCGGTGACAGCGGATCTCGGGGAGCCGTTGGCCCCCGCCTGGGAGGAAGCCTTCTGGGCGGTGCCCCGGCACCGGTTCCTGCCGGATCGGGTGTGGCTCGGTGCCGCGCTGGACGTGTGCGACCGGAACACCGACCCCGGTGGATGGCTGAGCGCGGCCTACGCGGACGGCTCGGTGGTGACGCAGGTCAACGACGGCCGCGACCCCGGCGAGGGTGACCCGTGGCCTTCGTCGTCGGCGTCGGCACCCTCGATCGTGTTCCGCATGCTCGGCATGCTGGACGTACGGACCGGGCACCGGGTGCTCGAAGTGGGCACCGGAACCGGTTGGAACGCCGGTCTCCTCGCCCACCGCGTGGGCGCCGGGAACGTGACGACGATCGAGGTGGATCCCGCTCTCGCCGCACAGGCCGCGCTGAACCTGAAACACACGGGTCTGGAGCCGAGGGCGATCGACGGGGACGGCGCGGCCGGCCACCCGGCGTCCGCACCGTACGACCGGATCATCGCCACCTGCTCCGTGCGCCAAGTGCCCCGCGCCTGGCTGGAGCAGACCCGCCCGGGCGGGGTGATCCTCACGCCGTGGGAGACCCCGTGGGCCTGCTACGGGCTGGTGCGCCTGGTCGTGGAACCCGGAGGTCCGGCCTCGGGCCGGTTCCACCCGCACTCCGCGTTCATGCTGATGCGCAATCAGCGCACCGACCTGCGGATCTTCCGGGACGTGGTGCGGGACGAACACGTCCCCGACGAGTCCGCGACCGACCTCTCTCCCTGGGCGGTCGCGGGGGACGACTGGGCGGCCCGGTTCGCCGTCGGGCTCCGGACGCGAGACGTATGGCATGCCTGGCACGACGACCCCGGCGTGGACGGTGTCGCCTCACGGCTCTGGCTGGCCACCACGGACGCCACGTCCTGGGCCGCGGTCGACTGGGACGGCCGGACCCGCGAACGGTTCACGGTGTGGGAACACGGCCCGCGCCGGCTCTGGAGCGAGGTGGAGACGGCGTACACCTGGTGGCGGGAAGCGGGCCGACCGGGACCGGAACGCTTCGGGCTGACGGTCGCCGCCGACGGAACGCACACGCCCTGGCTCGACCGGCCCGACCACCCGGTGCCCACACCTGTCCGACCTGCGGCGTAGCGAAAGCCGGAGCGCTCCTTGGCCCCGGCCCCTGCGGGGTGGGCGTCAGGGTGGCGGGCCTCGGCGGACCAGAGGCGCTGATCGAGCCAATCACGCCGCTCGGTCTTGACCGCTGCCTCCCGCAGGGGGAGCGTGCGCAAGGATTGCCAACTGGCTTGCTGTGGGAGGGAATCGTGGCTCTAAAGTTCGTCGGAAAGGATCCGAACTCACCCAATGGAGGCTCTCCGACGGTGTGGTTCGAGGACGAGAAGGATGAGATCGTCATCCAGGGCTGGCTACCGGACTCCGAGATGATGGTCGAGATCGACGAGACGGAATGGGTGCCCGGTGATCGCGTCGGCGTGCCTGATCACGAGGGCGTGGTACGCATCCCGTCCCGGATGATCCCGTTCCTGAAGGAGGCGTGCGATGCCGCAGAACGACGTGCCGGACTTCGGAGCGTTGCTGAGGAGCGCTGAACGCTCGGCGGTCCACCTGGAGATGCGTGACTCCTATATGGAGGACGATGCCTTCGCGGCTTGGCGAGAGGGTCGCGAGATCGGCTTGCCCAGCGCGTATGGAGAGTGGCGCTCCCTCGTGGAAGGGACCGTCGCTCGCGGGGTGGCGGTGCGCCGGGCGCGGGTGGTCTCGGAGCCGGTGACCGACTACATCCGCTGGGAACACTCCCTGACCGGCTCACACAACGTCGCTGCCGGCGAGTCCGTTCGTTGGCTGCCGCGTCGGCTCGCGTCCGATCTGGCTCTGCCGGGCAATGACCTGTGGTTGATCGATGACCGCCTCGTGCTGTTCCACTGGTTCACGGGCGCCGGCGAATGGGCAGGCCACGAGTTCACGGAAGCCCCGGACACGGTGAAGATGGCCGTCACGGCGTTCGAGGCTGTCTGGGACCGGGCCATCCCGCACGAGAAGTACGCGGTCTAGAAGTGACCTGAAAACCTTGAAGTCACGCCCGGCTCGCACCGCTTCGGATGGACCGGTATTTCCCCTTCCTCAGGTGCGAGCCGAACGATCGGAGCAAGGTCTTCATCGCCCGTCCAGATCTCAGTCCACCTCACCGGACAATCCGCATGTCGTCTCCATCGTCATCGTCCAGCGTCGCCGAGGCGCGCAAGGCCCTTGCCCACCGTCTGACCAACATCCGGAAAGATGCGGGACTTTCGGGGGAGGAGCTGTCTGTCCAGTGCGGTTGGGGAGCCTCCAAGACCAGCCGCATCCAAAGCGCGGCGCGGCCTGCGTCCGAGGCCGACATCAGAAGCTGGTGCGTCGCGTGCGGGGCCGAGGACCGGATCCCCGACCTGATCGCCGCCGCCCGGGCCGTCGAGTCGATGTACACCGAATGGCGGCAGATGGAGCGTGCGGGGCTCCGGGCCGCGCAGGACTCCGTAACCGCGCTCTACGAGCGAACCCGCCTGTTCCGGGTCTACGCGAGCAGGGTGCTGCCCGGCATGGTGCAGACCCGCGAGTACACCACCGCGGTGCTGCGCTCCATCCAGCATGACCGAGACGTCGTCGTGAACGACGTGGACCAGGCCGTGCAGGCCCGAGTGGAGCGGCAGCAGGCCCTGTTCTCCGGGCGTCACGAGTTCGGGCTGCTGATCGAGGAGTACGTCCTGCGGGCAGCGGTGTGCAACGCGGAGGAGATGGCCGCACAGCTTGACCGCCTGATCTCGGTCAGCACCAGGCCGTACGTCAGCGTGGGCATCATCCCCATGTGCATCGGCCGCCCCTCACTGCCCGCGGAGGACTTCTACATGTTCGACAAGGCCGAAGTGGCCGTCGAGCTGACCTCCGGCTACCTGCGGATCACCCAGCCGAGCGAGATCGCCGACTACAAGCGCACCTTCGCCCAACTGGCGTCCATGGCCGTCCACGGTGCCGCGGCCCGCACCCTGATGCTGAAGGCGATCGATTCCCTCAGGTGAATGCGGGCAAGAACCGGCAACTTGATTGAGCCCACGCACGGTGTGTTCCTAGCTTGGCAGTTGCCACCCGAGGCCGAAGGACCCCGGGCAGCCGCCGAAGCGGCGGGTCGCCTCGCGTCCGCACGTCGCACCGCGGCCCGCCGACCTCCTGTCGAGAGGAACACCACCATGAGCACGACCACCGTCGAACGCCGGGAACTCGGCCGCTTCCTGGCCGTCGCCCGGCAGCGATTCGACAAGGGCGAGGCCCCCGCCGAGATGTTCTCCCCGGCCGTGGACGCCGAGTGGCACAAGCTGCTCGGCACCCCCGGCTACACCGCGTTCAGCGTCGAGCACGCCGGGACCGTCCTGGGTCACCGCGAGGTGAAGGGCTTCGGCCCGATCACGTGGGTGGCCGCGTACGAGGAAGCGTACGGAGCGCTGCCCGAGATCTGGTTCACCGACGCCAAGGGCATCCTCGACGAGGCCGCGCTCGCCCGCTACCGCGAGACCGGTGCCGTCGTGGCCGAGTGGGACTGCTCCCCGGCCGGCGGCGACGGTGACGGGGACGACGAAGCCGCTCCGGCCACGCGGTGACCCTCACCCGCATCGACGGAGCGTCCCGGCCGACCGCCGGGGCGCTCCGCCTCGTCGAGGCCGGCACCGCCACGCCGACCACGGTGGACATCGCCGCGTACACCCAGCGAATGACGGCCCACTGCCCGTATCTGGCCGCCTCGCTCCAGCACGGCTTCACCACGTGGACCGTCTACCGTGTCGACGGCGAGGCCGAGGCTGTCGAGGCCGAACTCTTTCACGCGGGCGCACAGGCCGCCGAACGGCTCCGTCCCCTGATCCGGCGGCCACACGGCACCTTGCTCTGCGAGAACATCGTCCTCCTGGGTGATGCCCAGGGCGCCCGGCACCGCGACCTGATGACCTGGCCGTACTGGGCCCTCAGGCACCTGTACGGGCCGATCGGGATCATGTTCGGCAAGTTCTACGCGGGGGAGGAGGAGCTCACGCGGTCCGGCGAGCGCAGCCCCGCAGCCCCGGTCTCGTTCCTCCCCGTGCGGGCTGCCATACGCGGACGCGACCCGCGGTTCCTCCGCTCCACGCCCGAACTGGCCGCCGCACTCGCGGCGGGCGAGGACGACGGCCGCGACGTCTACCAGCACCTTTCCTACGACTGGCAGGAGATCCGCCGATGGTCGAAGCGCCACCTCCCCCGAGCGAAGCCCTCAGCCTCCTCCAGAACCACGTCGGCCGCCCCTGCACGGCCCGCCTCCTGAGCGACCGCCGAGGCTCGCGGGCCTGGAAGGTCAGCGGCCCGCGCGGCGCCGCAGCCGTCAAGGCGAACAACCCCGATGACGAGTCCGCCCGCGACAAGGCCGCCGAGATCGCCCAGGAGGACGACCATGTCACCCGCCTCATCGCCACTGGCGCCCTCGGCCCGGGATACAGGATCGACGCCGGCACATGGACCCGCGGCCGATGGCTCGCCGTCCGCTGGATCGACGGCACTCCACTGTGGCGCACGCTCGCCCTCGCCCGCGGCCCCGAAGGCGACCGGCCCGCAGTCCGTCCCTGGCTTCTCCGGATCGCCCGCACCTGGGCCGACAGCCTCGCCCGGATGCACGCCGCCGGCTGGGCCCACGCCGACATCCAGCCCATGAACACCCTCGTAAGGGACGGCCGAGCCGAACTCGTCGACTACGCCCTCGCCTGCGGCCCCGACGATGTTCCTCGCCTCCCGTACCGGGGCGCCCTTACGCACACGACCGCCCCGGAAATCGCCGCCGCCGTCCTGGCCACTCCCACCGACACCCACATTCAGGCCCGGCCGCCTGCCGATGTCTGGGGCCTGGGCGCGTCCCTGTTCTGGTGCTGGACCGGATACACCCCTGTCGCCTACGAGGACGACGTTGCCCGGTCCGAGAAACTGCGGGCCATCGCCAAGGGCACAACGCTCTCCCTCGCCGAGTTCCGGCCGTGGTCGTTCCCGCAGTTCGAGGCCGCGGTCACCGCCTGCCTGGCGCCCGCCCCGGAAGACCGGCCGACGGCCGCTGCCGTCGCCGACATGCTCGCCGGCAGGTGATCACACTCCGGGAGCTGACCCCGGCCGACATCCCTGCCGTCCGACGTATATACAGCGGGGCGTCCGTCCGCTTCACCCACGCCCGTCCGTTCACCATCGAACGCGCGCGCGAGCGCGTCAGTCGAGCCGTTGCCGCAGCGGGCGAAACATCCCGCAGCCGTTGGGACTTCGGCATCGTCCACGCCCAGGACCTCGTCGGTCTCATCTCCCTCAGCGTCCGCGAACGGGGCACCGGCACCCTGAGCTACATCCTCCGCGAGGACACCTGGGGACATGGCTACGCCACCGAGGCCGCACATCTGGTCGTCGCCTTCGCGTTCACCGGTGCCGGCACCGGTGCCGGCCTGGAACGCCTGGAGGCCAAGCACCACCCCGAGAATCCCGCCTCGGGCAGGGTTCTCGCGAAGGTCGGCTTCACACCAGCCGGCACCGTCGACCTGTTCGGCAAGGACGGCAAGGACGGCACCGTGTCGTATCCGGTCTACGGCCTGCGCCGACCAGCCGTCGGCAGTTCGACGGATCGCCTCCCTTGACCGCCGGGCCGCCGCCCCGAACGGCGTGCCCCGAGACCGCAGGCGCGCAGTCGAATGCTTCTACCGGAAAGAGCCGAGGGGCAGCCCGGTAGCAGGAAGTCGTCTTGGAGCGGGCTGCGTCGGGGGAACAGTGCCGAACGCGCACAGGCCCGCGAGGAACGAGTGGGCCGAGCACGATCGGTGCTGTGAGTCCGACACCGGCGCCCCGGAGGGGAACCGAGGCATAAAAAAAGGGGGCCTCAGTCCTCCAGGCCGTCGGCCGCGCGCTGCTCGCGGAGGTCCTTGATGGCGCGGCGGCGGGCCAGGCGGTGGGTGCGGCGGATCTGGGCTTCCTGGTAGCGGCGCTTGTCGCGCTCGGTCTCCGGGATCACCGGCGGGACCGGGCGGGGCTTGCCGTCGCCGTCGACGGCGGCGAACACGAGGTAGGCGGTGCCGACCTGGGTGGCGGGCGTGGACTCGTTCCAGCGCTCGGCCATGACCCGGACGCCGACCTCCATCGAGGACCGGCCGGTCCAGTTGACCTGGGCCTTCACATGCAGCAGGTCACCGACCCGGACCGGCTCCAGGAAAGCCATCTCGTCCATGGAGGCGGTGACGGCCGGACCGCCCGAGTGCCGGCCCGCGACCGCTCCCGCCGCGTCGTCCACCAGCTTCATGATCACGCCGCCGTGCACCGTGCCCAGGAGGTTGGTGTCGTGCGCCGTCATGATGTGGCTGAGAGTGGTACGGGAAGCCGAGGTCGGCTTGCCGGGGATGTCGCCCTGATCTGTCATGCCCTCTACCTTATGCCCCGCCGCGACACACCCCTGTTTTGCATCAGCTTGGCAACAGCGGGTTCCCGATCCCGCACCCGCCCTGTCGGGGCGGGCCGGGCAGACGGCAGACTTACCGTATGAATGACTGGCCCGACGGGCGGAGCGAAGACCGCGGATACGGACGCGGCGGCGCGAGCGGACAGCCCGAGGGGGCCCGCCGGATGCGCCATGTCCAGCGCTCCCAGGTCCCGCCGCAGCAGCAGGGCGGCCGAGGGCAGGGCCCGGCGTACGGCCAGGGGCACCAGCAGGGCTACGGCCAGGGTTACGACCAGGGGCGCCCGCAGAGCTACACCGACGCGCGCGGCACCGGATACGACTCCGGTTACAACAACGGACAGGTCTACGGCGGCAACCCCGGCGGCCCGCAGGCCGGTGGCGGCCACGGGGGCAACCGCGGCGGCGGGCACGGAACCATCCCGCCGCAGTACGACCCGCGTCCGGCGGGCGCGGGCGGCGGCCGGCCGGGCCCCGCGCCGGACTGGCGCAAGCGCATCAAGGTCGGCTCGATCGTGGCGCTCGTCGTGATCGTCGGCTGGAGCGCCGGTACGTACGCCTGGGCCAGTTCCCGGATGCGCAACGAGGTCGATCTGGCCAAGGTCATCGAGCGCCCGGCGGAGGGCGCCTGCACGACGTATCTGATCGTCGGCTCCGACAGCCGCGAGGGCATGACGGCCGAGGACAAGAAGAAGCTGCACACCGGCTCCGCCGAGGGCAAGCGGACCGACTCGATGATGATCCTCGCGTCCTGCTCCAGCGGGAACACGATGGTCTCGCTGCCCCGTGACTCGTGGGTGACGATCCCGTCGTTCGTGGGCTCGGAGTCCGGCAAGAAGTACGGCGAGCGCGGCGGCTCCAAGCTGAACGCGGCGTACGCGATGGACGGCGCCGAACTGCTCGTCCGCACGGTCGAGTTCAACACCGGTCTGCGCATCGACCACTACGCGGAGATCGGCTTCGCCGGCTTCGCGAACATCGTGGACGCGCTCGGCGGTGTCGAGCTGAACATCGAGAAGGGCTTCAAGGACAAGAAGTCCGGCGCCGACTTCCAGTCCGGCACCCAGACCCTCAACGGCGAGCAGGCCCTGGCCTTCGTCCGGACCCGTTACGCGTTCGCCCAGTCCGACCTCCAGCGGACGAAGAACCAGCAGAAGTTCCTGTCCGCGCTCGCCAACCAGGCAGCGACTCCGGGCACGATCATCAACCCGTTCAAGCTGTACCCGACGCTGGGCGCGGGTCTGGACACCCTCATCGTCGACAAGGACATGTCCCTGTACGACCTGGGCAAGATGTTCTTCGCCATGAAGGGCATCAACGGCGGCGACGGCAAGTCGATGAACATGCCGCTGAGCGGCACCGCCCCGCAGAACTCGCTGCGCTGGGACATGCCCAAGGTGAAGCAGCTGGTCAAGGAGATCCAGAACGACGAGCCGGTGACGGTCACCTCCGACCGCTGACCTCTCTGATCCGACGACACACGCAGGAGCCCCCGGCGCCGTACGGTGCCGGGGGCTCCTGCGTATCCGCGTGACCGCGTGACCGCGTGAGTCCCTGCCTACGGGAGGTTGCGGGCCATGACGATGCGCTGGACCTGGTTGGTGCCTTCGTAGATCTGGGTGATCTTGGCATCGCGCATCATGCGCTCGACGGGGTAGTCACGGGTGTAGCCGTAACCGCCCAGGAGCTGCACGGCGTCGGTGGTGACCTCCATCGCGACATCGGACGCGAAGCACTTCGCCGCCGCACCGAAGAAGGTGAGGTCGCCCTCGACCCGCTCCGACTTCGCGGCGGCCGCGTAGGTGAGCTGGCGCGCGGCCTCCAGCTTCATGGCCATGTCGGCGAGCATGAACTGCACGCCCTGGAAGTCGGCGATCGGCTTGCCGAACTGCTTGCGCTCCTTGACGTAGCCCTTGGCGTAGTCGAGCGCACCCTGCGCGATACCGAGGGCCTGCGCGGCGATGGTGATACGGGTGTGGTCCAGGGTCTTCATCGCGGTGGCGAACCCGGTGCCCTCCGCACCGATCATCCGGTCGGCCGGGATCCGCACGTTGTCGAAGTAGACCTCACGGGTCGGAGAGCCCTTGATCCCGAGCTTCTTCTCCGGCGCACCGAACGACACACCCTCATCCGACTTCTCCACGACGAAGGCGCTGATGCCCTTCGACCGCTTCTCCGGGTCGGTGACGGCCATCACCGTGTAGAA
>NZ_JBEYZX010000054.1:0-42322 GCF_040646255.1 Streptomyces sp. NPDC046203 | reverse complement strand
GGGGGCATCGTCGCAGGCTGTGGGCTTGTTTGGGGCGTGTGTTCGGCCATCACCCGTTCCTTTCTGTAGTGGATTCACTACGAGGCGTCGCCAGAGTGACTTAGAGTCGGAAGGGCTCGCAACGTCTCAAGAGGGGAAAGGAAGTTGGTAAATCGGCGAGACCTTGACCCGGACGCCTCACCACAAGCCGCCTACGGCGCGCGTTTGCGCAGGCTGCGAGAGGAGAGAGGGCTGTCCCAGGTCGAGTTGGGTGTCCAGGCGGAATATTCGGGGACGCATATTTCGCAAGTGGAAAATGCGCGCAAGCTCCCAACCTTGCGCTTCTCCAAGCGGGTCGACCTGGCGCTTGAGGCCGGCGACTCGTTCGAGCGTGAATGGCGCGAGATGACGCACGGGGCGCTTCTGGAGGGCTATCCCGAGTACTTGGAGCACGAGGGACGGGCTGCGGAGCTCCGCGTGTTCGACACCGGGATCATCCCGGGCTTGCTCCAGACGCCCGAGTACGCCCAGTGCCTGGCGGACAGCAAGGTGCGGCGGGGCGCCATGACGCAGGAGCAAGCGGATGAGCTGGTCGAGTTCCTCATCGAACGGCAGACCACGCTCGTGCGTCCTCACCCGCCGACGGTGATGGTCGTCATGGACGAAAGCTGCATCCTCAGGCGGGTGGGTGGCCCCGGAACCATGGGCGCACAGCTCGATCGGCTGCTGGAGTTCGCCGAGCAGCCGAACACTGTGCTCCAGATCGCCTCGTTCGACATAGGAGAGCGACGTGCGCTCTATCTGCCGCTCTACCTGCTGACACTGTCGGACATGACCGTGATCGCCTACGCGGAGTCGCAGACCCGAGGGTACTTCGAGCGCGACTCGGTGGCAGTGTGGCCTCTGTTGACGGCCTACCATCACTTGCAGGCCGAAGCCCTCTCCCCGGCGGCGTCGGTTGCCATGATTCATGAGGTGCGAAAGGGCTACCAGTGACGACCGAGACTCCGCAGTGGTTCAAGTCCTCCTACAGCGACACCGGTGGCGCTTGCGTGGAGGTTGCCACCAATCTCGTGGCCGCTTCCGGCATCGTCCCCGTCCGTGACTCGAAGGACCTCACCGGTCCGGTGCTCGATGTCTCCTCCTCGGCGTTCGCGTCCTTCGTGGCGGGCGTCAAGGGCGACGGGTTCGACCTCGTCTGACCCGCGCTGACACACGAAAGCCCCGCCCCACCCCCGAGTTCGGGATGAAGGCGGGGCTTCGTCATGCGGTCTGGTCGATGCCCTCGTCGCGGCGTACCGTGCGGGCAGCACCCCTTCGACTCTCCGTACGAAAGGGCCCCGCATGACGACCGAACCCCGTCACTGGTTCAAGTCTTCGTACAGCAACAACGGTGGTAACTGCGTCGAAGTCTCCGGCGACTTCGTTGCCTCGCGCGGCATCGTCCCTGTCCGTGACTCGAAGGACCTCGCCGGGCCCGTCCTCGATGTCTCCGCCCCTGCCTTTGCGCTGTTTGTGGTGGGCGTGAAGGGTGACGGGTTCGATCTCGTCTGACCCGCCCCAAGGCAGGGCTTCACCTCCTTCGGCTCCCCGTACGAAAGGGCTACCCGTGACGACTGAGCACCCGCAGTGGTTCAAGTCCTCCTACAGCGACAACGGCGGCGCTTGCGTCGAGGTTGCCGCCAACCTCGTCGCCACCCACGGCATCGTCCCCGTCCGTGACTCGAAGAACCCTGCCGGGCCCGTTCTCGACGTCTCGGCCCCTGCCTTTGCGCTGTTTGTGGTGGGCGTGAAGGGTGACGGGTTCGATCTCGTCTGACCCGCCCGCCCCAAGGCAGGGCTTCATCTCCTTCGCCCCCGTATGAAAGGGATCCCGATGACGACTGAGCACTCGCAGTGGTTCAAGTCCTCCTACAGCAACACCGGTGGCAACTGCGTCGAAGTCGCCATCAACCTCGTTGCCTCGCCCGGCATCGTCCCTGTCCGTGACTCGAAGAACCTCACCGGACCCGTTCTCAACGTCTCGGCCCCCGCCTTCGCGCTCTTTGTGGCGGGCGTCAAGGGCGCCGGGTTCGATCTCGTCTGACCCGCCCCAAGGCAGGCTTCACCCTCTGCGATTCCCCGTACGAAAGGGCCCCGATGGCGACCGAGTCCCCCTGCTGGTTCAAGTCCTCCTACAGCAACACCGGCGGCGCCTGCGTCGAAGTCGCCACCAACCTCGTCGCCGCTTCCGGCACTGTCCCCGTCCGTGACTCGAAGAACCTCACCGGACCCGTCCTCGACGTCTCCGCCCCCGCCTTCGCGCTCTTCGTCACGGACCTCAAGGCCGGCGGCCTCGACGCCGTCTAGCGGAGCCTCCGTAGCCTCCGTATCCGCGTCACTCCGGCCAGGGGTTGTTCCGGATGATCTCGACGAAGTCCTTCCGGCTGAACGACGGGTCGAAGTGGGCCAGTACGTCGTCGTTCATGGTGCCGAAGGTGGTGTCGGGACGGTCGGCCATGCCCTCGTAGAAGGCCCTCAGGATGCGGTTCTTGAAGTCGGGGCGCGGGTGCGCGGCGACGACCTCGGCCCGCTGCCGCTCGGTGATCTCGGCGAGGTCGAGGCCGAGGACGTCGGTCTCGACGCCGAGGGTCACCACGGCGACCTCGGGTGCCAGGTGGAGCGGGATCTCGGGGGTCGTGTGCAGCGCGATGGCCAGCCAGACGTCGCCGGCCTCCTGCTCGGTGCGGCCGTGGTCGAGCAGGAACGTGCGGGCGGCCTCGGCGCCGTCGAGTTCGAAGCGCCGGTCCCTGGAGGCGTAGGCCGGGGTCAGGCCGAGGTCGTGGAAGAGGCCGCCGACGTACGCGAGCTCGGGGTCGACGTCGAGTCCGCGCGCGGCCGCCTTCAGCGATCCCCAGAGGAAGACGCGACGCGAGTGATGGAAGAGCGTCTCGTCGGCGGCGTCGAGGACGAGGGCGGTGGCCTCGCGGATCAGCTGGGTGTCGGGAATGACGATCCCCGCGATGTTCTCCGCCATGGGGGGCCTCCTTGGTCGGGTGTGGAGTGGACTGCTTCCAGAGTCCTTCCAGGTCACCGTCCGCCCCACTGCCCAAACTGCCGGGCACCCCACAGATCCGGACATCCGGACCTCACCCGGGCCCGCCGGCTACCTGCCGCCGCTCCCCGGGGTCACGACCCGCCGATCCCCAGGGTCACGCCCCGCCCCGCGAAGAACCGGGGCAGGGCCTCCCACGGCACCTCGGCGGAACGCTGGGAGACACCGGGAAACCCCGAGGGGTTGTGGACAATCAGGTGGTCGGGCGTCTGGCCGACGGCGAGGACCAGATGCCCGCCCCGCCCCGGCGGGACGGTGTCCGGTTCGCGGATCGAAGGATGGACGGACAGCATGACGAGCTTTCCCTCGTCCAGGAAGCCGGGGATCTCCTCGACCGTCAGCCGTCCGTGCACCTCGGTCTCGATGTCCCAGCGTTTCGCGGCGTGTTCGGCGAACGGGGCGTAGATCAGACCGTCCACACCGTCGGCCCGGCGGACGTACGCGCCCGCGTCCAGGAACTCCCGGGCCAGCGTCACGAGACCCGGGGTCTCGAAACCCCAGTGCTCCAGGGCCATGCGCAGACAGGCCATGCCGCAGACGCGCCAGGACCAGAAGGCGTATTCGGCGGGATCCTCCGCACCCGAAAGGTGCCAGAGCGGATCGTCCTCGGCCTTGACCCGGCCGGACAGCAGGTCGGGGACGAGTGCGGCGGATTCCCATTGCGAGTGGTACGGCACCTCGTGGCCGACCGGAGTGTTCCCCATAGTCCTTTTCCGTACGACGGTTGCGCGCACGCGAGATGCCTCCCGAGCCCGCCGGCCCGAGTGGACGGGGCCCGAGGGCGTCATCGCCTTCCCGACGTGCGCCGGGAGCATCGATGATGCCGCTCCGGCGGCGAACTCCCGTGTTTTTCGGCCACCCTCGCCGTCCTTACGGCCCTCGCCGCCCTCGCCGCCCTGGGCACGGCCCGCAGCGAGCCGGGGGTCAGCGGGGGCGGGCCGCCGTGCCGCCCTCGCTGTCGTCCCTGTCCCTGTTCCTGTCTCTGTCCCTGTCGTCCTCGCTGCTGCCGGTGCCGGTGCCGGTGCCGGTGTCGGCGTCGGCGTCGTGGCGGGCGGTGGCGAACCGGGCCCGGTAGCCGCTCGGCGAGACGCCCAAGCGGGCCACGAACGTACGGCGCATGGTCTCCGAACTCCCGAACCCGGCGGCGCGCGCCGCCTCCGCCACCCCGCTGCCCGAGTCGAGCAGCGCTTTCGCGTGGTCGAGACGGACCTGTTCGACGAACCGCGCCGGGGTGGTGTCCAGCTCGGCGGTGAACATCCGCGCCAGATGGCGCGGGCTGACGCCGATCAAGGCGGCCAGCGAGCCGACGGTGTGCGGGAGCCCCGGCTGGGCCGCGACGAGGTCGACCACGGAACGCAGGGCCGGGGTGCGGGGCGGACGTACCTCCAAGGGGGCCGAGAACTGGGACTGCCCGCCGGGGCGCTGCATGAACACCACGAGGCTGCGGGCGACGTTCCGGGCCAGGTCGGCGCCGTGGTCCTGTTCCACCAGGGCCAGGGCCAGATCGATGCCGGCGGAGACGCCCGCCGAGGTGACGACGCCGCCGTCCTCGACGAACAGGGCGTCGGGCTGCACCCGGACGCCGGGGTGGGCGCGGGCGAGCAGCCGGGCGTGGCGCCAGTGGGTGGTGGCCCGCCGCCCGTCCAGGACCCCGGCGGCGGCGAGGGCGAACGACCCGGTGCAGATCGACACCAGCCGCCGCGCGCGGGGCCGCAGCACCCGGATCGCCTCGGTCAGATCGGCGGGAACGGCCCGGGTGACCAGGACATCGCCGCCGGAGACGACGACCGTGTCCGCCTCGGTCACGTCGGCCGCCGCCAGATCGACGGGCAGGTGCAGGCCCACGGAGGTGACGACCGGTTCTCCCGACGGCGAGGCGTAGCCGAGCGCGTAGTCGGCGCCGAACAGGTTGGCCTCGGCGAACACCTCCGCCGGGCCGATGACATCGAGCATCTTGATGCCGTCGAACACGACGAAGACGATGCGCCGTCCGGATTCCATGACCGCTCGCCTTTCGTGCTGTGCTGCTGTGCTGCCGTGCTGACGTCCCTGGTCCGGGAGGCCGGGGCGCCGCCCTCGTATGGCGGGATCAATGTCCCACAGATACGGACAACAGGGCGATCAAGGGGGGCGGGGGCAGGGGCCGCCGGGAGGGCAGGGGGCGCTAGCTTGTGCGGGTTCGGGCTTGGGCGCGGGCCAGCCAGCCGTCCGTACCGCGTTCGTCGCCGAGGCCCACGGCGTCGAACAGGTCGTGCGCGCCGTCGTTGGACCGTACGCCCAGACGCGCCAGCGCGCCGTTGAGCGGCCAGCCGGCACGAAGGCCGTCGAACGTATCATCGAACACCGGCCCCCAGGCGCGTGCTCCGCCCGACCACACGGCGGCCGACGGGTGGCCGTCACCGCCGAAGAACTCGGCCTCCACGTAGGCGACGGGCCGTTCTTCCGACCACGCGGTGAGCAATGCTTCCAGGGGCGGACCGAGCGGGTGCAGGAAGGGGGAATCCGCCGAGGGGCCGTCTTCGAGCGGCTCCCGCCGGACGCCGGACATCTCCATGAACAGTTCACCGGGCACGGGCAGCAGGCCGAGGCCCTCCCGCAGCGCCACGACGGCGGCGTGCTGCCACTCCGCCGCGCGGCGCCGGAGCATGGCCTCGTCGGCGATGACGGCGGTGAGTGCGTACATGGTCTTCCTCTGAGTGTGTGGGTGTGCGTGCGTGCGCGGGTGTTGGGCGTTCGAGGGCCCGGAGACCGTCGGACGCGGGCCATAGGATCATGAACATGGCGCTGCGACCCGTCCAGGTGAACATCAAGGCTCTCGACCCCGCGAGGGTCGGCCGGTTCTGGGCGGACGCGCTCGGCTGGACCGTGTCCACCGCCGGAGCGGCCACGTACGTAGCTCCCGCCGGCGGCCCGCTCGGGCCGGACCCGGCCGCCCTCGCCGTCTCCGCCATCTCAGTCCTCCCCTCACCCGGGGGCAAGACGGCGACGAAGAACCGTACCCACCTCGATCTCGCCACCACCTCCGCCGCCCACCAGGCGGAACTGGTCGCCCGGCTCCGGGACCTCGGCGCGACCCCCGTCGACCTCGGCCAGGGTGACGGCGTCCCGTGGGTGGTCCTCGCCGATCCCGAGGGCAACGAGCTGTGTGTGCTGGAGCCCCGGGAGATCTACCGGGACACCGGGCCGATCGCCGCCGTCGTCGTCGACTGCGCGGACCCGCGGGCGATGGCCCGGTTCTGGGGAGGGGCGCTGGGCTGGACCACCCACCGGGCGACCGACGACATCGTGGGGCTGCGCGCCGCCGACGGCACGGGGCCGTTCCTGGAATTCCTCCGCGTGCCGGGCCCGAAGACGGTGCCGGACCGCGTCCGGCTCGACCTGCTGCCGGACCCGGGCGGGGAGCAGACGGCGGAGGTGACCCGGCTGCGGGCCCTCGGGGCCGCTGTCCTCGCCCCCGGGCAGGGTGATAGCCCCGGTACCTGCCTGGAGGACCCGGAGGGTCACGAGTTCCGCGTCCTCGCGCCCCTGTCCTGACGGGGGCAGGGGGAGGGGTGCTCGACGGCCCCGCCCCGTACGCCACCGGTCGGCCACCGGTCGGCCACCGGTCAGCCGCCGTGGAGCCCCCACTCGTCGAGGCCCTCGTAGATGTGCGCTCGGAGGCAATGCGGTGCGTCGAAGCCGACGGCCGTGCCCCGGTAGACGGCGATGAGTTTGTCCTCGCCCCGCCACCAGGTGTCCGTCACCCCTTGTACTTCGGGCACCTGCTCGTAGCCGTCGAGGTCCAGTGCGTCGACGGCCGTGCCCTTGATCTTCCTGACATTCTCGGCCCAGTAGCCGGCGTGGGAGGCGAGCGCGAGGGACTCCACCCATCCGTCGACGTCGGCGTGCAGGGGCACCCAGTGGTTGGCGTCGATCCCGAACGATCCGTCGAGCCCGATCCTGAACCCGTGGCCCATGGAGACCCGGCAGGTCCCGGCCGAGAACGACCAGTGCTCCTCGGCTGCCGATCCCCTGGGGTATTCGACGCCCAGGACGTGCGGGCCACCCTCGTAGAACGGTGCCGGCGGCAGGGCGAGCCCGCCCCAGCGGTCCTGGAAGGCGACGGCCCGGTCGAACTCGGCGGCGGTGATCCCGTGCTCGATCCACGCGTCGCGATGGTGCCGGATGTCCTGGCGGGGGACCCGGATGCCGTCCGCTTCGACGAAGTGCCGCGCCCGTCGGGTCAGTCCGGCGGGCGCGACGGGGATCGGCGACACCGGCTCGCCGGCCGTCACGGCCGCTCGCTTCCCTCGGGTGCCTCGCTTCCCTCGGGTCCCTCAGGCCTCTCGGGGTGGAGCACGGCCGCCGCGATCTCCCGTACCCGGTCCAGGGTGATGCCCGTGCGCTGTTCGACGGCGAGGGGATGATCGGTCGGTTCGAGCTCGACCAGGGGGCGCTTGCCGACCGGGCGCGTGTGGACGTACGTCTTCAAGTTGAGGGTCGTGGGGGAGTAGGGGAGCAGCTCGGTGGTGAGCCAGCCGAAGTACGGTTCCTCCGACTCGCGGCCGGGCGTCTCCCACAGATCGCAGGCGCGGGAGAAGTTCTCCCGGCTGAGCGAGATCCAGACGGCCCACGAGAACACCTCGTCGCTGCCGATGACCGGTATCTCGATCAGACCCTTGATGAAGCCGTGCTCCGCGAGGACCACGCACTGGTCCGGGGTGAGCACGCAGTCGTCACGGTCGGCGAAGGACGGCTCCCAGATGGCGGGGGCATGGGACGAGTAGTTCATCGGCAGCTCGGGGTGCCGGGCCCCGCAGCAGACGCAGGTGAATCCGAAATCGCTGGTCATGGCGGGTAAGCCTAGTGAGGGCCGGAGGGAATCGATCTTCCCGTGCCGGGCCCGGGGCACCCCCGGACTCTCGCGCGTCCCCCGCGGGGAACCGGGTCACCACCGGGCGCGCAGCACGCCGTCGCTGTCGGGCAGGGTGGCGCGGAACAGCGGGTGGCGATCGTCGACGTACAGCGGCAGGGCACAGGCCGCCCGCGCGCCGGCCACCAGGGCGGCGAGCTCCGGGTAGTCGGTCTCGTCGACGCGCGCGTGGCGGATCGTTCCGTCCCGCGTCTCCCAGACGAAATCCGAGGAACCTTCCTCAGGGAGCGCGGTGAGGGCCGCGTCGACGTCCGGGGTCAGGTCGGGCCAGACGGTCAGCAGGGCGCGCGGGCCGAGACCGGCGCGCACGGAGTCGAGACGCTCCGGGGTGAGGCGGTGCCAGCGTTCCGCGTTGCCGACGAACATCTCCTCAAGGAGAAGTCCGCGCCGCGCGGCCAGCTCCGTGCGCACGCGCGCCCAGAAGTCCTCGTCGGCCGGCTCCGTCACCTCTGTGTCCTCCGGCGACACCGCGTAGGGCGAGGCCGGCACCGGTTCCGGGAAGAGGCCGAGTTCCCGGGTGCGGACCACGGCGTCCGCGCAGGGCCGGCCGCTGCCCACGTACACGTACTGGTCCCATCCGACGTGGACGGTGAACGCGTCGCCCGCCTCCAGACGGCACCAGGCTCCCTGCTTGCGGAGCATGATCCGTACCAGCTCCAGGGCCACCGGGAGGGAGATCTCCGCACCGTCGTGGAAGCCGGTGAGGTCAGCCGGGAAGAGACCGCCGAGGCCGTACCCCTCGGCCTGTGGCCCCCTGCCGAAGTGCGGTTCGGTGGCGACGACGGGGTCGCGGATCTCCAGCCGGCCGACGCCCGATGCTTCGGCGAAGGCGGCGATCGCCGCCGGATACGCCGCTTCGAGCGGCCCGTGGTCACTGACCGCTTCCTCGGTACCGGTGTAGTGACCGCGTTCGTCGCGGTCGGCCGGGGCGTACTTGGTGATCCGGTGGACGAAGGACGGCGGCACGCTGCTCCTCGGGCGGGTGGGAGGAAGGTCAGCGTATGTCGACGGTTCCCCGCACGCCGGCACCTGGCCGTACGGCCTCCCCGAGCTGCCCGGCGCGCGCCGCGCTCGAAGGCTCCCGGGGGATCGCAAGGGCGACGGGTTCGGCCTCGTCCGACCCGCGCTGACACACGAAAAGCCCCGCCCCACCCCCGAGTTCGGGATGAAGGCGGGGCTTTGTCATGCGGTCTGGCTGATGCCCAGAGCCTCAGCGCCCGTTCGGATACACCGTGTGGCCAGGGAGTCTCAGATCGGCGCAGCCCCGGCGCTTGGCCTGGTCCTTCGCGAACGCGTCGAGGAGCGGCCGTACCTCACTCATCGGCAGTATCGGTCCGGCGCCGTTCGTGGTGTGGTCGGCGGCGAGGAAACTGGCGGACTCCCCGGCGCATAGGGCCTTGGCGCGCCCGAAGTCCTCACTGAGCAGGGGGTCGTTCTCTCGGATGTCCTCGGGGAGCCGCACGTTGGCCGCGAACATCCTGCTGAAGGGCTTGTCCGTCCAATCTCCGTACCAGCCCGAGAAGTTCTCGGCGTTGCCCGTCCCGGTGTCGACCAGGGAGCAGGTGGTGATGGGCGCCTTCGCGTCGGTGGGCGCGACCACCCGCCACTCCTTGCCGGACGGGCTCTCGGGCAGGGTCTGCCGGGTCAGCCACTCGCACATGGTGCCCTTGGTCTCGCTCACGCGCAGCTTGTGCCCGGGATCGACGCCGTCCGGCAGCGGCAGGGGGTCGGCCCCGCAGCCGAGCTCGGTATTGGCGCCGTTGGCGATGCGTACGGCTGTGCGCAGGGACGCGGGAGAGGGGTCGTTCTCCACCGCGTGGGAGTACACCTTGGTGACAAGGCGCCGCATGCGGCCGTCGGCGGCACGGCCGAGCTTCGGGCACTCCTGAATGATCACGGGGCCGAACCGGCCGTAGAACCCGGGCACGGACTTGGGGAAGCCGTAGCGCAGGCTCCCAGGGATGGTGAACTCCATGTCCAGTGGACCGTGCGGATCACCCGTGTCCGTCTGTGCCTCGACCATGAGGACGAAGTGCCGGCCGTCGTTCTTTCTCACCGAGCACGTGAGCAGGTCCTGCCCGGAGCCGAAGGTATCCGTGCCGGCCTGGAGCCGTTCGTCCGGCAGCAGTTCGGCGAGTTCACCGCCCGAGAGGTGGCCCCCGCACAGGGTCTTGGCGTACCACCACGGCTGCCACACCGGCTTCGCCAGCCAGCCGGCGCCCGCCAGGACACCGAGCACCACCGCCACGATGGTGAGCACCCGCAGGCCGGGCCGCCACCGCCGTTCCCGACTCCCCGTTGTCATGTCTTCCCTTTCTCCGTTTCTCCGCTTTCCCAGGCTCTCCCCTGGGTGGGGCGCAGCCTACGGGGGCGCGAAGGCGGCCGGGCGAGGGGTGCGCGGAGGCACGGAACGGCAGGGGCCGTACCCTGAGATGGAACAGCCGCGTGGCCATGGTCGATGCGTCGCGGCCGGGCGCCGCCCCCCCCATTCGGGGGCCGGGGACCGGGGACCGGATGTCGGGTACCCGCCACACGATCAGGAGTCGACAGGTGATCAGTCTGGCCGCGGCAGGGGGAGTGGCCCTGATCGAACTCGGCATGGCCCTGATTCCCGGACCGAATATGATCCACCTCGCCTCGCGCGCGATCACCCAGGGGCGCAGGGCGGGGCTGGTCAGTCTGAGCGGGACGGCCGTGGGGTTCCTGTGTTACCTGCTGGCGGCGGCTGCGGGCCTCTCCGCGTTGTTCGCCGCCGTGCCGGTGGCGTACACGGTGGTCAAGCTCGCCGGGGCGGCCTACCTGGCGTACCTCGCCTGGGGCATGCTCAAGCCCGGCGGCCGCTCGCCCTTCACCCCGGCCGGGGACCTCGCTCCGGTCTCCGACGCCCGCCTGTTCTCGATGGGGCTGCTGACCAACCTGCTCAACCCTAAGATCGCTCTCCTGTATGCCGCCCTCCTGCCCCAGTTCCTGGAGCCGCAGGCAGGCCCGGCGTGGGGGCAGCTGCTCCAACTCGGCGGGGTGCAGATCGTCGTGGGGATCTCCGTGAACGCTCTGATCATGCTGGGCGCGGCCCGAGTGTCGGGGTATCTGGCCGTCCGGCCCCGTGTGATGGCCACTCAGCGGTTCGTGGCGGGCGGCCTGCTCGGCGTCTTCGCGCTGCGCACCGCCCTGTCCCGTACGCCTGTCTCGGCCTGATGCCCGCGCACCTGCGAGGCCGGCCCCGCTGTGATCGCCGGGACAGGCCCCGCTGATCTGTTCGGCCCGGGTCGAGCCGACCGTGCGAGCTGTGCGCGGCCGAGGCCGACGGCGTCCGTGACCGATGCCGTGGCTCTTGGAATCCTGCCGCTCCGACACCGGCCGATGATGGCCCCAGGGAGTGCGGCAGAACCTTCGGGGCGCCCTCCGTGAACCGCACGCCGGGCGGGCCTTTGATCTCAAGGAACCATGACGTCCTTGAAGCTCACGTTCTCGTAGTGCCCTGAGGCGAGCACGTCGATGTTCATCCTCGCCATGGTGTGCGGGGGCGGGATCGTCGTGTTGGGGTCTTCGGTGTACGGCCTCATGGAAGACTCCCTTCCGCTCACACCCGGAGCTGATCGGGATTCCGCTCACCCCCGGTGCCGATCGGGACTCCGCTCACCCCCGGTGTCGATCGGGACGCCGTCGGACGCCCGCTTCCGCCGGGCACGTCGACACAGGCGGCTCGGCCGCCCCCGCTCGCGTTCCTTCCCCGGGAGTCCCCCTGTTCCCGCGCACCCCCTGTGATCCATCGTCCCGCCGGCGCGGCGGGCACGCATACCGGAAGAAGGGCATTGCATAAATCTGCATCGACTCGTATAGTCATGCCATCTAGAGGAGGTTTTCGATGACGGTACGAGCAGCGGTCGCCGGCGCGAGCGGGTACGCGGGCGGAGAGCTTCTGCGCCTGCTCCTCGCCCACCCCGGTGTCGAGATCGGCGCGCTCACCGCGCACTCCAACGCCGGTCAGCGCCTCGGTGGCCTCCAGCCGCACCTGCTGCCGCTCGCGGACCGCGTCCTCGTGGACACCACGGCCGAGAACCTGGCCGGTCACGACGTCGTGTTCCTCGCCCTCCCGCACGGGCAGTCCGCGGCCGTCGCCGAGCAGCTCGGCCCGGACACCCTCGTCGTCGACATGGGCGCCGACTTCCGGCTGAAGGACGCCGCGGACTGGGAGACCTTCTACGGTTCCCCGCACGCCGGCACCTGGCCGTACGGCCTCCCCGAGCTGCCCGGCGCGCGCGCCGCGCTCGAAGGCTCCCGCCGGATCGCGGTGCCCGGCTGTTACCCGACCGCCGTCTCGCTCGCGCTCTTCCCGGCGTACGCGCAGGGGCTCGCCGAACCCGAGGCCGTGATCGTCGCCGCCTCCGGCACCTCCGGCGCGGGCAAGGCCGCCAAGCCGCACCTGCTGGGCAGCGAGGTCATGGGCAACATGTCCCCGTACGGCGTCGGCGGCGGCCACCGGCACACCCCCGAGATGATCCAGAACCTCAGCGCGGCGGCGGGGGAGCGGGTCACCGTCTCCTTCACCCCCACCCTCGCGCCGATGCCCCGCGGCATCCTCGCGACCTGCTCGGCCACCGCCAAGCCGGGCGTCACCGCCGAGAGCGTGCGCGCCGCGTATGAGAAGGCGTTCGCGGACGAGCCGTTCGTCCATCTGCTCCCCGAGGGGCAGTGGCCGGCCACGGCGGCGGTGTACGGCTCCAACGCCGTACAGATCCAGGTCGCCCTCGACCCGGCCGCCAATCGGATCATCGCGGTCGCCGCCATCGACAACCTCGCCAAGGGCACCGCCGGCGGCGCGGTGCAGAGCATGAACATCGCCCTCGGGCTCCCCGAGGAGACCGGGCTTTCCACGGTGGGAGTCGCGCCGTGAGCGACACGTACCGGGCCCCCTGCGGCCTCGCACCCCGGCCGGCCTCCGGCCTCGCGCCCCGGCCGGCCTCCGGCCCCGTGCCCCAACCGGCCTCCGGCCCCGTGCCCCGGTCGGCCCCCGGCCCGCAGTCGATGACCATGCCCGCAGCGGTACGCCGCGCGGGTGGAGAAGTGAACGGAGAAGAGCAGTGAGCGTCACCGCAGCGAAGGGATTCACGGCCGCGGGCATCGCGGCCGGGATCAAGCAGAACGGCAACCCGGACCTGGCCCTCGTGGTCAACACCGGTCCGCGCCGCGCCGCCGCGGGAGTCTTCACCTCCAACCGCGTCAAGGCCGCCCCCGTCGTCTGGTCCCAGCAGGTCCTCGCCGACGGCGAGGTGACCGCCGTCGTCCTCAACTCCGGCGGCGCCAACGCCTGCACCGGACCGCAGGGCTTCCAGGACACCCACGCCACCGCCGAGAAGGCCGCCGAGACCCTCACCACCCGGGGGATCGAGACCGGCGCCGGTGACGTCGCCATCGCCTCCACCGGCCTCATCGGCGAACTTCTCCCGATGGACAAGCTCCTCCCCGGCGTCGAGAAGGCCGCGGCCGAACTGTCCGCGCACGGCGGCGAGAAGGCCGCCATCGCCATCAAGACCACCGACACCGTGCACAAGACCTGCGTGGTGCAGAAGGACGGCTGGACGGTCGGCGGCATGGCCAAGGGCGCGGGCATGCTCGCCCCCGGCCTCGCCACCATGCTCGTTGTCCTCACCACCGACGCCGACGTCGACGCCGAGGGCCTCGACTCCGCGCTGCGCCAGGCCACCCGGCTCACCTTCGACCGGGTCGACTCCGACGGCTGCATGTCCACCAACGACACCGTGCTGCTGCTCGCCTCCGGCGCCGCCGAGGTCACCCCTGCCCCCGACGCGTTCGCCGAGGCCGTCCAGGAGGTGTGCGCCGACCTGGCCCGCCAGCTCATCGGCGACGCCGAGGGCGCCAGCAAGGACATCCGCATCGAGGTGATCAACGCCGCCTCCGAGGACGACGCCGTCGAGGTCGGCCGGACCATCGCCCGTAACAACCTCCTCAAGTGCGCCATCCACGGCGAGGACCCCAACTGGGGCCGCGTCCTCTCCGCCATCGGCACCACCGCCGCCGCCTTCGAGCCCGACGCGCTCAACGTCGCCATCAACGGCGTCTGGGTCTGCAAGAACGGCTCCGTCGGCGAGGACCGCGACCTCGTCGACATGCGTTACCGGGAGGTCGTCATCACCGCCGACCTCGCCGCCGGATCGGACTCCGCCGTCATCTGGGCCAACGACCTGACCGCGGACTACGTCCACGAGAACAGCGCGTACAGCTCATGAGTACGACGAGCGCGACGAGCGCGACGAGCGCGACGAATACGACGAGCGCGACGAATACGACGAGGAAGCACACCGCCCTGCCCAAGGCGCGGACCCTCGTCGAGGCGCTGCCCTGGCTGACCCGCCATCACGGCAAGACCGTCGTCATCAAGTTCGGCGGCAACGCCATGATCGACGACGACCTCAAGGCCGCCTTCGCCCAGGACGTCGTCTTCCTGCGGCACGCCGGCCTCAAGCCGGTCGTGGTGCACGGCGGCGGCCCGCAGATCAGTGCCGCCCTCGACCGGGCGGGTCTGGTCAGCGAGTTCAAGGCGGGCCTGCGGGTCACCACGCCCGAGGCGATGGACATCGTACGGATGGTCCTCGCCGGCCAGGTCCAGCGCGAACTCGTCGGCCTGCTCAACCAGCACGGCCCGCTCGCCGTCGGCATCACCGGCGAGGACGCCCACACCCTCAGCGCCATCCGACACCGGCCGGTGATCGACGGCGAACCGGTCGACATCGGCCGGGTCGGCGAGATCACCGCCACCGACACCGGCGCCATCCAGGCGCTGCTCGACGACGGCCGCATCCCCGTCGTCTCCTCCATCGCCCGCTCCCAGGACGACGACCATGTCTACAACGTCAATGCTGATACGGCGGCTGCGGCACTCGCTGCGGCGCTGGGCGCCGAAACGCTGATGGTCCTCACCGACGTCGAGGGCCTCTACGAGGACTGGCCGCACAGCGACGAGGTCATCAGCCGCCTCACCGCGAGCGAGCTGGAGAAGCTGCTGCCCGAGCTGTCCAGCGGCATGGTCCCGAAGATGGAGGGCTGTCTGTACGCCGTCCGCAACGGGGTCACCACGGCCCGGGTGATCGACGGCCGGGTCCAGCACTCGATCCTGCTGGAGATCTTCACGGACGAGGGCATCGGCACGATGGTCGTGCCCGACGAGACGACGGTGGAGTCGTGATGAGCGGTAGCGGTAGCGGTAACGGTAACGGTACGGAGCAGACGAACGACCTGGTGGGCCTGACCGACCTGGCCGACGGCGGTACGGCCCCGGCCCCGGCGGACGGCGCATCGGTCCAGGCGGCCGCCGCCACCCCGGCCGGCAACGCCACCCTGACCCGGCGCTGGCAGGGCTCCCTCATGGACAACTACGGCACGCCCCGGCTGCCGCTCGTCCGCGGCGAGGGCGCCCGCGTCTGGGACGCCGAAGGCACCGCGTACCTCGACTTCGTCGGCGGCATCGCCGTCAACGCGCTCGGCCACGCCCACCCGGCGGTCGTCGAGGCCGTCACCCGGCAGATCCAGAGCCTCGGCCACGTCTCCAACCTCTTCGTCGCCGAACCGCCCGTCGCCCTCGCCGAACGGCTCCTGGAACTCTTCGGCCGGACCGACGGCCGGGTCTTCTTCTGCAACTCCGGCGCCGAGGCCAACGAGGCCGCCTTCAAGATCGGCCGGCTCACCGGCCGCCGCCACATGGTCGCCACCACCGGCGGATTCCACGGCCGGACCATGGGCGCCCTCGCGCTGACCGGCCAGCCCGGCAAGCAGGCACCCTTCCTGCCGCTGCCCGGCGACGTCACCCATGTGCCGTACGGGGACGTGGACGCGCTGGCCGCCGCCGTCACCGAGGACACCGCCCTCGTGATCATCGAGCCCATCCAGGGCGAGAACGGCGTGGTCGTCCCGCCCCCCGGCTACCTCAAGGCCGCCCGCGAGATCACCCGCGCCACCGGCACCCTGCTCGTCCTCGACGAGGTCCAGACCGGCGTCGGCCGGTGCGGCACCTGGTTCGAGCACCAGGCCCACGAGGGCGTCGACCCCGACATCGTCACCCTCGCCAAGGGACTCGGCGGCGGACTGCCGCTCGGTGCGACCGTCGCCTTCGGCCCGGCCGCGGAGCTGTTCACCCCCGGTCACCACGGCACCACCTTCGGCGGCAACCCGGTCGCCTGCGCCGCCGGACTCGCCGTCCTGGACACGCTCGCCGACGGCAGCGCCCTCGACGAGGTCAAGCGGATCGGCGAGAAACTGCGCGCCGGAATCGAGGGTCTCGGCCACCCGCTGGTCTCCCATGTCCGTGGCGCGGGCCTTCTCCTGGGTATCGTGCTCACGGAGTCCCTCGCGCCCCAGGTGCAGCAGGCGGCTTCGGACGCCGGTCTCCTGGTGAACGCGCCCGCCCCCGATGTCGTACGGATCATGCCCCCGCTGATCATCGGCGACGCGGAGGCGGACACCTTCCTGCGGGCCCTGCCCGGCGTTCTCGACGTGGTGAACGGGGAAGGACGAACCGGAGAATGAACCGACGATGAGCGACGCGCAGGCACACGAACACGGGGACAACCCCCGGACCGAGTCCGGGGGCGGGCCGGCCGTCCCGCAGACCCGCACCGCCCGCCACCGCAGGATCGTCGACATCCTCAACCGGCAGCCGGTGCGCTCGCAGAGCCAGCTGGCCAAGCTGCTCGCGGACGACGGGCTGAGCGTCACCCAGGCGACGCTCTCCCGCGACCTCGACGAACTCGGCGCGGTGAAGATCCGCAACACCGGCGGCGAGCTGATCTACGCGGTGCCCAGCGAGGGCGGTTTCCGCACCCCGCAGGCGCCGCTCGGCGAGTCCGCCAAGGAGGAGCGGATGCGCCGCCTCTCCGGCGAGCTGCTGATCTCCGCCGAGGCATCGGCCAACCTGGTGGTGCTCCGTACGCCGCCGGGCGCGGCCCAGTTCCTCGCGTCGGCCATCGACCAGGCGGAACTCCACGCCATCCTCGGCACCATCGCGGGCGACGACACGCTGCTGCTCATCTCCCGCGACCCGGTCGGCGGTCAGGCCCTCGCCGACCACCTGCTGCGCCTCGCGCAGAAGGACCGCTGACCGCCTTTCGTCCCGGTGCGCCCCGCGCGGGGACCCCGGCGGCGGCGCGGTGAAACGTGCCTGCCCCGCTTCCCCTTGGCCAGGGAGCGGGGCAGGCGCTTCGCGTTTCAGGGGGCGGGCGGCCGGGGCCTCGTACGGGTCGGACACGCCCCGGGGCGCGTCCGACCCGGCCGATCAGGTCAGCTGAATCGAGCTGGCCTGGTCGTTCATCGCGTCGCCGACATACGGCGTGGACTTGGTGTAGAGCTGGTTCGTGCCGTTGTAGTAGATGTCCGAGTACAGGCCGACCCAGCAGTTGTTCGCGGGGATCAGGGAACTGATGCCGTCGTTCCAGTTCCCGAGGTCGCTCCAGCCCCAGTCCCACGTCCCGTTGTCCTTGCAGCCTTCCGGGATCTCCATCGTCCAGGACGCACCGCCGTAGTTCCAGTCCCAGTAGACGACGGCGCCCACGACGCCGCCCTGGAGACCGGCGGCGGCGCGCGCGTCACGCTTGCCGGCCGGGGCGTTGATCTCGGCGAGGAAGCCCTTGTCCTTGGCGGCCTTGGCCGGCGCCTCGGGCGCGTCGGTGACCCGGCCGTCGGTCGCGTCGGCGATCGCCTCACGGAAGGTGTCGTAGCACGTGGTCGTGTGCGAAGTGACGTGGGCGACGCAGTGGGCGCCGGTCTTGGCCCGAGGGGCCGAGGTGGCGGCGGAGGCGGCGGACACGGTGGCGCTGGTGCTCGCGATCGCCAGTCCGAGCGAGGCGATCACGATCGCGGTGCGCCGGGTGGCCGGTGTGCGTCGGGCGGCCGGTGTGCGTCGGGTGGTCCGGGTGGAAGACATGACGGTCTCCTTGAGTGGAGGGGCTGCTCGGTGCCCGGCCGCGCCGATCGGTGGCCGGGCAGGCATCAGGGCACCAGGCCCGGATCTCCGCTGCGTAAGCGATCGATAAATGAGAGAGAAGCGCGACATTCCGCTTACTGCCCGGTAGCTTCGCTCTTGTCCGAAGGCTGTCCCATCGCCGCTGGTCGGGAGACGGGCGGGAGACGGCCGGGAAGGCGGCCCACCGCCCGTAGGGGTGCCGAGCGCCCGCGACCACCGGTCATCCGGAATGAAGCGCCCGATCAAGCGCCCGATCAGGCTCCCTAGTAGCGCGTGATCGCCGTGCGTCCGCCCCGGGTGCCGACGGCGAGATGCGGCCGGCGGGACGGATCCGCCCAGAGAAGGATCCGGCGCATCGCCTCCGCCGGTACGGACACACAGCCGGCGGTCGCCCCGTGCCCGTTCACATGCAGGAAGATCCCGGCCCCGCGCCCGCGCACCGGCCGGTCGTAGTTGAACGCGACGACGAGCGCGTGGGCGTACTGCTTCCGGTACGCGGTCAGATGCTCGGCCTCGGCCGCCCGGCAGTCCCGGGGCAGGCCCTCCACCCAGCGGTTGTACGCGCGGGAGGCGTTGTCCTGGCACCACCAGGAGCGCTCGGTCACCCGGACGTACCGGTACGCCGTCCCGGCCGGCGCGGGCGCGGTCCCGAAGGCGTACGGAAGCCGGAAGAGCCCGGTGGGCGTGGTGTCCGTACCCTGCCGGCGCCGGGCCCCCTCGGCGAGCCCCTTCGCCCCGAACCGCGCGGGCGCCGAACCCGCCCGCACCCACCGCCCGCCACGCCGGTCCCACCAGGTGACCGTGCCGGTGGTGGCCCCGGTGCGGGCGGCCTCGGCGGTGATCAGCTGCGTGCCGCCGCCGGTGTCGGCCATCCGCTCGGGGAGCGGGGCGGGAGCTGACACCGGGGCCGGCGCCGTCCCGGGTGTCGTGACCGATGCCGCGACCAGGGACGATGCCAGGGGCGACGCCAGGGCCGGTCCCGGTGCCTGGGCGAGCGAGCCGAGCGACGAGCCGAGCGAGCAGAGCACCGCGCCGAGCGCGAGAAGGGTGCGCATGGCGCGACGATAGGTCTGCCCCGCCGGACCCGCCGGGCTATTGCCCCGTACGGGGGAGCGGCGGGAGCGGCAACGGCAGACCGGGAAGCCCGTCGATGCTGGACGCGATGTGCTCCTTGCCCGCGAAGTACGCGCTCAGCGACTCGTCGTCCTCCCGGGCGAAGCGCCGCTGGTGCAGATCGCGGTCCGTGTCGTACGACATGAACGGCACGCCGTAACCACAGGTGTCCCGCACCAGCTCGGCCCGGACCAGGATGATCGCCCGCAGCCCGTGCTGCTCGGGGTCGATCCCGCCGAAGTGCCCGATCAGCTCCGCCCACCGCGCGTCGTCCCGGAACACGGGCTCGCCGCGCCCGTGGATCCGCACGATGTTGGGCGGCCCCTGGAAGGCGCACCACATGAGGGTGATGCGCCCGTTCTCCCGCAGGTGGGCCACGGTCTCGGCGTTGGACCCGGCGAAGTCCAGATAGGCGACGGTGTGCTCGTCGAGGACGGCGAAGGACCCGGCGAGCCCCTTCGGCGAGAGGTTGACGGTCCCGTCGGCGTCCAGCGGAGCCGTCGCGGTGAAGAACACCGGCTGGGACTCGATGAAGGCACGCAGACGACCGTCGATCTGTTCATATGTTTTCCCCATGCCGCCATTCTCCGCAGGAGACGCCGCACCCGCCCAGATGATTTCGGGTCCCTGGACACGGCGGACCGGGGACCACGCATGGCGGACCGGGGGACCGGATGGGGCGGACCGGACGTGGCGGACCCGGTACGGCAGACCACGCGCGGCGGACCGGACGTGGCAGACGCGACGCGGCGGATCACCCCACCCGGTCTCCTGGGGCTCACCGCAGGCGTGCGCGTACCTCCGGGTCGGGGTCCTCGGTCAGCCGCCGGGCCGTTTCCCCGTATGCGGCGGAGCCCAGGTCGCCCAGCAGCCGCAGTGCCAGGATCCGGCCGTGCGCCGGCCGGCCCGGCTCGGTGCGGCGCAGCAGCTCGCCCTCGGGCAGCCGTGCCGCCCAGGGGCGCGGCACCTTGGCCACCTCCCGTGCGACCGCGGGCGCCGGGTCGTCGAGCAGTGCGAGCAGCCGGACGTCGCCCGCGGCCTCGAAGAGCCGCAGGCCCGCGACGGCGAAGGCGCGCACCTGGGGCCGCTCGTGTTCGATCAGCTCCCACAGCAGCAGTTGGTCCGTGGTCCGGTCGCCGCACTCGGCGAGCCCGAGCGGTGCCCGGTCGGGCACCGTCGCCGGGTCCGTGCAGGCCGCCCGGTACAGAGCGAGGGGATCACGGCCGTCCTGCCGCAGCACCCAGCGGGCGCATGCCCGGACCAGGGCCGACCGGTCGAAGAGGAACGCGTCCGCGTCGCGGGACCGGCCTGCCGCGGACAGCGCGGTGACCCCGGCCGAGCGCACCCGGCCGGTGGAGGCGCGAAGCAGCGGCTCCAGCGAGTCGCCGGGTACCCCGGCGGCGAGGACGGCCGTCGCGGCCCGGTCCTGGATCACCGCGTCGGTGTCGTGCGCGGCGATCCGGGCCAGTTCTGTCGGCGGGTACAGCCCGCGCTCGAGCGCGAGGTCCAGGGCGAAGCGCCGGGTGGCCCGGTCCTCGGCCCGGAAAAGCGCGTGGACCACCTCGGCCGGGGCGGTGGCGAGGGTCTCCTGGAGCAGCCGGAACGCCACGTCGCCGCGCATGCGGCGTCGGCCGCGCAGGATCACCCCGGCGGTGAGGAGCAGCGTGTCGGGCGCGGCCTCCGGCAGAGCGGCGGCGAGGAGGGACCGGGCGCGCTCGCGCACCGGTCCGGCCCAGTCCGTGGTGCGCAGGGCGACGAGGGGAAGGAGGGCGGGGCGGTCGGCGGTGTGGGCGAGGGCGGCTTCGCGGGTCCGGCCGTCGGAGGTGCACAGGGCGAGCGCGATCCGTCCGTCGTCGGGTGCCGGGGCGCCGTGCGCGGCGTCCGTGAGCCAGGCGTGTCCGGGAAGTCCCGGCTCGCACCAGAGGTAGGCGGTCCGGACGCGCCGGTCCAGCTCGATCCACTCGTCGGGGCGGCGTACGTCCATCGCGTCGGCGAGCCCGGGGTCGCGCATAAGGGACCGGATCACGGTTTCCCGCGGCGTCTCTTCGTCTGCCATGCATCGGACTCTAGGGCTTCCGAACCCCCTCCCACCTGCAATTTTCGATTCCCGGGCACCGACCTTTGACAAACCATACGGAGCACTGCATAGTTATACCCATCAGTGGTTGCAAGGTAAGGAGAACCCCGTGACCGAGCGCGTCGTACTCGCCTACTCGGGCGGCCTGGACACCTCCGTCGCCATCGGCTGGATCGCCGAGGAGACGGGTGCCGAGGTCATCGCTGTCGCCGTGGACGTCGGCCAGGGCGGCGAGGACCTGGACGTCATCCGCAAGCGCGCGCTCGCCTGCGGTGCGGTCGAGGCCGAGGTCGCGGACGCCAAGGACGAGTTCGCCGACGAGTACTGCCTCCCGGCGATCAAGGCCAACGCCCTCTACATGGACCGCTACCCGCTGGTCTCGGCGCTCTCCCGGCCGACCATCGTCAAGCACCTCGTCGCCGCCGCCGAGAAGCACGGCGCCTCGATCGTCGCCCACGGCTGCACCGGCAAGGGCAACGACCAGGTGCGGTTCGAGGCCGGCATCCAGGCCCTCGGCCCGGACCTGAAGTGCATCGCACCGGTCCGTGACTACGCCATGACCCGGGACAAGGCCATCGCCTTCGCCGAGAAGGCGGACCTGCCGATCGCCACCTCCAAGAAGTCCCCGTACTCCATCGACCAGAACGTCTTCGGCCGGGCCATCGAGACCGGCTTCCTCGAGGACATCTGGAACGCGCCGATCGAGGACATCTACGAGTACACGGCGAACCCGGCCGTCGCCCGTGAGGCCGACGAGGTCGTCATCTCCTTCAAGGAGGGCGTGCCGGTCGCCATCGACGGCAAGCCCGTCACCGTGCTCCAGGCCATCCAGCAGCTCAACGAGCGGGCCGGCGCCCAGGGCATCGGCCGGATCGACATGGTCGAGGACCGGCTCGTGGGCATCAAGTCCCGCGAGGTCTACGAGGCTCCCGGCGCGATCGCCCTGATCACCGCCCACCAGGAGCTGGAGAACGTCACCGTCGAGCGCGAGCTGGCCCGCTACAAGCGGCAGGTCGAGCAGCGCTGGGGCGAGCTGGTCTACGACGGCCAGTGGTTCTCCCCGCTCAAGCGGGCCCTGGACGGCTTCATCAACGAGGCCAACCAGCACGTCACCGGCGACATCCGGATGACCCTGCACGGCGGCCGCGCCGTCGTCACCGGCCGGAAGTCCGCGGAGTCGCTCTACGACTTCAACCTCGCCACCTACGACACCGGCGACACCTTCGACCAGTCGAAGGCTCAGGGCTTCATCGACATCTTCGCGCTCTCGTCGAAGATCGCCGCGAAGCGTGACCTCGGCTGACCTCAGTCGTTCGACAGCCCGCCTCCCCGTTCCGCGACGCGGTGGGGAGGCGGGCGCGCATCCGGGCCCGTGTCCCGGACGCGCGCAGGTGCGGCACGGCCGCCGGACACACCGAACGGGCGTGCGCCGACGGACCACCGGCGCGGCACATCGAGACCCCTGCACCACGTCGAGATCCCCGCACCGCATCGAGACCCTCGCACCACGTCGAGGTCCCCGCACCGCATCGAGACCCTCGCACCACGTCGAGGTCCCCGCACCGCATCGAGACCCTCGCACCACATCCAGACCCTCGCAGCACAGACCGGCATGAGGAGCAGCAGAAGTGAGCAGCAACAACGGTGACGTACGGCTCTGGGGCGGCCGGTTCGCCGACGGTCCCGCCGAGGCCCTGGCGAAGCTGTCCGCGTCCGTCCACTTCGACTGGCGTCTCGCCCCGTACGACATCGCCGGTTCCCGCGCCCACGCGCGCGTGCTGCACAAGGCCGGGCTGCTCACCGAGGACGAACTGACCCGCATGCTGGACGGTCTCGACCGGCTGGAGGCGGACGTCGCCGACGGCTCGTTCACCGGCACCATCGCCGACGAGGACGTGCACACCGCCCTGGAGCGGGGTCTCCTGGAGCGGCTCGGCGCCGAGCTCGGCGGCAAGCTGCGGGCCGGCCGGTCCCGCAACGACCAGGTCGCCACCCTCTTCCGGATGTACCTGCGCGACCACGCCCGGATCATCGGCTCCCTGATCGCCGAGCTCCAGGACGCGCTGGTCGGCCTCGCCGAGGCGCACCCGGACGTCGCCATGCCCGGCCGCACCCACCTCCAGCACGCCCAGCCGGTGCTCTTCGCCCACCACGTCCTCGCGCACGTCCAGTCGCTGTCCCGGGACGCCGAGCGGCTGCGCCAGTGGGACACCCGGACCGCCGTCTCCCCGTACGGCTCCGGCGCCCTCGCGGGCTCCTCGCTCGGCCTCGACCCGGAGGCGGTCGCCAAGGACCTCGGCTTCGAGCGCGGCTCGGCCGGCAACTCGATCGACGGCACGGCGTCGCGCGACTTCGTCGCCGAGTTCGCCTTCATCACGGCGATGATCGGGGTGAACCTCTCCCGTATCGCGGAGGAGATCATCATCTGGAACACGAAGGAGTTCTCCTTCGTGACCCTGCACGACGCCTTCTCCACCGGTTCGTCGATCATGCCGCAGAAGAAGAACCCGGACATTGCCGAGCTGGCCCGGGGCAAGTCCGGCCGCCTCATCGGCAACCTGTCCGGCCTGATGGCGACGCTGAAGGCGCTGCCGCTGGCCTACAACCGGGACCTCCAGGAGGACAAGGAGCCGGTCTTCGACTCCTGCGACCAGCTGGAGATCCTGCTGCCCGCCTTCACCGGCATGATGGCCACCCTCACGGTCAACCGGGAGCGCATGGAGGAGCTGGCCCCCGCCGGGTTCTCGCTCGCGACCGACATCGCGGAGTGGCTGGTCAAGCAGGGTGTGCCGTTCCGGGTGGCGCACGAGGTGGCCGGCGAGTGCGTGAAGGCCGCCGAGGCCGAGGGCAAGGAGCTGGGCGACCTGACGGACGAGCAGTTCGCCAAGATCTCCGAGCACCTCACCCCCGAGGTCCGCACGGTCCTCAATGTCCCCGGCGCCCTCGCCTCCCGCGACGGCCGGGGCGGCACCGCGCCCTCCGCTGTCGCCGCCCAGCTCATCGAGGTCAAGGCCGACCTGGTGATCCAGCACGCCTGGGCCGACGCGAAGAAGTAGCCGCACCCCCCCGAGCGGGCCCCCGAGCGGGCCCCCGAGCGGGCCCCCGAGCGGGCCTCTCACCCCCTCGGCATCACAGCGCCGCCGCCCAGTCCGCGAGCCTGTCGAAGTCCGGCCGGAGCAGTCCGAGCCGGGGATCGACATACAGCAACAGGGCGGCGGCGAGGTGGTTTCGCTCCACGTACTCGTGGTCGTACGCCGTGATGTCGTCGTCGACCCAGGCGAACGGCCGCCCCGCCGCGTACTCGAGGATGTACTGCGTCTTCCAGAAGGTCCCGCGCGGGGCCCTTCCGTGCATCTGCGGCCAGTCGATGTACGGCAGCTCCGGCAGTCCGAGGTGGGGGCCTATCCAGTCGTTGGCCTCGCCTTTCCAGGTGGTCGCCCAGACCAGCTCGTACGCGTCGGCCAGCGCCCGCAACTCGTCACCGTGCGCGGGATTCAGCCACACCCGCAGCGGCGTGACCCCGGTCCAGTCGGACGGGCGCATCCGGTGCGTGGCGTACCCCTCCGGCCGGCGCTCGCGCTGCGCCGCGTAGGGGTTCAGCGGCCCGTCGACATCGATCAGCAGCAGCGGCTTCGGCAGCGCTTTTGTCATGCCCGTAGCATTCCTTTCCTTGTCCGGGAGGGCATCGGATTTTCCCGCCGCGGTACGTCCGCTCCGGGGCGGCGGCCGTCGTGCGACGGCAACAGCCCCGGAGTTCCGGGAGGTCGCTCGGCGCTGCTCTGCCGAATCTGTCGGGGGGTGTTCGCCGGCGTGCCGAGCATGGGGAATCCGGGCGGATTCGTGACGCCCCGTTCCCCCGGGGGCCGTTGCCGGCCCGGTGCGGCCCCGCCGCCCCAAGTAGGCTGCGCCGGCCATGAATACGCAGACGGAACCCGAATGGCCCCCGCGCGACACGAACCCTGCTGGTCCACCGATCCGGCTGCTCTTCCGGGAGGTCGTCGCCGACCGCCTGACGGGCGCCATGCCGCCCCAGGCGGCGATGCTGTTCGCCGCCGAGACCGACCCCTCCTGGGACGATCGGAGCTTCCTCGGCGATTTCTACGGCGAGATCCTTCACCAGGACACCTGCCGGCCCGACACCGCCGACGGCCTCGCTCTGCTCGCCGCTCTCGCCGCCGGCGACCGGATTCCCGCCCGGCACCGGTTCCAGGCCGTCGCCTTGCTGTTCAAGGCCGCCACCGTCGCCGAACGCCACCTCGCCGAGAGCGGGCCGGGCGCCCCGCAGCACACCGATCCCGACAGCGATCCCGACAGCGAGGCCCGGGCTCGCGGCGCGGTCCGGGCCCGCGTTCCCGGTCTGCTGGCCCGCTGGCCGGCCGAATGCCCGGCGGTTCGCCTCGCCCTTGCCGGGCTCGCCGTCGTCTTCCCGACGGACCGCACCCTGCCCGCTCTGACGCCGCGCCTGCGGGCTTTCGCGCACCGGTATCCCCGGGGCACCGACATCGGCGACTACGTGCGGTTCGTCCTCGTCCTGGCCGCCCGGGACGACGTCCGGACCCTCGCGGTGACAGAGGAGCTCACCGGCGCCCACTGGCCGGGAACACCGCGCGGGGTCCCGACACGGGCGCGAGCCCTGCACCTCCTCGACCAGATGCTGACCAGGGTCGGAGCCGGACTCGCCCGGTCGCCCGCCGGCCGCTGACGCCCTGCGGGGACGAGCAGAGACACAGCGCGCGGCTCGCGCCGATCGGGGCGAGGCCGGCCATCGAGCAGGGACCTCAATGGCTCGGGTGAGACAAAAATGTCTCACCCGGTGTACGGTTGTCTCATGTCAGTCGACCGCACCCAGGTGCTCCGCTCCGCCGCCGCCACCCTCAGCGTCAAGGCGACCGCCACCATGGACGAGGTCGCCCGGGCCGCCGGGATCGGCCGCGCCACCCTGCATCGGCACTTCGCGGGGCGGGAGGCGCTGATCCGGGCGCTGGAGGAGCTGGCTCTCGACGAGCTGACCGCCGTACTCGACACGGTGGGCCCCGAGGCGGGCCCCGCCGACGAGGCGGTGCGCCGGCTGGTGGGCGCGGTGCAGCCGGTCGCCCCGCTGATCGCCTTCCTCGTCACCGAGAACCAGCTCTTCGAGGGCGAGCAGCAGAACGAGGGCTGGGCCGCCCTCGACGCGCGGATCTCCGCGCTCTTCCGGCGCGGCCAGGAGGAGGGCGTCTTCCGGATCGATCTGACGCCCGCCTGGCTCTGCGAGGCGCTCTACGGGCTCATCAGCTCGGGCGCCTGGGCCGTCGCCGACGGGCGGGTCGCCGCCAAGGACTTTCCGTACATGATCGCCGAGCTGTTGCTCGGCGGAGCGCGCAGGAGCGTGGAGAAGTGATCACCGACACCCTACGGCACGAGCACGAGCGCCGTACCGAGAGCCATATCGAGGGCGCCCGCCGGCCCGGCCGGTGGCTCGCCCTCTCCGTACTGGTCCTGGCCGTCCTGCTGGTGGCCGTGGACGCCACGGTCCTCGGCCTGGCCACCCCCTTCCTCTCCGAGGACCTGAAGCCGTCCGGCACCCAGCTGCTGTGGATCGGCGACGTCTACTCCTTCGTCATCGCCGGTCTGCTGGTCTCCATGGGCAGCCTCGGCGACCGCATCGGCCGCAAGAAGCTGCTGCTCACCGGCGCCGCCGCGTTTGGCGCGGTGTCCCTGCTGAACGCCTACGCCACCAGCCCCGAGATGATGATCGTGGCTCGTGCGCTGCTCGGCGTCGCCGGTGCCACCCTGATGCCGTCCACCCTGGCCCTGATCCGCAATCTCTTCCACGACCCGCGCGAGCGCAGCCTCGCCATCGGCGTCTGGGGCGCGATGGCCTCGGCCGGCGCCGCCGTCGGCCCGGTCGTCGGCGGATTCCTGCTCGAACACTTCTGGTGGGGCTCGGTCTTCCTGATCAACCTGCCCGTCATGGCCGTCCTGGTCGTCGTCGGCGTCAAGCTGCTGCCCGAGTCGAAGAACCCGGCCCCCGGCCCCTGGGACCTGCCCAGCGTCGTCCTCTCCCTCGTCGGCATGATCGGCGTCGTCTACGCCATCAAGGAACTGGCCTCCGAGGGCCCGACCGCCGCCGCGGCCCTCGCCGCCGTGCTCGGCCTCGGCGGACTGACCTGGTTCGTCCGGCGCCAGCTCACCCTGCCGACCCCGCTCCTGGACATGCGGCTGTTCCGCGACCGGGGGCTGTCCGCCGCCGTCGTCGCCGACCTGCTGACCGTACTCGGCCTGTCCGGCCTGGTGTTCTTCCTGTCCCAGTTCTTCCAGCTGGTCCAGGGCCGGGCGCCGCTGGAGGCCGGTCTCGCCGAACTGCCCGCCGCCGTCGGCGCCGTGGTGGCCGGCCTGATCGCCGGCCGGGCGGCCCGCCGCTACTCGGTACGCGCCGTCGTCGCGGGCGGTCTCGCCGCCATCGGCCTGGCCCTCGCGGCCCTGACCACGCTCGGCCAGACGACCGGATACCCGCTGCTCGGCGCGAGCCTGCTGGTCGTCGGTACGGGCGCGGGCTTCGCGTTCACCGTCACCGCCGACGTCATTCTCTCCAGCGTCCCCAAGGAGCAGGCCGGTGCGGCCTCCGCGGTCTCCGAGACCGCGTACGAGCTGGGCGCGGCCCTCGGCATCGCGCTCCTCGGGTCCATCGTGACCGGCGTCTACCGGGACTTCACCACTCCGGCCGGTGTCCCGTCGGACGCCTCCGCAGCGGCGCACGAATCCCTCGGCGGAGCCGTCGAGGCCGCCGCCGGCCTGGCCCCGGAACGGGCCGAGGCGCTGGTCTCGGCCGCGCAGGACGCCTTCGTCGACGGCCTGCGCATCGCCTCCGGCATCGGCGCGGCGGTCCTGCTCGCGACCGCCGTCGCCGCCTGGTTCCTGCTCAAGGGCCAGAAGCTCGGCGAGGGCGACGGACACTGACACTCCCGTCGGCGGCCGGATCCGGCGCGATGCCCCCGCCGGCGGCCGGATCCGGGGCACGGAAAGTGCGGCGGTACGCCGACGGGGCGACGCCGGCCTCCGCCGCGAGGTGCCGCCGCAGCGAGGTGGCGGTGGCGAATCCGACCTCGTGGGCGACGCGTTCCACCGGCAGATCGCTGGACTCCAGCAGATGCCGGGCCCACCGCAGCCGCTGCGAGGTCAGCCAGCGGCCGGGGCTCAGACCGGTCTCCTCTTTGAAGCGCCGGGCGAAGGTACGGGTGCTCATCGCCGCGTGCGCGGCCAACTGCTCCAGCGACAGCGGTAGTTCGAGCCGCCGCAGGGCCCAGTCGCGGGTCGGCCCGGTGCCGGTCGCGCCCGCCGGCGGCAGGGGCCGCTCGATGTACTGTGCCTGCCCGCCGTCCCGGTACGGCGGCATGACGCAGAAACGAGCGGCCTGGCCCGCTACCTCCGTGCCGTGGTCCTGGCGCAGCAGATGCAAACAGACGTCGAAGCCGCTGGCCGCTCCCGCCGAGGTCAGCACGTCACCGTGATCCACGAAAAGAACGTCGGTGTCGAGCTCGACCCGGGGGAACAGCTTCCGGAAGCGGTCGCCGAGCGCCCAGTGGGTGGTGGCCCGGCGCCCGTCGAGGAGACCGGTGCCGGCCAGCAGGAAGGCACCGCTGCAGATCGACACCAGCCGGGTGCCGGGCCGGACGCCGGAAAGCGCGTCCAGGGCCTTCGGGTCGGGGGCGGCGGCCGAGGTCCGGGGGATCGCGTACCCAGGGATGATCACGGTGTCCGCCTCGGCCAGCACCTCGGGGCCGTGCCCGGGGGTGACGGTCAGGTCCGAGACGGTGCGTACGGGCTTCCCGTCCACGCCCGCGGTCACCACCTCGTAGCGGCCATCGGCGGAGCCCAGGACGTGTTGCGGTATGCCGAGTTCGAAGGGGTAGATCCCGTCGACCACGAGGACGACCACCTTGTGGGGGCCGGGCCGCGGTTCCGGGCGCGTCACGCGACCCGGTTCGACGGTGTCACCGGTCGAGTCACCGGCTGAGCCACCGGCCGAGTCGCCGGCTGCGCCACCGGCCAGATCGCGGGCGCCGGGCGTACCGGGGGCGGCAGGGGGGACGGGCATGGCGGGAATGTATCGGAGGCTGACCTTTCCGCCATGGCCGAGGCCGGCGCGAACGGCGAGGATCGAGGCCTGACTTCGACGAGGACAGGGGGAGAACCCTCACCCCTGGGCCGTCGTCGGGGATCGAGCGATCCGGTGTCGAATCGACGCCGGACGCGTCCGGCCGCACACAGGAGGTTCTCCATGGCCAAGGGCTACTGGGTCAGTGTCTACCCCGCCCTTTCCGACCCCGAGGCGCTGACCGCCTACGACACGCTGGCGGGTCCGGCCGTCCGAGCTGCGGGCGGGCGCCTACTGTCCCGTGGCGATCGAGTCGTCGCCCACGAGGCCGGAATCGCGCATCGCGTCGTCCTGATCGAGTTCGACAGCTTTGAGCAGGCGGTCGCGGCGTACGAGAGCGAGGCGTACCGGAAGGCACTGGTGGCCCTCCCCGACGGCTACGAGCGCGACTTCCGCATCACCGAAGGCATCGACTGACGCGCCCCCGTGCCTCTACGTCTACGCGGCCTTCGCCTTCGTGGCGTACATGTCCACGTACTCCTGGCCCGACAGCCGCATGACCTCCGCCATCACCGAGTCCGTGACCGCCCGCAGCACATAGCGGTCGCGGTCCATCCCCTCGTAGCGGGAGAACTCCATCGGCTCACCGAACCGGACGGTCACCCGTCCCGGGCGGGGCATGCCCGCGCCGCCCGGCTGGAGCTTGTCGGTGCCGATCATCGCGAACGGCACGACGGGCGCGCCGGTCATCAGGGTGAGCCGGGCGATGCCGGTGCGGCCGCGGTAGAGACGGCCGTCGGGGGAGCGGGTGCCCTCCGGGTAGATGGAGAAGATCTTGCCCTCCTCCAGCACCCGGCGGCCCGTCATCAGCGCCGCCACACCGCCGCGTCCGCCGTCGCGGTCCACCGGGATCATGCCGACGCTGGTGAAGAACCAGGCCATCAGACGGCCCTTCAGGCCCTTGCCCGTGACGTACTCGTCCTTGCCGATGAAGAAGACCTGACGTTCCAGGCAGATCGGCATGATCATCGAGTCGATGAAGGTCAGGTGGTTGCCCGCCAGGATGACCGGTCCGGTGCCCGGGATGTTCTCGGCACCCTCGACGCGGGGGCGGAACATGAGGCGCAGGAGCGGGCTCAGCGCGGCCTTCATGAGCGCGGGACGGGACACGGTTCCTCCGGGGCCGGGCGGACGGACAGGCAGGGGCGCGTCCGCGGCTCGGCCGAGCCGGTGGCGCAGGACCGGACGATACTCGCGAGTCGGTACGCGTCGCACATCGGGTCTCACCGGTCGGACGCGTACGGCGGGGTGAGGGTCCGTTACCGGACGGGATGGCCGGATTCGCTCCGTCGCCTCGTGTTTCCGTCGAGTTCGACTGCGATCTGCTCGCGGTCGCACGTTTGTGCCTAGCGTCAGGGAGAAGAGTTGACAGGTGCGGGACACCAACCAGAAGGAGCGTCCATGACCCAGCCCCAGCCCCAGCGCCCGACCCCGGCCCGGCGGGCCGTTCTCGGCGCGGCCGGAGCAGCCGTCCTCGGCGGCTCGACCGTCCTCGCGGCCGGCACCGCCCAGGCCGTCCAGTCCGCCGTGGGCCAGGAGGGGAACCAGGGCCAGGACCAGGGACAGGGTCAGGGCGGCGGGAAGGGCCGCGGCTACCGTTCGCTTCCCTCCCCCACCGTCATCGGCCACCGGGGCGCCAGCGGCTACCGCCCCGAGCACACCCTCGGCTCCTACCAGCTCGCCCTCGACATGGGCGCCCATGTCATCGAGCAGGACCTCGTCCCCACCAAGGACGGCCACCTGGTCTGCCGCCACGAGAACGACATCACCGGCACCACCGACGTGGCCGACCACCCCGAGTTCGCCTCCCGCAAGACCACCAAGACCGTCGACGGCGTCGCCCTCACCGGCTGGTTCACCGAGGACTTCACCCTCGCCGAGCTCAAGACCCTGCGGGCCGTCGAGCGCATCCCCGCCGCCCGCCAGAAGAACACCCTCTACAACGGCCGCTGGGCCGTGCCCACCTTCGAGGAGGTGCTGCGCTGGGCCGAGGACGAGGGTCGCCGCCGCGGCCGCGAGGTGTGGCTGCACGTCGAGACCAAGCACCCCACCTACTTCCGCTCCCTCGGCCTCGGCCTGGAGGAGCCGCTGGCCAAGCTGCTGCGCCGGTACGGCCGCCACCGCGCCGACTCCGCCGTCTTCCTGCAGTCCTTCGAGCCCGGCAGCATCCAGCGGCTCGGCCGCCTGGTCGACGCCCCGGGCGTCGTGCTGCTTTCCTCCGCCGACTCCCGCCCCTGGGACTTCGTCGCCTCCGGCGACCCGCGCACCGTGGCCGACCTGATCACGCCGAAGGGCCTGGCCGAGATCGCCTCGTACGCGCAGGGCATCGGTCCCACGATCGACCTGATCCTGCCCCGGGACGCGAGCGGCCGCCTCGGTGCCGAGACCAGCCTCGTGCGCGACGCGCACCGGGCGGGACTGATCCTGCACCCGTACACGATGCGCAACGAGAACACCTTCCTGCCCACCGAGTACCGCCGAGGCACCGACCCGACGGCCTACGGCGACGCCTTCGGCCTGCTCCAGCGTTACTTCGCCACGGGCATCGACGGCATCTTCTCGGACAACGCGGACACGGCGCTGCTCGCGGCGGCGGACTACGCGGCGGCCCACGCCCGCTGACCGAACGCCCGCTGACCGAACGCCCGCTGACCGAACGCCGGCTGACCGAACGCCGGCCGGCCGAATGTCTGCTGACCGGCTGACGGTCGGCCGATCTCCGGCCTCCGATCGCCACCCGTCCGCCCACCGCCCGCTACCCCGCCGACCCCTCACGTCGGCGGGGTGCCGGCGGTCGGCGGCCGCGGGCGGCGGCGTTCCGCCGACCGGGTGAATCAGGGCCGGGACCGCAACCGGTCCCGGCCCGCTCCGCATCGTGGCCGACATGACCCTCCGCCCCTCCCTGCTCGCCACCCTCACCCCGCTGCTCGCCGCCGAGTGCGGGGCCGAGGCGGCGGCCGCCGGCGTCGACGCCGAGGACCTCGAACAGGCCGTGTGGCTGCGGTTCCTGGAACGCGTCGCGGTGGGCGGGACCGAGCCCGAGCGCCCCGCCGACTGGCTGCGCCGGGCCGTACGGGCCGAGGCCCGCCGGGCCCGCCGGGAACGCGCCCGCGCCCTGCGGTTCCGGGGCGAGGCCCGCGCCGAGACCCCGACCCCGGAGCACTCCGCGCTCACCGCCGAACGCCACCGCACCGTGCGCGCCGCCGTCCGCCGCACCCCCGGTCACTGCCCCCGGCTGCTCACCGCGATGCTGCACCCCGGCGACCCCAGCTACCGCGATATCGCAGGAGCGTTGGGTATCTCACAGGGCAGTCTGGGGCCGATGCGTTCCCGTTGCCTGGGATGCCTGCGCAGAATGCTGTCTGCTGAGGTTCCCGGCCCCGGGGTCCGGGGAAGGGTGCCGTAGAAATTCACTCGGACTGGTGAGCGGAAGGCATGCGCACATGAGCATGAGCGTGACCATCTCAGCGGCGGACGCGACGCGTGACGCGGAGCAGATCCTGAAGCTGCAGTACCTCTGCTATCAGCGCGAGGCCGAGGTCCACCAGAACTGGTCGATCGAGCCGCTCACCCAGCCGCTCGACGCCCTGCGCGCCGAACTCGTCGAGGGCGTGGGCCTGGTGGCCCGGCTCGGCGACGAGATCGTCGCCTCGGTACGGGGCCGGCTCGACGCGGACGGCACCGTACGGATCGACCGGCTCATCGTCCACCCGCGCATGCGCCGGCACGGCCTCGGCGGCCGGCTCCTCGACGCCATCGAGCGCCACTTCGCCGCCGAGCCCGGCCCCGCCGCCAAGCGCTTCCGGCTCTCCGCCGGCCGGCGCGCCGAGAGCGGACTGCGGCTGTACCACAGCCGGGGTTACGCCCAGGTCGGCGTCCAGGAGTCCGACCCGGCGCACACCCTGGTGACGCTGGAGAAGGCCGCGTAGGGAACGAGTCGGGTCGAAATCGCAGGTCAGGGGGGCGAGGGACTGGTCGAGTGAGGTAGAAGGGCGTATGGACAGCGCCGTTCTCCAGCAGATGCTCGACCAGGTCTTCGACCACGCCGTGGTGTACCACGGGTACACCACCTCCATGCGCGACTACGAGGTCGTCGTCTATGTCACCGCGGACCCCCGGACCGGCGTCGCTCCGGCCTACCTGAGGTATCTCTTCCGGTACTGCGTCGAGGCCCGCTGCGAGACGTCGGTGCGGCCGGAGATCTGGCAGGTCTCGCTGGACGACCGGCTCGTCGATTCCGTGACCGGCGACGGCCTCGACGGATTCGTCTGGGGTGTGGAGTGGCAGATGCTCTACCCGGGAGCCAGGCTTTTCCCCGAGTCGGAGGCGACCCGACGCTGGTCGAAGACTCTGGGAATCGACTTCCACGAAGTCTGTGTCGAGAGCGGCGCGCACAAGCTGACCTTGCTCTTCTCGGAACTCCAGGTGAGCGAGCTTCCCGCCGGATACACCCCCTTCGTCACGGACGAGCCGTCGCCGGCCGGGTGACCCCGTGGCTGCCGGGGGCGTTGCGGTACGACCGGCGGCGGGACCATCGGAAGGTGCGTACCGGGAGCTGATCAGGCAGCGGGATCCCACGGCGCATGTCCGTGAGGCCGCAGGGAACTGCGTTCAGCCGTCCCGCCTCCGCCGCCGACTACCGGGTCGTCCCCGGCGCGGGCGTGGAGATGCTGTCCGGGCTCGGGCACTCGCCCAACCTGGAGGACCCGCCGCGTCCCGCCGGACCGCTCCTCGCCTTCGCCGCGGCACACCAGCGGTGACCGGCACACCCGGCGCACCTGGCGCGCCTGGCCTGCCGGGCGAGGAGCGGACGGCCTCTCAGACCTGCGCCCGCGCCTGTGCCTGGGCCTGCGCCTCGCGCGCGAGGCCCTTGCGCAGCCACCAGATGCCGGTCAGCGGCAGCAGGACGGGGATAAAGATGTAGCCGTAGCCGTACTGCGACCAGACCGTCGCGTCCGGGAAGGCCGAGGGCTCGATGAGGGTCCAGGTGCCCACGATGAGGACGCCCGCCAGCTCGGCGGCGCAGCACACCAGCGCCGCCCTGCGCGCGGTCTCGCCGCCGCGTACCAGGGTGTACGTGATGAACGCGTAGACCACCGCCGCCACGGCCGACAGACTGTAGGCGAGCGGGGCGCGGTCGAACTCGGTGGCGATCTGGTAGATCGAGCGGGAGACCGCGCCGACCGACATCACGCCGTACAGCCAGACGACCACCATGCCGGGGCCCGAGATCAGCCGGCCGGAGGACCGTGCCCCGGCCTCGGCCCCAGCCCCGGCCTCGGCACCGGTTTCCGTCCCGGCCTGGGCGCCGTTCTCCGTCGCGGTCATGATCAGCCCACCGTCCAGATGTCGTAGAGACGCACTTCGAGGACGGCGAGCACCACCGCGCCCGCCGTCACGGTCGCCGAACCCCACTTGCTGCGCTCGGTCAGCGACATGAGACCGGCCGCGGGCACCGCGCACAGCGCGCCCAGGAGGTAGGCGATGAAGATCGCCGTACCCTCGTCGGCCTTCTCGCCGCGGGTCAGCTGCACGATTCCGATCACCAGCTGCACCAGGGCGAGGAAGGTCACCACGGCCATGCCGATGAAGTGCCAGTCCTTGGTGGGCTGGTCACGGGAGAAGGCGAAGCCGCACCAGGCGGCGAGGGCGAGCGCGGCGGCCGAGACCGCGACCGTCAGGGCGTCAAGCATGGCCCCGAGGGTATTACGGGCGGAGCCGTCCGATGCGCGCGGCCCCGCTCCGCGCGGTGTCGTACGGCGGCCCGCGCCCGCCCGTTCCCGGGAACGGGCGCCCCGCCCGGCGGTCTCCGTACAAAGCGGGGGCGTGGTCTTGGCCACAAAAGCCCCCTGTGTCCTCCTTCCGGAAGACCACCTCGCGCTGCCCCGGTCCGCCCCGGTCCGCCTCCGTCCGCTCCGCGCGGACCGCCCGCCGACGGGCGTCGGCCCAGGCCACACCGGGAACGGGAACCCCGTTCCGCCACCCGGAGCGCATCCGGGCGCTTCCAGGCGACCGAGCCAGGAAAGGTGCTCCCGGGCCGCTCGCGTCTCAGCCTTGTCCGCTATTCGGACAGCCCTCTGTTGTTCGCACCTGCGCATGCTTTACTTGCAGCCATGACCACGACGAGCAACCGCACCCTTGCGACCGAGGCGAACCAGACGCCCGGTGCTCGCTGTATGTGTCGAATGTGCGCCATCTGAGGGCCCCCGCCGCATGCTCGCGCCCCGAAGCGAGCCCCGACGGCCGAGCCGTTCCCCCGCCTTTGGGCGTCGGAGCGTGCCCGCCCCGCGCACGTGCCGCCCGCCGGACCTTTCCCCCGGGTCGGCCCCCCCTGCGCCTGACTGTCCGAATGACGAATGCCGTGCACGGCGGACGAGCGCCGCGCACTCGACAGTGACGGAAATCCTGTGATCACCATTTCGGGCCTGACCAAGGTCTACGAGTCGCGAGGCCGCCAGGTCACCGCTCTGGACGGTGTCGACCTCCACGTTCGCGAAGGCGAGGTCTTCGGCGTGATCGGTCAGAGCGGGGCCGGCAAGTCCTCGCTCATCCGCTGCGTCAACCTCCTGGAGCGCCCCACCTCCGGCACCGTGACCGTCGACGGCGTCGACCTCACCGCCCTCGCCGGGAAGAGCCGCCGCGCCGGCAAGGAACTGCGCCGCGCCCGCAGCAACATCGGCATGGTCTTCCAGCACTTCAACCTGCTGTCCTCGCGCACCATCCAGGACAACATCGAACTTCCCCTGGAGATCCTCGGCGTCTCCGGCGCCGAGCGTTCCCGCCGCGCCCTGGAACTCCTCGACCTCGTCGGCCTCGCCGACAAGGCCAAGGCGTACCCGGGCCAGCTCTCCGGCGGCCAGAAGCAGCGCGTCGGCATCGCCCGCGCCCTGGCCGGCAAGCCCAAGGTCCTCCTGTCCGACGAGGCCACCAGCGCCCTCGACCCGGAGACCACCCGTTCCATCCTCCAGCTCCTGCGCGACCTCAACCAGCAGCTCGGCCTCACCGTCCTGCTCATCACGCACGAGATGGACGTCGTCAAGACCATCTGCGACTCGGCCGCCCTGATGGAGAAGGGCCGCGTCGTGGAGTCCGGCACCGTCAGCGAACTGCTCGCCACCCCCGGCTCCCGGCTGGCCGCCGAGCTCTTCCCGGTCGGCGGCGCGGCCACCGGCCCGGACCGTACGGTCGTCGACGTCACCTTCCACGGCGAGACCGCGACCCAGCCGGTGATCTCCCAGCTGTCCCGTACGTACAACATCGACATCTCGATCCTCGGCGCGGCCATGGACACCGTCGGCGGCCGCCAGATCGGCCGGATGCGCATCGAGCTTCCCGGCCGTTACGAGGAGAACGTCGTCCCGGTCGGCTTCCTGCGCGAGCAGGGCCTCCAGATCGAGATCGTCGACCCGCAGGACGAACCACAGAACGACCCGCAGGGCACCGCGCCGGCCGCCGGCACGCCCGCACTGACCAAGGAAGGTGCCCGGTGACCTGGTCCCAGATGCAGCCCGTGCTCGAACAGGGCACGCTCGACACCCTTTATATGGTGCTGTGGTCCACCCTCGTCACCATCCTCGGCGGGCTGCCCCTCGGCCTCCTCCTCGTCCTCACCGACAAGGGCGGACTGCTGCAGAACCGGCCGGTCAACAAGATCGTCGGCGTGATCGTGAACGTGGGCCGCTCGCTCCCGTTCATCATCCTGCTGATCGCCCTGATCCCCTTCACCACCTTCGTGGTGGGCACGTTCATCGGCCCGACCGCGATGATCGTGCCGCTCGCCGTCGGCGCCATCCCCTTCTTCGCGCGTCTCGTCGAGACCTCCGTCCGCGAGGTCGACCACGGACTCGTCGAAGCCGTCCAGTCCATGGGCGGCGGCACCCCGACCATCGTCCGCAAGGTACTGCTCCCGCAGGCCCTGCCCTCCCTGGTCTCCGCCGTCACCACCACCGTGATCGTGCTCATCGGCTACTCCGCCATGGCCGGCGTGGTCGGCGGCGAGGGCCTCGGCTCCAAGGCCCTCACCTACGGATACAACCGCTTCGACACGACCTTCATGCTGACGACCGTCGCCGTCCTGATCGCGATCGTGACGATCGTCCAGCTGATAGGCGACGGCGTCGTCCGCCTCCTCGCCCAGCGCGGCCGCACCGCTTGACGGCACCGCCGCGCCCCGCGCGGCACCCCTGACTTCGTATGACGAAGACGAGCCCGGACTTGTTGTCCAGGCCGGAAGCACACCACTTGAAAGAGGCACTCTTCGTGCGCAAGAACATCAAGATCACCGCCGGCGTCGCCGCCACCGCAGCTCTCGCCCTCGGCCTCACCGCCTGCGGCACGGCCTCGGACCCGTCCTCCAAGGACGGCGCCGCCTCCGCCGACAAGCCGCTCGTCATCGGCGCCACCCCGACGCCGCAGGCCGACATCCTGAACTTCGTCAAGGACAACCTCGCCGAGAAGGCCGGGCTCAAGCTGGAGGTGAAGGAGTTCACGGACTACGTCCTGCCGAACACCGCCACCGACGCCGGCCAGATCGACGCCAACTACTTCCAGCACCAGCCGTACCTCGACGACTTCAACAAGAAGAAGGGCACCGACCTCACCTCGGTGGCCACCGTCCACCTGGAGCCGCTGGGCATCTACTCCAAGAAGGTCCACGCCCTCAAGGACATCAAGGCCGGCCAGACCGTCGCCGTCCCCAACGACACCACCAACGAGGGCCGTGCGCTCCACCTCCTCGCCGACAACGGCCTCATCACCCTGAAGAAGGGTGTCGGTACGGACGCCTCGCTCGCGGACATCACCGACAAGAAGGGCCTGGAGTTCAAGGAGCTGGACGCCGCCACGGTGCCCCGCGCCCTGAACGACGTCGACGCCGCCGTCATCAACGGCAACTTCGCCATCGGCGCCAAGCTCCAGCCTGCCAAGGACGCCATCGTCCTGGAGAAGGCGGAGGGCAACCCCTACGCCAACATCGTCGTGGTCAAGAAGGGCAACGAGAAGGACGCCCGGGTGACCAAGCTCGTCGAGCTGCTCCACTCGCCCGAGGTGAAGAAGTTCATCGAGGACCACTACGACGGCGCCGTCGTCCCGGCCTTCGGCACCACGGCCAAGTAGGCAGGCCGGCCCGGCCAAGTGATCCCGGCCGAGTGAGCCCGGCCAGGTAAGCACGGTCGGCCCGCCCGGCCCGGCGGGCCCGGAGCCCCCTTCCGGCGCCCCCGGCGGGATCCGGCCCCACTCGCGGCACCCCCCAGGCCCCGCGCGCCCGACCGGCGCACGGGGCCTCGGGGCCTCCCGGGCCCCTGGATCCCCGGGCCCCTGGATCCGAGGACCCGGGGGACGTCCGGCTCCCGTACCCTCCCGTCCTCCCGCCGTCGCGCCGCGCCGCCCGCGCATGCGCCGCCGCCGCGTCATGCTGCATGCTGTGCGTTCACGGTCTTCACGTACGGAGCTGCGCATGACTACGACCTTCCCGTCCCTCACCATCGGCACGGAACGGTTGGTGCTGCGCCCCTACGAAGACGGCGACATACCCGCCTTCGTGGACATGATGAACGACGAACTCGTCGTCGCCTGGACCTCCGTCCCGCACCCCTACACCCGCGCCCACGCCGAGCAATGGGTCCGCGAGTTCGCCCCCGCCGAACGCGCCGAGGGACGGGGCATCGTCTTCGCCGTCACCGAATTCCTCACCCAGCGCCTCGTCGGCACCGTCCATCTGTACGGCACCGACTGGCGCCTTCGCGCCACCGAGATCTCCTACGTCACCGCGCCCTGGGCCCGCGGCGAGGGCTACGCCACCGAGGCCGTGCTCGCCGTCGCCCAATGGCTCTTCCGCGACCAGGGCTTCGAACGCCTCCAGCTGCGCACCGCCGCCGGCAACACCGCCTCCCAGCAGGTCGCGCAGCGAACGGGCTGCATCAGCGAGGGCGTCCTGCGCAACGCCTGGATAGCCCGGAGTCAGACCGAGAGCGGCGCGTGGACGGAGATCCGTACCGACCTCATCCTGTGGAGCCTGCTCCCCGAGGACCTCGACGGTCTCGCCGACCAACTGCCCGAGACCGGCTACTCCGCGCACGCCGACTGGGGCGCGCCCCGCAGGTAGGCTCGACCCGCCCCACCCGCACACCAGCAGCAGGAGACAGACGCGACATGGCCGATCGGGTCACGGTGATCGGCTGGGACGGCTCCCCCCTCACCGAGGCGGCACGGTCCGCGCTCGCCGCCGCCACCCTCGTGGCCGGCGCCGCGCACCACCTGGCCCTCCCCGAAGTACCGCCCGCCGCCGAACGCGTCCGCCTCGGCAGCGTCGACCTCGCCGCCCGCCGGATCGTCGGCCACCGAGGCACCGCCGTCGTCCTCGCCGACGGCGACCCCGGCTTCTTCGGCGTGGTCCGCACCCTGCGCGCCCCCGAACACGGCCTGGAAGTCGAGGTGGTCCCCGCCGTCTCCGCCGTGGCCGCCGCCTTCGCCCGGGCCGGCATGCCCTGGGACGACGCCCGGGTCGTCGTCGCCCACCGCCGCACCTTGCGTCGCGCCGTCAACGTCTGCCGCGCCCACCCCAAGGTCGCCGTCCTCACCTCGCCGGGCGCCGGTCCCGCCGAACTCGCCCTGCTCCTCGACGGAGTCCACCGCACCTTCGTCGTCTGCGAGGAACTCGGCACCGACCGCGAACGGATCAGCGTCCTCACCTCCGACAAGGCCGCCGACCACGCCTGGCGCGACCCCAATGTCGTCCTCGTCATCGGCGGCGGCCCGGCCGGCGGCGTCGGCAGCACCGGCGGCTGGCTGCTGGGCCAGGACACCCCCGCCGTCCGGGGCTGGGCCCTGCCCGGCGAGGACACCGGCGGCCGGACCGGGCAGGACCCCACCCTGCGCGCCGCCCAACTCGCCCGCCTCGGCCCGCGGATCGGCGACCTCGTCTGGGACATCGGCTGCGCCGGCGGCACGTTCGCCGTCGAGGCGGCCCGGCTCGGCGCCGCCGTCATCGCCGTCGACGCCGACCCCGGCGCGTGCGCCCGTACCGACGCCGCCGCCCGCCGCGCCGGGGTGCCGCTCCAGGTACTCGCCGGACGCGCCCCGCACTTGCTGGAACGGCTGCCCGAACCCGATGTCGTACGCGTCGGGGGCGGGGGAGTGCCCGTCGTCGCCGCCTGCGTCGACCGCAGGCCCGAACGGATCGTCACGCACGCCGCCACCCGCGACGAGGCCGAGGCGATCGGCGCCGCCCTCGCCGACGGGGGCTACGAGGTCGAGTGCGCCCTGCTGCAGACCGTCGGGCTCGACCCGCGCGACTGGAGCGAACGCGGCCGTTCCCTCGCGTTCCTGCTGGCCGGCCGCAGGATCTGACGCCTGCTCGGGGACCGCTTCGTGCCCGCCCGGCGCCTGTCCGGCGCCTGTCCGGGGCCTGTCCGGGGCCTGTTCGGGGCCCGTCCGGCCGGCGGCCGGTTATCGCCCTGAGGTCCCCACCCGTGATCGTGTGCGACAACGGGCGGGGTAGGCTGGCCGTTTGTTGTACCGCCTCCGGAACCTCGGCGGTTTGTTCGTCAATGTCCGGAAACGGTGGCCTCATTGGGTCTCTGATGTGGTACGGAGCAAACGGGGGACGGCGCGACGTGGCGCAGTCCACAGCGCACCGTGGCGGTTCCGCCTGCCACGAAGGCCGAAGGCCGGGACAATGCAGGGGTGTCCGCGCGGCACGTGCCGCGCGGCGCGCACGCTCGTTGTCCTGGACGGGCGCAGGACTGAAGGAGCACAACCGATGGGCGAGGGGTACGCAGCATGACGGACACCGGCCAGGTCCCGGGCGAGGGACTGCCGGAGAACTCAGGCATGGTCGAGCAGCCGGGCATCCCCGCTCCGGGTGCGTACAACACCTACCTGGACCCCTCCGCGATCCCAGCCGAGGACGACGGACTCCTGCTGATGCCGGGCGCCCAGGGCGCCTGGAGCGAGCACCCGCCGGGCGCCACACCCGCGCCGCCGGTCACCGTGCCCGCGCCGCCGGAGGTCGACCCCCTCACCGCGCCGTTGGATCAGGTCACCGCCACCCCGCCGCGCGGAGTGCAGCTGCCGCCGCAGGGCACCCCGGCGCACGGCGTCCCGATGCCCCCGCACGGCACCCCCGCGCACGGCGTGCCGCTCGCCGCCCCGCAGGGCCCGCCGGTCGTCACCGACCACGGTTACGAGCCCGGTGTCCTCGACACCGGCTCCGTCGACCTGTCCGGGGCCGGGTTGCCCGCGCCCGCCGGGGCCCCGGTCCCGCCGCCCGCCCGCCGCCCGCTGCACATGGGCCCGCCGGTGCCGGACCACGCCACCGGTGGCGTGGTCCGTTCCCTCGCCGACCGAGGCCCGGCCGCCGCCCCGGCCCCGCAGCCCGTGCCCGCCCCGGCCGCGCCGCAGGCTCCGGCCGCCGCGCCGGTGCCCGCCCAGGTCCCGGCCGCTCCGGCCGGTCCGGTCGGGGGGCCGGAGTACCTGGACGTTCCGCAGGACCAGCAGACCGCCCCGCAGGGCGCCATGCCGTGGCCCGCGCAGCCGCAGGACCCGCAGGCGCAGCAGATGCCGCAGGCCCAGCCGGTCGCGTCGGCTCCCGTTCAGGCCGAGGCCCCGGCCGCCGCCCAGCCGCCGGTCCAGGCCCAGGTTCCGGCGGAAGCGGTCGTCCCGCCGGTCGCGCAGTTCGTCCCCGTCGAGGGCGCCGTGCCGACCGCCCCGCACCTGGCCCCGACGCCGCAGCCGGACCCCTCAGCCGAGGTGCCCGCCGAGGTCCCGGTCGAGGCGCCTGCCGAGGTTCCGGCCCAGCAAGAGATGCCGGCCGAGCCCGCCCCGGCGCCGGAGCAGGCCGTCGAGGAGGCCCCGCCGGCCGTGGCCGCCGAGGCCCAGCCGGTCCCGGCCCCGGCCGAGATTCCGGACGCGGCCGAGGTTCCGGCGGCCGAGGTTCCGGTGGTGGAGACCCCGGTGGCCGAGGCGGCCGTCGAGACGCCCGCTGCCCCGGCCGCCGAGCCGGTGGCCGAGCCCGTCGCGGCGCCGGTGGCCGAGACGCC
>NZ_JBEYZX010000053.1:0-44568 GCF_040646255.1 Streptomyces sp. NPDC046203 | reverse complement strand
GTCCATGGGCGCGTGGCCGGGGCCGGAACCGGGAGGGGCGTGGCGTGTGCCGTACCCCCGGTGTCCGCCGGCCGCCCATGGGCGGGCGCCGGACCCGCGGGCGCCTGCGGCCAGCCCGGCGGTTCGTGCGGAGGCAACGGAGCCCTCATCGCGTGCTGCATCCGGTGCCCCACTCCGTCCCGTCGCGCCGAAACTTCCGCTGTTGCCGGAACGTTACCGCCCCCGGCTCCCTCTGGGGAAACGGCCGGGGGCGGTCCGACGTGCCCGGATGCGCGGCCGGCGGGGCGGCCGCGCGCCGCCGTCAGCCGTCGAGTTCCTCGGCGAGCGCGCGCAGCGCGAGCCGGTAGGAACCGATGCCGAAGCCCGCGACGGTCCCGGTGGCCACCCCGGCGACGACCGAGGTGTGGCGGAACTCCTCGCGGGTGTACGGGTTGGAGATGTGCACCTCGATCAGCGGCGCGGTGCGCTGGGCGGCCGCGTCGCGCATCCCGTACGAGTAGTGGGTGAAGGCGCCCGGGTTGAGGACGACCGGGAGCCTGCCGTCGGCGGCCTCGTGCAGCCAGCGGATCAGTTCGCCCTCGTCGTTGGTCTCGCGGACCTCGACGTCGAAGCCCAGCTTCCCGCCGAGGTCCCGGCAGGCGGCGACGAGGCCCTCGTAGGAGGTGGCGCCGTAGACGTCGGGCTCGCGCGAGCCGAGCCGGCCCAGGTTCGGGCCGTTCAGTACGAGCACCCGGCGGGGCCCGCTCACGCGGACACCTCGCCGTACGCCGCGAAGAGGACGGCCGGGTCGGGGCCCTCCAGGACGGTCGGCTTGCCGAGCCCGTCGAGGACGATGAAGCGCAGGAGGTCGCCGCGCGACTTCTTGTCGACCTTCATGGTCTCCAGGAGCTTCGGCCACTGGTCGCCGCGGTAGGTGAGCGGCAGGCCGACGGACTCCAGGACGGTGCGGTGCCGGTCGGCGGTGGCGTCGTCGAGACGGCCGGCGAGCCGGCCGAGTTCGGCGGCGAAGACCATGCCGACGGAGACGGCGGCGCCGTGCCGCCACTTGTACCGCTCGTTCTTCTCGATGGCGTGCGCGAGGGTGTGGCCGTAGTTGAGGATCTCGCGCCGGCCGGCCTCCTTGAGGTCGCCGGAGACGACATCGGCCTTGACCCGGATCGACCGCTCCAGGAGTTCGGCGGTGTGCGGGCCGTCCGGGGTGCGGGCGGCGGCCGGGTCGGCCTCGATCAGGTCGAGGATGGCCGGGTCGGCGATGAAACCGGCCTTGATGATCTCGGCGAGACCGCTGACGTAGTCGTGCACCGGCAGCGAGTCCAGCGCGGCCAGGTCGCACAGCACCCCGGCGGGCGGGTGGAAGGCGCCGACGAGGTTCTTGCCCTCGGCGGTGTTGATGCCGGTCTTGCCGCCGACGGCGGCGTCGACCATGCCGAGCACGGTGGTCGGCACGGCGATCCAGCGCACCCCGCGCAGCCAGGTCGCGGCGACGAAGCCGGCCAGGTCGGTGGTGGCCCCGCCGCCGACGCCGACGATCACGTCGCTGCGGGTGAAGCCGGTCTGGCCGAGCGCCTTCCAGCAGTACGCGGCGACCTCGACGGTCTTCGCCTCCTCGGCGTTCGGCACCTGGATGGCGACCGCCTCGTAGCCCTGGTCGGCGAGGTCGGCGCGCAGCGCCTCGCCGGTCTCGGCCAGCGCCTCGGGGTGGATCACGGCCACCCGCTTGGCGCCGGAGCCGATGAGGCCGCCGAGTTCGCCGAGCAGCTGCCGGCCGACCAGCACCTCGTACGGGTCGGTGCCCGCGGAACCCGCGATGGTGATCCGGGTGATGTCCTGGTCCGTCATACGTCCTTCAGCTCCAGTGCGTCGAGGACCGCCTGGGCGACCTCTTCGGGCGTGCGGTCGTCGGTGGCGACGACGGCGCTCGCGACTTCTTCGTACAGATGGCGGCGCGCGTCCATCAGCTCGCGCCACTGGCGGCGCGGGTTGACGGCGAGCAGGGGCCGGGCGGCGCCGAGGCCGGAGCGGCGGACCGCGGCCTCGACGTCCATGGAGAGATAGGCGACCGGCAGCGACGCGAGCAGGGCACGGGTGCCCGCGTCGAGCACGGCGCCACCGCCGAGCGCGAGCACACCCCGGTGCCCGGCGACGGCAGCGCGCACGGCGGCGCGCTCCAGGTCGCGGAAGTGGTCCTCGCCGTCCTCGACGAAGATGTCCGCGATCTCGCGTCCCTCGGCGGCGACGATGTCCGCGTCGGTGTCCCGGAAGGGAGCGCCGAGCCGTTCGGCGAGCAGGGCGCCCACCGTCGACTTGCCGGAGCCCATGGGCCCGACCAGGACGACGACCGGCCGGCCCGGGCCGCCGCTGTCCGGAGCCGTCACCGGATGCGGAGGTTGTCGAGGTAGGAACGCACGTTGCGGCGGGTCTCGGGGACGCTGTCGCCGCCGAACTTCTCCACGACGGCGTCCGCGAGGACGAGCGCGACCATGGCCTCGGCCACGATGCCGGCGGCCGGGACGGCGCAGACGTCGGAGCGCTGGTGGTGGGCGGCGGCGACCTCGCCGGTGGCGACGTCGACGGTGGCCAGGGCGCGCGGGACGGTCGCGATCGGCTTCATCGCGGCGCGGACGCGCAGCAGTTCGCCAGTGGAAAGACCGCCCTCGGTGCCGCCGGCGCGGCCGGTGGACCGGGTGATGCCGTCGGGGCCCTGGACGATCTCGTCGTGGGCCTGGGAACCCGGCACCCGGGCGAGGTCGAAGCCGTCGCCGACCTCGACGCCCTTGATGGCCTGGATGCCCATGAGCGCGGCGGCGAGCCGGGCGTCGAGCCGGCGGTCCCAGTGCACATGCGAACCGAGGCCGACGGGCACGCCGTACGCGAGGACCTCGACGACACCGCCGAGGGTGTCGCCGTCCTTGTGGGCCTGGTCGATCTCGGCGACCATCGCCTTCGACGCCTCGGCGTCGAGGCAGCGCACCGGGTCGGCGTCGAGCTTCTCGACGTCGGCGGGGGTCGGGAGGACTCCGTAGGGGGCCTTCGCGGCGGCCAGCTCGACCACGTGCGACACGATCTCGATGCCGGCCGCCTCCTTCAGGAAGGAGCGGGCCACGGCGCCGAGGGCGACGCGGGCCGCGGTCTCCCGGGCGCTGGCGCGCTCCAGGATCGGCCGGGCCTCGTCGAAGCCGTACTTCTGCATGCCCGCCAGGTCGGCGTGGCCGGGGCGCGGGCGGGTCAGCGGCGCGTTGCGCGCGGACCCGGCCAGCTCGTCGGGGTCGACCGGGTCGGCCGACATGACCTTCTCCCACTTGGGCCACTCGGTGTTGCCGACCATGACCGCGATCGGGGAGCCGAGCGAGAGACCGTGGCGGACACCGCCGAGGAAGGTGACCTCGTCCCGCTCGAACTTCATCCGCGCGCCGCGCCCGTAGCCGAGCCGGCGCCGGGCGAGATGGTCCGCCACCAGTTCGGTGGTGACCGGAACGCCTGCCGGAAGTCCTTCAAGAGTCGCGACCAGCGCGGGGCCGTGCGACTCCCCCGCCGTCAGCCAACGCAACCTGCTCAACGATGCTCCTCATGCTCGCGCCTGGCACTGGGGCGCGACCTGGGTGCGCGGTCCCGGTCCGCCGGGAACGATCCTCCCATGCCCGGCCGACCGGTCGATCTCCGGTCCACAGGACGGGACGGTCGTCTCACGTGTCGAGTGAGCTCTTGACTTCCCCGCGAACGGTCTCCGGCGGCTTCCGTTCCTCGCCCCGGTCGCGCCGTTCCCGCCGCTCGCGCAGCTTGTCCCGGCAGGTGGTCACGCCGATCCAGGCGGCCCCGGCGGCGATCAGCACGAGCAGCGGATAGCGGGCCCAGTCCGGCAGATGCCCGAACGCGACCCGCAGCCCGCTCACCAGCAGGCGCAGCAGGTCCACTGCCGGCTCCCACCGGGACGCGAGCAGCACGTCTCCCCCCATGTCTCCCCCTTGTTCCCCGGTTTCCCGGTTCCCCGGTTTCCCGAGGCCCCCGGCTTCCCCGCCGGTCCCGCCGTCCGTCTCGCCCCGGCCCTCGCGTCAGCGCTGAGCGAGCGCGCCCTCCCCCGCCGCCCGCATCGCCGCGAGCGGCCCGGGCGCCCGCCCGGTCATCTGCTCGACCTGGAGGACGGCCTGGTGGACGAGCAGGTCGAGCCCGCCCACCACCTTGCCGCCGCGCGCCGACCAGGCGGCGGCGATCCGGGTGGGCCAGGGGTCGTACAGGACATCGAAGAGTGTGCCGGGAGCGTCGGGGACCGCCGCCGCGAGCGCGTCCGTGGTCCCGGCCGGCGTGGTGGCCACGACCAGCGGTGCGGCGAACGCCTCCGCCGCGTCGTCCCAGGCCGAGGTGCGGACGTCGACGCCGAGGCGCTCGCCCCAGCCGCGCATCTCCGCGGCGCGCGCCTCGCTGCGGACGTACGCGGTGACGGGACCCGAACAGATCCGGGCGAGGGCGGCCAGCGCCGAGGACGCGGTGGCACCCGCGCCGAGCACCGCCGCCGCCTCCACCTTCTCGACGCCCCGCTCGCGCAGGGCGGCGACCATGCCGGGGATGTCGGTGTTGTCGCCGGTCAGACGGCCGTCCTCGGTGCGAACGACCGTGTTGACCGCCTCGACGGCGGCGGCGGTGTCCGTGATCTCGTCGAGCAGCGGGATGACCGCCCGCTTGAGCGGCATCGTGAGCGAGAGCCCCGCCCACGACGCGTCGAGCCCGTCCACGAAACCGGGCAGCGCGAGCTCGTCGACGTCGAAGCGGTCGTACGACCAGGTGTCGAGCCCGAGCTCCCGGTACGCGGCCCGGTGCAGGACCGGGGAGAGCGAGTGGGCGATGGGCGAGCCGAGGACGGCCGCCCGCCGCCGCTCAGTTGCCGGCATTGAACTTGTCCTTCAGTGTCAGGAACTCGTCGTGCGTCTTGGCGAACTCGGTCTTGTTCTTGCCGTCCGTCGCGACGAAGTACTTCCAGCCGTCGTGGGTCGGGTCGAGCATGGCGGCCAGGGCCTTGTCGCCCGGGTTGCCGATCGGTCCCGGCGGCAGCCCCGGGTGCTTGTACGTGTTGTACGGGTCCTGCTCGTTCTTGACCTCCTGCTCGGAGATCTTGATCTCGCTCTGCCCCTTCAGATAGTTGTACGTCGAGTCGAACTGGAGGAAGTAGTACGTCTCCTTGGGGTCGGAGAGACGGTTGTAGAGGACCTCCGCCATCTTGCGGAAGTCGTCGTCCGTCTTGCCCTCCGCCTGGACCATGCTCGCGATCGTCAGGAGCTCCCAGGGACCCTTGACGCCCAGCGCGGTCGCCTTGTGGTCGAGGTCGAGCTTGGTGTACTCGCCGTTCGCGTGCCCGACCATCCGGCGCAGCACGTCCTCCGGCTTGGCGCCCTTGGCCACCGGATAGCTCGACGGGAAGAGGAAGCCCTCCAGCGGGTCCTTGGTCTTGGGACGGTTCTTGGCCCAGTCGGGCAGACCGAGCTTGTTCGCGTCCTTGAAGGCGATGTTCTTGGTGGTGCCGGGTTCGAGGTCGAGGCGCTTGTCGATCTGGGCGTACACCCAGGAGTTGCGCTTGCCCTCGGGGATGATGAAGTTGCTCTGGCTCGCCGGGTCGAGCATGAGCGCGACCGCGCTCTGCGCCGACATCTCCTTCTTCATCGTGTAGACGCCGGCCTGGATCGAGATGCCCCGGGGGTTCTTCGTCTGGGCGGCGACGAAGGCGTCGACGCTCTTGACGACACCGGCCTTCTTGAGGATGTTGCCGATCTGGGAGCCGCTCGCCTGGCCCGGGATCTCGACCTGGACGCTGCCGCTGCCCTCGCCCACGTAGTCGGGCGCCGCCGCGAACCGGCCCTGGTAGAACTTGTAGCCGAAGTAGCCGATGCCTCCGACGCCGCCGAGGATCACCACGGCGACGACCATGCAGGCCATTCCGTTTTTGGCCTTGCGGTTCTTGCCGCCCTTGCCGCCGCGCCCCGAACGGGAGCCCCGGCCTCGGCCCGGCTCCTCGTCGAGGTCCTCGTCCTCGTCGTACTCGCCCTCGGATCCGCCCTGGTCGTCCCGGCCGTCCCGGTCGTCCCCGCGGCCCCGGCGGCCTCCGCGCCGTGCGCGGCCGGCCCGGCCGTCCTCGCCGTCGCCGTCCTCGCCGCCGGTGAAGAAAGGATGCTTCTCGTCCTGCGGGTCGGATTCCGCTTCCCACTCGGCGGCGGCCGGCTCCTGGGGAGCCTGGCGCCGGCCGGGGGGCTCGGGCGGGGGGTACGCCTCGGGCGTCCCGTAGAGGTCGGGCTGCCCGCCGCCGTACGGATCGGCGGGAGCGGCGTTGTACGGCATCGCCGCCTGGCCCGTCTCCCAGTGGCCGTCGTACTGCGGTGCGGGATACCCGTTCGCGTCGTAGCCGCTCTGGTCCCCGTAGCCCTGCTGCCCGCCGTAGGTCTGCTCCTGCGGATACTGCGGCTGGGGCTGCTGCGGGTGCTGTCCCTGCTGGGGATGCCCAGGCTGCTGCGGGTGCTGGGGCTGCTGTCCCTGCTGCCCGTGCTGCGCCTGCTGAGGGTGCTGCGGGTACTGCTGCTCCGGCTGATGCTGCGGATACTGCTGCTGTTGCGCGTACTGCTGGTGCTGCTGGTCCTGCTGCTGTTGCGGGTACTGCTGATGCTGCTGGTCCTGCTGCGGGTACTGCGGATGCTGTGGGTGCTGATACGCGCCGCCCGCGTACGGATCCGTCTGGCCGTACGTCGCCTGCTGCGGGTACTGCTGCTGTTGCTGGCCCTCCCACCCCTGGTCCCCGTACAGGGGATCCTCGGGGTGCCACGGTTCGGAGCCGGGGCTCCGGCCATACTCAGTCATCGTTCCCCAAACAGCCGCGAGGCTTCCGGACGTTCAGCCTCTACGTCGTGCGGCGGTGTTCGAACACCGCCGCAACGCGCGGAACGTTACCGTATCGCGATCAGAGCACCGCCTCGACGCCCTCGCCGGGAGGATTACCTGATACCCGTTCGGACTCAAGAGCGTTCTGAAGGATGATCACAGCGGCGGCCTGATCGATGACGGAGCGGCCCTTCTTGGCCTTGACGCCCGAGGCCCGCAACCCGTGGGTGGCCGACACCGTCGTCATCCGTTCGTCGACGAGCCGCACCGGAATCGGGGCGATGCCCTTGGCCAGCTCCCGGGCGAAGGCCCGGACCTTGGTCGCGGCCGGGCCCTCCCGCCCGCTGAGCGAGCGGGGCAGACCCACGACGACCTCGATGGGCTCGTATTCCTCGACGATCAGGCGCAGCCGCCGGTGGGCGGCCGGGACGTCACGTCCCGGCACGGTCTCCACCGGCGTGGCCAGGACCCCGTCGGGGTCGCACGAGGCGACCCCGATCCGGGCGTCCCCGACGTCGACGGCGATCCGACGTCCTCGGCGCATCGTCACGCCGTCTCCGTCACCAGGTGCTCGACGGCGGCCATGGCCTCGCCGATCGCCTGCGGGTTCTGGCCACCGCCCTGGGCGACGTCCGGCTTGCCACCGCCACCGCCACCGAGGGTCTTGGCGGCGGTACGGACCAGCTCGCCGGCCTTGAAGCCGCGCTCACGGGCGGCCTCGTTGGTGGCGATGACCGTCAGCGGCTTGCCGCCGACGGTGGTGAACAGGGCGACGACGGCCGGACGGTCCGAGGGAATGCGACCGCGGACGTCGAGGACCAGGCGGCGCAGGTCGTCGGCGCCGGTGCCGTCCGGCACCTGGCCGGTGACCAGGGCGACGCCCCGGATGTCCCGGGCGGAGTCGACCAGACCGGCGGCGGCCTGGAGGACCTTCTCCGCACGGAACTTCTCGATCTCCTTCTCGGCGTCCTTCAGCTTGCCGAGCATCGAGGAGATCTTCTCCGGCAGCTCCTCCGGACGGCCCTTGACCAGCTCCTGGAGCTGGGCGACGACCGTGTGCTCACGGGCCAGGAAGTTGTACGCGTCGACGCCGACGAGGGCCTCGATACGGCGCACGCCCGAGCCGATGGAGGACTCGCCGAGCAGCTTCACCAGACCCAGCTGGGCGGTGTTGTGCACGTGCGTACCGCCGCACAGCTCCTTGGAGAAGTCGCCGATGGTGACGACCCGGACCTGCTCGCCGTACTTCTCGCCGAACTCGGCGATGGCGCCCTGACGCTTGGCCTCGTCGATCGGCATGACCTCGGCGTGCACCTCCAGCTCGCGCGAGAGCACCTCGTTGATCTTCTGCTCGACGTCCGTGAGGACGGTGCCGGGGACGGCGTTCGGCGAGCCGAAGTCGAAGCGGAAGCGGCCCGGGGAGTTCTCCGAACCGGCCTGGGCGGCGGTCGGGCCGAGGGCGTCGCGCAGCGCCTGGTGGGTCAGGTGGGTGGCGCTGTGGGCGCGGGCGATGGCCCGGCGGCGGCGCACGTCGATGGCGGCGTAGGCGGAGGCGCCCACGGTCACCTCGCCGACCTGCACCGATCCCTTGTGCACATAGACGCCGGGGACCGGCTGCTGGACGTCGCGGATCTCGATGACCGCGCCGGAGTGCAGCTTGATCCGGCCCTGGTCGGCGAGCTGGCCGCCGCCCTCGGCGTAGAACGGGGTGCGGTCGAGGACGACCTCGACCTCGTCGCCCTCGGAGGCGGCCGGGGACGGGGCGCCGTTGGCGATGAGGCCGACGACCGTGGTCTCGCCCTCGGTGTTGGTGTAGCCGGTGAACTTCGTGGCGCCGGAGGAGTCGGCGATCTCGCGGTACGAGCTGAGGTCGGCGTGGCCGGTCTTCTTGGCCATGGCGTCGGCCTTGGCCCGGTCCCGCTGCTCCTTCATCAGGCGGCGGAAGCCGGTCTCGTCCACGGACAGGCCCTGCTCGGCGGCCATCTCCAGGGTGAGGTCGATCGGGAAGCCCCAGGTGTCGTGGAGCAGGAACGCCTTCTCGCCGGCGAGGACCGTGCCGCCGGCGGCCTTGGTCTCGGTGACGGCGGTGTCGAGGATGTTGGTGCCGCCCTTGATGGCCTTGAGGAACGCGGCCTCCTCGGCGAGGGCGACCGTCTCGATGCGCTTGCGGTCGGTCTCCAGCTCCGGGTACTGCTCGCCCATGGTCTTGATGACCGTGTCGACGAGCTCGCCGACGACCGGGCCGGTGGCGCCGAGCAGGCGCATGTTGCGGACGGCGCGGCGCATGATGCGGCGCAGCACGTAGCCGCGGCCCTCGTTGCCGGGGGTGACGCCGTCGCCGATGAGCATGACGGAGGTGCGCATGTGGTCGGCGACCACGCGCAGCGAGACGTCGCTGTCGTGGGTCTTGCCGTAGGCGACGCCGGTGAGCTCGGTGGCCTTGTCGATGACGACCTTGAGGGTGTCCGTCTCGTACATGTTCTGGACGCCCTGGAGGATCATCGCCAGGCGCTCCAGGCCGAGGCCCGTGTCGATGTTCTTCGACGGCAGGTCGCCGAGGATCTCGAAGTCGTCCTTGCCGGTGCCCTCGCCCCGCTCGTACTGCATGAAGACGAGGTTCCAGATCTCGACGTACCGCTCGTCGTTGACGGCGGGGCCGCCCTCGACGCCGAACTCGGGGCCGCGGTCGTAGTTGATCTCGGAGCAGGGGCCGCAGGGGCCGGGGACGCCCATCGACCAGAAGTTGTCCTTCTTGCCGAGGCGCTGGATGCGCTCGGCGGGGACGCCGACGACGTCGCGCCAGATCTGCTCGGCCTCGTCGTCGTCCTGGTAGACGGTGATCCAGAGCTTCTCCGGCTCCAGCCCGTAGCCGCCGTGCTCCACCGGGGTGGTCAGCAGCTCCCAGGCGAGCTTGATGGCGCCTTCCTTGAAGTAGTCGCCGAAGGAGAAGTTGCCGCACATCTGGAAGAACGTGCCGTGGCGGGTGGTCTTGCCGACCTCTTCGATGTCGGGCGTGCGCACGCACTTCTGCACGCTGGAAGCGCGCGAGAACGGCGGCTTGACCTCACCCAGGAAGTAGGGCTTGAACGGCACCATGCCGGCCGGGACGAGCAGCAGAGTCGGGTCGTCCGCGATGAGCGACGCCGAAGGGACGACGGTGTGCCCGCGCTCCTCGAAGAAGCTCAGCCAGCGGCGGCGGATTTCAGCCGACTCCATCAGTGGTCCTCATTCCGGTTGTACGAGATCGAATACGGGGTGGTACGGGGGGTGGCGGGGCGCGGTCCGAGCTCCGCCGGGGGGTGCACGGCCGGCAGCTCGCGGGCGGAGTCCGGGGGCGCCGGCGCGTCCAGGCCGAGCGCCTCGCCGAGTTCGGCCTCCCGCTGCTGCATGTTCGCCCGCACGTCGAGGGCGAAGTCCTTCAGCCGGTGGCCCGCCTCGACGGCCTTGTCGGCCGCCTGCGCGGCCAGGCTCTCCGGGGCCAGCTGCTTGAGCTTCCGGTTGACCTTGGTGGTGGCCCAGACGCCGGCGGCCGCGCCGGCGGTGAACCAGAACGTACGGCGGAACATCTGTTCAGCCCTTCTGCTTCCGGCGCCGTGCGGTCGGCACGGTGCGGCCGACGAGTACGGTGCGCCGCGCGGGCCCGGGCGCCGGCTCGGACCGGTCGCGGCCCAGCGCCCGGCGCACTCCGTAACCGAAGGCGGCGACCTTGACGAGCGGGCCGCCGAAGGTGGAGGCGACGGTGGAGGACAGCGCGGAGGCGTTGGAGGTGACTTCCTGGACGTCCGTGGCGATGGCGTCGACCCGGTCGAGCTGGGTCTGCGCCGAGCGCACGGCCGTGGAGGCGTCCGCGAGCAGCGGGACGGCCTGCTCGGTCACGTCCGCCACGAGCCGGGTGGTCGCCTTGAGCGTCTGCGCCAGCCTCACCAGCACCACGGCGAGGAAGGAGACGAGAATCGCCCAGAACACGGCCACCAGGATCCCGGCAACCTCACCACCGGTCACTGTGCACCGCTCTCTGCTGTCGTCGGGCGGGTGGACTGGCGTCCTCGCCCGGGTGGATAAGCGTGTTCCGACCCTATCGCGCCGGAGCTCCCCGCCCGTACCGGATTCCGGCCCGTCGCGGGGTGCACGGACGGCCGGTGCCGGGAGCGGGCGGACGGGATCGGCCGGGCGGACCGGCGGAGCGATCGCGCCGGCCGGGCCGGGCGGGCCCGGAGGTGCCGCAGACGCGGAAGCCCGCCGCTCCCCCGCCACGATGGGCGGGGAAGCGGCGGGCTGTGCACCGCGGAGGTGAGTACGGCGGCCGGCTGGATCAGCGGGCGTAGTACTCGACGACCAGCTGCTCGTCGCAGATGACCGGGATCTCCTTGCGGTTCGGGTCGCGGTCCAGGCGGAAGGCCAGGGCCTTCAGGTTCACCTGGAGGTAGCGCGGGGTCTCGCCGTCGGGGGCGAAGCCACCCTCGCGGGAGACCTGGAAGAGGGTCTTGTTGCGCGACTTCTCGCGGACCATCACGACGTCGTCGGGACGGACGCGGAAGGACGGCTTGTCGACCTTCTGACCGTTGACCTGGATGTGGCCGTGGACGACCATCTGGCGGGCCTGGTAGATGGTGCGGGCGATGCCCGAACGCAGGACCAGGGCGTCGAGGCGACGCTCGAGCTCGACGACCAGCGCCTCGCCCGTCTTGCCCTCGGCCTTCTTCGCGCGGTCGTAGGCGCGGGCCATCTGGCGCTCGCTGATGTCGTACTGGGCGCGCAGACGCTGCTTCTCGAGCAGACGGACCTTGTAGTCCGAGTTCTGCTTGCGGCCACGACCGTGCTCACCCGGCGGGTACGGGCGGGCCTCGAAGTACTTGACGGCCTTCGGGGTCAGCGCGATGCCGAGGGCACGCGACTTCTTGACCTTGGGACGGGACTGGTTCGGCATGAACCAACCTCTCTATCTCTTTCGAATACGGCTTCACCAGGGTTTAGGGAGGTCGCAATCCGCAGCCGGGAAGACCCGTCGGGTCCGGTCGAGGACCCGTTGGGCAGCCGCTCCCTGGTCTGGGCACATACGTGCAGCACGCGAACGACCCACCGCCGCTCCGGGGAATCCCGGTGGTGGTGGGTTGCCCGCGACACCTTCGAAGGTGCGCGACGCTCCTGGAGACCCGGCCCGAGGGCCGGTGCTCCGGCTGCCTGTCCCGTTCTGGTGATGCCGGCCGAAGCCGGACACGGGACGCAGCACTGTCGGTCAGTGTACCGGGTCCGCGGGACGCTCCGTACACCGAGGCTCCGGGGACCGCCCGCGTACGCCTCGGGGTACGTCGTCCGAGGTCAGGACTCGCCCCGCAGCCGCTCGCGCACCATGTCGGCCACGTCCGCGTACCGCGCCTCGGCGCCGTAGCGGGTCGGCTCGTAGTACCGCCGGCCGTGCACCGCGTCCGGGGCGTACTGCTGGGCGGCGATGGCGCCCGGCACGTCGTGCGGGTAGACGTACCCCTTGGCGTGGCCCAGCTTGGCGGCGCCCTTGTAGTGGCCGTCGCGCAGATGGGCCGGGACCGGGCCGGCGAGGCCGTTCCGTACGTCCGCGCGGGCCGCGAAGATCGCGTTCGTCGCCGCGTTCGACTTCGGGGCGAGCGCCAGGGCGATGGTGGCGTGGCTCAGGGTGAGCGCCGCCTCCGGGAAGCCGATCAGGGCGACCGCCTGGGCGGCGGCCACGGCCAGCGGCAGCGCGTTCGGGTCGGCGAGACCGATGTCCTCGCTCGCGGAGATCATCAGCCGCCGGGCGATGAACCGAGGGTCCTCCCCCGCCTCGATCATCCGCGCCAGATAGTGCAGCGCCGCGTCGACGTCCGAGCCCCGGATGGACTTGATGAGGGCGCTGGCCACGTCGTAGTGCTGGTCGCCGTCGCGGTCGTACTTCACGGCGGCCCGGTCGACGGTCTCCTCGACCGTCTCCAGGGTGATCTCCGGCTCCTTCTTGGCGAGGGCCGCGCCGGCCGCCGCCTCCAGGGCCGTCAGGGCGCGCCGGGCGTCGCCGCCGGCGATCCGCAGCAGATGCGTCTCGGCGTCCTCGGCGAGGGTCACCGCGCCGCCGAGCCCGCGCTCCTCCTCCAGCGCCCGGCGCAGCAGCCCGCGCAGGTCGTCGTCGGTGAGCGGCTCCAGGGTGAGCAGCAGCGAGCGGGACAGCAGCGGGGAGATCACCGAGAAGTACGGGTTCTCGGTGGTGGCGGCGATCAGCGTGACCCAGCGGTTCTCCACGGCGGGCAGCAGCGAGTCCTGCTGGGCCTTGGAGAAGCGGTGGATCTCGTCGAGGAAGAGGACGGTCTCCTTGCCGTAGCCGCCGACGGCCCGGCGGGCCCCGTCGATGACGGCGCGGACCTCCTTGACGCCCGCGGTGATCGCGGACAGCTCCACGAAGCGCTTGTTGGTGGCCTTGGAGACCACGTACGCGAGGGTCGTCTTGCCGATGCCGGGCGGGCCCCAGAGGATCACCGAGGAGGCGCCGGCCGGGCCGCCCGCGCCGTCGCCGACCAGCCGGCGCAGCGGCGAGCCCGGCTTGAGGAGATGGCGCTGGCCCACGACCTCGTCGAGGGTGCGCGGACGCATCCGGACGGCCAGCGGACTACCGGCCGGGTCCTTCTCCTGGCGTTCTTCGGCTGCTGCGGTGAAAAGGTCGGGCTCCACGGTCATGAAGCCTAAGGCAGGGCACCGACAACGCCGACAACGCTGGCAACGCCGCCAAGGCCGACAACGCGGTAAGGCCGGTCCGGGGGCGCGAGACGCCCCCGGACCGGCCTTACCGGTGTTCGTGTGACCGAATACCCCCGGTCAGCTGGTCCAGAAGTCCCACCAGCGGGTCAGGATCAGCATGCCGATGACCCCGATGTGCAGGGCCGGCAGCAGCCAGGTGAACTCGTCGAAGAAGGTACGCAGGGCGCCGGGTGCCGGGATCGTGCCGTTGCGGACGTTGAACGAGGTCGTGTACCAGAACATGATGATCGTGGCGATCCAGGCCAGGACGCACCACAGGCACAGGGCGTTGATCTCGTACAGCGCCTGGATCATGAGCCAGGTGCAGAAGGCGACGCCGAGGAACATGCCGGCGTTGAGGCCGAGCCAGTACCAGCGGCGGTAGCGGGCGCCCGCGAGGACGCCGACGCCGATGGCGATCACCACGGCGTACGCGGCGAGGCCCGCCATCGGGTTCGGGAAGCCGAACACGGAGGCCTGCGCGCTCTTCATCACGCTGCCGCAGGACACCACCGGGTTGAGGCTGCACCCGGGGACGAAGTTCGGGTCTTCCAGCAGCTTGAACTTGTCGATCGTGATCACCCAGGACGCCAGCAGTCCCGCGGCTCCGGTGATCACCAGAAGCCAGGCGAAGCCCCGGCCGGCCCCGAGCGTGCGGGAGTCCCCCCGCTCCGTGCTGTCGTGCGCGGCCGCTGTGTTCGTCATGTCGCCACCAGCTCTTCCTCGGTCTGCTGACCGAGCCCGGCGGTACCGGACCGGTCGTCTCTCCCCCCGCACAGGGTGACACGGGCCACGTCCGGAGATGCGGGCAGGGGCCCGGTCGCGCTCTTCGCGGACCGGGCCCCTGTCTTTCGTGCGTACGGCGGCTCGGCTCAGCCGAGCTTGGCGCGCACCGCGTCGACCAGCTCGTCCAGGGCGACGGCCTGCTGCTCGCCGGACTCCATGTCCTTGAGCTGGACCAGGCCCTCGGCGAGGTCGCGCTCGCCGGCGACCAGCGCGAGGCGGGCGCCGGAGCGGTTGGCGTCCTTCATGGCGCCCTTCAGGCCCTTGCCGCCGAAGGAGAAGTCCGCGGCGACGCCGGCCTTGCGCAGCTCGGTGATCTTGCCGAACAGCACCCGGCGGGCCTCCTCGCCGAGCGCGACGGCGAAGACGCTGGTGGCCGCCGGGAGGTCGAGGGTGATGCCCTCGGCCTCCAGGGCCAGGACCGTGCGGTCCACGCCGAGCGCCCAGCCGACGGACGGCAGCGCGGGGCCGCCGATCATCTCGGACAGACCGTCGTACCGGCCGCCGCCGCCGACCGCGGACTGCGAGCCCAGACCGTCGTGGACGAACTCGAAGGTGGTCCGGGTGTAGTAGTCCAGGCCGCGCACCAGCTTCAGGTCGTCCTCGAAGACCACGCCCGCCGCGGTGATCAGCGCGCGCACCTCCTCGTGGTACGCCTTGCACGCGTCGCACAGGTAGTCGCGCAGCAGCGGGGCGCCGGTGAGCTGCTGCTGCACCGACTCGCGCTTGTCGTCGAGGACGCGCAGCGGGTTGATCTCGGCGCGGCGCAGGGTGTCCTCGTCCAGGTCGAGACCGCGCAGGAAGGTCTGCAGGGCCTCGCGGTAGACGGGGCGGCACTCCTTGTCGCCGAGCGAGTTCAGCAGGATGCGGAAGTTCCGCAGGCCGAGCGAGCGGTATGCCTGGTCGGCCAGGATGATCAGCTCGGCGTCGAGCGCCGGGTCCTCGGAGCCGATGGCCTCGGCGCCGACCTGCGAGAAGTGGCGGTAGCGGCCCTTCTGCGGGCGCTCGTAGCGGTAGTACGAGCCCGAGTACCAGAGCTTGACCGGGAGGTTGCCCTGCTTGTGCAGGTTGGCCTCCAGGGCCGCGCGCAGCACGGAGGCGGTGCCCTCGGGGCGCAGGGCGAGCTGGTCGCCGCCCTTCGTGGTGAGGGTGTACATCTCCTTGGTGACGATGTCGGTGGACTCTCCGACACCGCGGGCGAACAGGTTGACGTCCTCGAAGCCGGGGGTCTCGACGTAGCCGTAGCCGGACGTACGCAGCGGCGCGGCGATGGCCTCGCGCACGGCCAGGTAGGTCGCGGAGTTCGACGGCAGCAGGTCGTACGTGCCCTTGGGGGCCTTGAAGGTGCTCACGTGGATTTCTCGTCACATTCCTCGTCGGGGAGCCCGGGTGGCGCTCCCGAGGCCGGAGGCCACCTGCCGTACGTACGGGTTGGTGGCGCGCTCCTGGCCGATGGTCGTCTGGGGACCGTGCCCCGACAGCACCACGGTCGAGTCGTCGAGCGGCAGGACCACGCGGGTCAGCGATTCGAGCATCTCGTCCATGTCACCGCCGGGCAGGTCGGTGCGTCCGATGGAGCCGGCGAAGAGCAGGTCTCCGGAGAAGAAGACGGAAGGGATCTCCGTGGTCTCCGGGGTCCTGAAGGTCACCGACCCCTTGGTATGCCCGGGCGCGTGCGCGACGGAGAAGTCGAGGCCCGCCAGCTTCACGGTGGCGCCGTCGGTGAGCTCGCGCACGTCGTCGGGCTCGCCCACGGTCAGCTCGCCCATGAGGGGCATCCCGATGGAGCGGCCGAGGGCCTTCTCCGGGTCGCTCATCATGTACCGGTCGGCGGGGTGGATCCACGCGGGTACGTCATGGGCGCCGCAGACCGGGACGACGGAGGCGACGTGGTCGATGTGTCCATGAGTGAGGATCACCGCGACGGGCTTGAGCCGATGCTTCCTCAGCGTCTCCTCGACTCCCTGGGCGGCCTGGTGGCCCGGGTCGATGACGACGCACTCCTCGCCTGCGGCGGGGGCGACCACGTAACAGTTGGTGCCCCAGGCCCCGGCGGGGAACCCGGCAATCAGCACGATCGTCCTTCTCGTCTCGTCCGGTGATGGCTGCGGCCGTGTGACATGCAGCGGATCAGAGTTTACTGGCGGTGTCTGTTCCACAGCCAACCCGTATACGGTACGGGCACACCCGGCCAGGACTGGACTGGCGATCGACGAAGGAGCGGAACCGGTGGTCAGCAGCGATCAGCGGCGGCGGCAGCTCGCCAGGGAGAAGTACCTGCGGCAGCAGCAGCGGCGCGTGGAGGCACGGCAGAAGGCACGGCGGAACACCGTCATCGCCTCCGCGCTCGCGGTGGTGCTCGCCGCCGGCGGAGCGGTCTGGGCCTCGGTGGCCCTGTCCGGGGACGACTCCCCGGCCTCCGACGCCGCACCGGCCGGCGGGTCGGCCACGCCGGCCCCGGAGAAGAGCGAGTCCGCCGAGCCCAAGCAGCCCGAGCCGGCGATGACGATCGACAAGAAGGCCGCGTACACCATGGCGCTGAAGACCAGCGCCGGTGACATCACGGTCACGATGGACGCGGCGAAGGCCCCGCACACCGTGAACTCCTTCAAACACCTCGCCGACAAGAAGTACTTCGACGGGACGAAGTGCCACCGGCTGACGACGGCGGGCATCTACGTCCTGCAGTGCGGCGACCCGGAGGGCACCGGCCGAGGCGGTCCCGGCTACGCGATCCCGGACGAGAACCTGACCGGCCTCGGCAAGGCCGGGGAAGACGGCTCGGTCACCTTCCCGAAGGGCACCGTGGCGATGGCCAACGCGGGCCCGGGCACCGGTGGCAGCCAGTTCTTCCTGGTCTACAAGGACACCCATCTGCCGCCGAACTACACGCCGTTCGGCACCTTCGACGCCGAGGGCGTCAAGGCCGTCGAGGACGTGGCGAAGGCCGGTGTGCAGGGCGGGGCGGACGACGGGGCTCCGAAGAAGGCGGTCACGATCGAGAAGGCCACCGTCACGAAGAAGTGAGCCCGCGTGTCGCGGCCGGAAGAGGCCCGGGGACCGTACGCGCGCGAGGCCGTGGAATTCGGTCGCGCTGAGTGCGGACAGCCGGGCCGCCGGTCGCCTAGATTGGCGTTGTGCAGCGCCGGCCGTCGGCCGGGCTGTGGAGGGCGGGCGAGACCCGCCGGGAATCCGTGGACGATGCCAGGGGGCGGGTCCCCCGTGACGGCATCATGGTGAGGAGGCGCTGTGAGCAGCGACCCGTGGGGCCGCGTCGACGAGACGGGCACCGTGTACGTGCGGACGGCCGAGGGCGAGAAGGTCGTCGGATCGTGGCAGGCCGGCAGCCCTGAGGAGGCGCTGGCCTACTTCGAGCGCAAGTACGAGGGCCTGGTGGTCGAGATCGGCCTCCTCGAGAAGCGGGTGAGGACCACCGACCTCTCGGCGAAGGACGCCACGACGGCGATCGAGCACATCCGCACCCAGGTCGACGAGCACCACGCGGTGGGCGACCTGGCGGCGCTGGCGGCCCGGCTCGACAAGCTGGTCGAGACGGTCGATTCGCGCCGCGAGGAGCGCAAGGCCGAGAAGGCGAAGCAGGCCGACGAGGCGCGGGTCGCCAAGGAGGGCCTGGTCGCCGAGGCCGAGGAGCTGGCGCAGAGCGAGCAGTGGCGCGCGGCCGGCGAGCGGCTGCGGGCGCTCGTGGACACCTGGAAGGGCCTGCCGCGGCTCGACCGGAAGTCCGACGACGAGCTGTGGCACCGCTTCTCGCACGCCCGCTCGGCCTTCAGCAAGCGCCGCAAGGCCCACTTCGCCGCGCTGGACGCCCAGCGCGAGGACGCCCGCAAGGTCAAGGAGCGGCTGGTCGCCGAGGCCGAGTCGCTGGCGAACTCGACGGACTGGGGTGGCACGGCCGCCCGCTACCGCGAGCTGATGTCGGAGTGGAAGGCGGCGGGCCGGGCCCAGCGCGAGCACGAGGACGACCTGTGGAACCGCTTCCGCGGCGCCCAGGACGTGTTCTTCGCGGCGCGTGGCGAGGTGTTCGCCGAGCGCGACGCCGAGTTCGGCGAGAACCTCAAGCTGAAGGAGGAGCTGGTCACCGAGGCGGAGAAGCTGGTGCCGGTGACGGATCTGAAGGCGGCCCGTGCCGCGTTCCGTGCCGTCAACGAGCGCTGGGAGGCCATCGGCCACGTCCCGCGTGACGCCCGTCCCCGTATCGAGGGCCGGATGCACGCGGTGGAGCGCGCGATCCAGGAGGCCGAGGAGGCCGAGTGGCGTCGCACCAACCCGGAGGCGCGGGCGCGTGCCGCGGGTCTGACGGGTCAGCTCCAGGACGCGGTCGACAAGCTGCGCGGCCAGATCGACACGGCTCGCGCGGCGGGCAACGACGCCCGGGCCGACAAGCTCTCCAAGGAGCTCGAGGGCCGTCAGGCGCTGCTCGACCAGGCGCTGAAGGGTCTGCAGGAGTTCGGCGGCTGACCCGCTGACCTCACGGACACGAGGGAAGGGCCCCCGGCACGTGCCGGGGGCCCTTCCTCGATGAACGGCGTGCCGGGGTTTTACGGCCTGCGGGCGCTGGTCACCCGGTAGACGTCGTACACGCCCTCCACGCTGCGGACCGCCTTCAGGACGTGCCCCAGGTGCTTGGGATCGCCCATCTCGAAGGTGAAGCGCGAGGTGGCCACCCGGTCGCGGGAGGTCTGGACGGCCGCCGACAGGATGTTGACGTGCTGGTCGGACAGGACGCGGGTGACGTCCGACAGGAGCCGCGACCGGTCCAGCGCCTCGACCTGGATGGCGACGAGGAAGACCGAGGACTGGGTGGGCGCCCACTCGACCTCCAGGATCCGCTCGGGCTCCCGGGACAGCGAGTCCACGTTGACGCAGTCGTTGCGGTGCACGGAGACGCCGCTGCCCCGGGTGACGAAGCCGATGATCGGGTCGCCGGGCACCGGGGTGCAGCAGCGGGCCAGCTTCACCCACACGTCGTCGACGCCCTTGACCACGACACCCGGGTCGGAGCTGGAGCGCCGCTTGGAGCGGCCGCGGGTGGGCGGGGCGGTCTCGGCGATGTCCTCGGTCGCGGCCTCCTCGCCGCCGAGGGCCTGGACCAGCTTCTGGACGATGGACTGGGCGGTGACATGGCCCTCGCCGATCGCCGCGTACAGCGAGGAGATGTCGCTGTAGCGCAGCTCGTGGGCGAGGGTGACCAGCGAGTCGCCGGTGAGGATGCGCTGGATCGGCAGGTTCTGCTTGCGCATGGCCCGCGCGATGGCGTCCTTGCCCTGCTCGATGGCCTCGTCGCGGCGCTCCTTGGAGAACCAGGCGCGGATCTTGTTGCGGGCGCGCGGCGATTTGACGAAGCCGAGCCAGTCGCGGGAGGGCCCGGCGCCGGCCGCCTTGGAGGTGAAGACCTCGACCAGGTCGCCGTTGTCGAGGGTGGACTCCAACGGTACGAGGCGGCCGTTGACGCGGGCGCCTATCGTGCGGTGGCCGACCTCGGTGTGCACGGCGTACGCGAAGTCGACCGGGGTGGCGCCGGCGGGCAGCGCTATGACGTCGCCCTTCGGGGTGAAGACGAAGACCTCGTTGCGGGACAGGTCGAAGCGCAGCGACTCCAGGAACTCCGAGGGGTCCTCGGTCTCCTTCTGCCAGTCGAGCAGCTGGCGCAGCCACGCCATGTCGTTGACGTGGTCGTCCTTGCCGGCCTTCTTCGGCACGTCGGTGCGCACCTTGGAGGCGCCGGCGACGGCCTCCTGCTTGTACTTCCAGTGCGCGGCGATGCCGTACTCGGCGCGGCGGTGCATGTCGAACGTACGGATCTGGAGTTCGACCGGCTTGCCGCTGGGCCCGATGACCGTCGTGTGCAGCGACTGGTACATGTTGAACTTCGGCATCGCGATGTAGTCCTTGAACCGGCCGGGGACCGGGTTCCAGCGCGCGTGGACGGTGCCGAGGGCCGCGTAGCAGTCCCGGACGGTGTCCACGAGGACACGGATGCCGACCAGGTCGTAGATCTCCGCGAAGTCCCGGCCGCGGACGATCATCTTCTGGTAGACGCTGTAGTAGTGCTTGGGCCGGCCGGTGACGGTGGCCTTGATCCGGGCGGCCCGCAGGTCGGCCTGGACCTCGTCGGTCACGACGGCCAGGTACTCGTCGCGCTTGGGGGCGCGCTCGGCGACGAGGCGGACGATCTCGTCGTACATCTTGGGGTAGAGGATCGCGAAGGCGAGGTCCTCCAGCTCCCACTTGATGGTGTTCATGCCCAGCCGGTGCGCCAGCGGGGCGTAGATCTCCAGGGTCTCGCGGGCCTTCTTCTCCTGCTTCTCCCGCTTGAGGTAGCGCATGGTGCGCATGTTGTGCAGGCGGTCGGCGAGCTTGATGACCAGGACCCGGGGGTCCTTGGCCATGGCGACGACCATCTTGCGGACGGTCTCGGCCTGCGCGGCCTCGCCGAACTTGACCTTGTCGAGCTTGGTGACGCCGTCGACGAGCAGGGCGACCTGGTCGCCGAAGTCGCGGCGCAGGTCGTCGAGGCCGTACTCGGTGTCCTCGACGGTGTCGTGCAGCAGCCCGGCCATCAGCGTCGCCGGGTCCATGCCCAGCTCGGCGAGGATGGTGGTGACGGCGAGCGGGTGCGTGATGTACGGATCGCCGCTCTTGCGCTTCTGGCCCCGGTGCCAGCGCTCGGCGACCTGGTAGGCGCGCTCGATCTGGCGCAGCGTGGCCGTCTCGATCTTCGGGTCGTTGGAGCGGACGATCCGCAGCAGCGGTTCGAGGACCGGGTTGTACGGGGAGGAGCGCTGGACGCCCAGGCGCGCGAGGCGGGCCCGGACGCGGCTGGAGGAGCCGCCCGAGCGGGCCGGCGACGCCGCGGCGGGCGCGGGCCGCGCGGGCTCGGTGCGGCCCTGTTCGGTCCTCGCGGGGGCGGGCCGGGCGGCGGAGGCGGGCGCGGGGCCTGCGGATCGGGGCCGGTTCTCCGCGGGCTCGTTACGGTGCGCGGCGGCCTCGGACGCGGGCTGCTGGGCCTGCTTGTCGGGCTGCGCGGCGGAGAGTGACTGGGCCTCGTCTGGCAAGAGCGCTCCTCGGGAGTCCCCCCGGACGGAGTCTGGGGGTGGTTCCGGGTCCCCGGTCAAGGCCCGGAAAGGCCATCGTATCGACCCGCAAGCGGCGGTGCTCGCGCGCCCGGGGCGGGAGGACGGCGACCGCTGCGCGCGGTGCGTGGGGGCCGCTCCTCGCGGTGCGCGAGGGCCTCGCCCGGAACGTTCCGGAATGTTCCCGGGTCTGTGGGAACAACGACGGGGGCGGTCCGGGGAATTCCCCGGACCGCCCCCGTGCCGTGCGGGACGACCGTCAGACGGTGATCAGCGCCGTGAGCGGAGCGTCGCCGAGGGCGGGCTCCAGACGGGCGCGGCCGGGCAGGAAGCCCAGCTCCATGAGGACCGCGACGCCGGCGACCTCGGCCCCGGCGCGCCGGATCAGTTCGAGGGACGCCTCGGCGGTGCCGCCGGTGGCGAGGACGTCGTCGATGACCATGACGCGGTCGCCCGCCGCCAGGTCCTCGGCGTGCACCTCGATCTCGGCGGTGCCGTACTCCAGCTCGTACGCCTGGCTCAGGGTGGCCCCGGGCAGCTTCCCGGCCTTGCGGACCGGGATGAAGCCGAGACCGGCGCGGACGGCGACCGGCGCGGCCAGGATGAAGCCGCGGGCCTCCAGGCCGACGATCTTCGTGGCCCCGGCCTCGGCGCACAGCCGGGCGAGGGTGTCGGTGAGCGCGGTGAACGCCTCCGGGTCCGCGAGCAGCGGGGTGATGTCCTTGAACATCACCCCGGGCTTCGGGTAGTCGGGGACGTCCCGGATCCGGCTGAGCAGCAGTTCGCGGGTGGTGTCCGCGTCGCTCAGGACGTCGCTCTGGGTGTCGATGCTCATCCGTGACGCTCCGTGGACCGGCCGCGACGGGAGCGCTGGCCGACGACGGCGGGCTCCGCCATGTCGTCGGCGAACGCGTCGCCCGTGTCCTGTTCGTCGCCCTTGGCGGCAGCGGCGGACCGCTTGGCCAGGACGCGCTTCTTGAGGGCCTTCATGGCCGGCTCGCGCTCCTTGAGGTCGGCGACGAGCGGGGTGGCGATGAAGATCGAGGAGTACGCACCGGCGGCGAGGCCGACGAAGAGCGACAGCGAGATGTCGTTCAGCATGCCGGCGCCGAGGACGCCACCGCCGATGAAGAGCAGACCGGCGACCGGGAGCAGGGCCACCACCGTGGTGTTGATCGAACGGACCAGGGTGCCGTTGATCGAGCGGTTGGCGACGTCGCTGTAGGTCCAGCGGGTCTGCTTGGTGATGCCCTTCGTCTGCTCCTTGAGGGAGTCGAAGACGACGACGGTGTCGTAGAGCGAGTAACCGAGGATCGTCAGCAGACCGATGACCGTACCGACCGTGACCTCGAACCCGACCAGCGAGTAGATGCCGACGGTGATCGTGAGGTCGTGGATGAGCGCGACGAGCGCGGCCACCGCCATCCGCCATTCGAAGGCGATGGCGAGGTAGATCACCACGAGGATCATAAAGACCCCGAGGCCGGTCCATGCCTTGTTGGCGATCTGCTCACCCCAGCTGGGGCCGACCAGCTCGGCCGCGATCTTCGGCTCCTCGACCTGGAGGTCCTTGGCGAGCTGGGCGCGCACCTGGTCGGACTTGCCGGTGTCGAGGCCGCCGACCTGGATGCGCAGCGAGCCGTTGCCGAGCTTCTGGACGATGGCGTCGTGACCGGACGCCTCCTCCGCGTACTCGGTGGCCTTCTCGACCGAGACGGTGGTCTTCGGGGTGGTGAAGACGGCACCGCCCTGGAACTCGATGCCCATGTTCAGTCCGCGGACCGCGAGGGCGACGATCGCCGTGATGGTGATCAGGATCGACAGGCCGTACCAGATCCTGCGGTTGCCGATGAAGTCGTAGCCGACCTCACCTCGGTGGAGCCGGGCGCCGAGATCTCCGAGCTTCGACATCTCACGCCTCCTTCGGTTCGGCGGGGGCGGACGTGCGGCGGGAGCGGCGCAGCGGCGGCGTGGCGCCGAGACGCTTGGGGTCCAGGCCGGACCACGGGTGGCCGTTGCCGAAGAACTTCGTGCGGGCCAGCAGGGTCATCACCGGCTTGGTGAAGAGGAAGACCACGACGATGTCGAGCAGGGTGGTCAGGCCGAGCGTGAACGCGAAGCCCTGGACCTTGCCGACGGTGACGATGAAGAGCACCGCGGCGGCGAGGAACGACACGAAGTCGGAGACCAGGATGGTACGCCGGGCCCTCGGCCAGGCACGCTCGACGGCCGGACGCAGAGTGCGGCCCTCACGGATCTCGTCGCGGATGCGTTCGAAGTAGACGATGAACGAGTCGGCGGTGATACCGATGGCGACGATGGCGCCACAGACGGCCGGCAGGTTCAGCGCGAAGCCGATGGCCGGGCCGAGCAGGGCCATGAGCACATAGGTCAGCAGGGCCGAGACGCCGAGGCTGAGGAGCGCGATGAACGACAGGCCGCGGTAGTAGACCACCAGGTAGAGGATGACCAGGCCGAGACCGATGGCACCGGCGATGAGACCGGCCTGCAGCTGGTCGCTGCCGAGGGCGGCGGTGACGGTGTCGACGCTCTGGGTCACGAAGGAGAGCGGCAGGGCACCGTACGACAGGATGTTGCCGAGGTCCTGGGCGGACTGCTGGGTGAAGCTGCCGGAGATCTGCGCGTTGGCGCTCAGCGTGGTCTGGACGCGGGGCGCCGAGACGACCTCGCCGTCGAGGACGATCGCGAACTGGTTCTGCGGCTCGGCCTGCTGCGAGAGCTTGCCGGTGATCTTCTGGAACTTCTTGGAGCCGGCGTTCGTGAACTGCATGTCCACGATCCACTGGCCGTTCTGCGGGTCGAACGAGGCGCGGGCCTTGCCGACGTCCTTGCCGTCGACCTCGGCGGGGCCGAGGAGGTACTTCTCCCACATGCCGCCGTTCTCGCCACAGGCGACGGCCGGCTCCTCGGGCTTGACGCCCTGGCCGGCGGCGCTGCGCTGCTTGGGGTCGAGGCAGTCGAGCGCCGCGAACTTCTGCTGGAGCGCGGCGATGGCCGGGTCGACGGGCTGGGCCGGCGGAGTGGTCTCCTTCGCCGCGCCGGACGCGGAGGCGGAGGCGCTCGCCGTCGGGCTCGGGGCCTTCAGGCCCTCGGTGACGGCGCGGCCCTGCGGAGCGGTGGTCGCGGTCGGGGAAGCGGACTTCCCGTCCTTGCCGCCCTTGTCGTCCGTGGCGGTCTCGTCACCCTTGTCGCCCTTGTCGGCGGGGGTGCCGGAGGCGGCCGGCGCCTTCGGCGTGGCGGATCCGTTCGGCTTGGCGCTCGGGTCCGCGGGCGGCTGGGCGGCGGCGACGGTCAGGACCGGCCGGAAGTACAGCTGGGCGGTGGTACCGACCTGCTCGCGAGCCTGCTTCTCGTTCGTCCCCTTGGGGATGTTGACGATGATGTTCTCGCGGCCCTGGGTCTGGACCTCGGCCTCGGAGACGCCGAGCCCGTTGACACGGCGCTCGATGATGCCGACCGCCGTGTTCATGTTGGACTCGTTGACGGCGGACTCCTGGCCGGGCTCCGCCTTGGCCTTGAGCGTGATCGACGTGCCGCCGGCGAGGTCGATGCCCAGACGCGGGGTGGTGTGCCCCGACCAGAACATGCCGCCGGTGAGCGCGACCATGGCGATCAGAATGAACGCCAGGGCGCGGCCCGGCCGGCTCTGGCCCCCCGCCGGCCTTCGGCCCTTCTTCGGTGCTGCCACCTGTCGTTTCTCCCTGTCCGAACCGCCCCGCGCCACACGGCCGGGGACGGCCACGAAGTGTGTATGGGGACTCGCCCCCGCAGACGTGAGACCACCGCGGGAGCCGCGCGCCCCCCGGGAGGGGGACCGCGCGGCTCCCGCGCGTTGACTTACTTGGCTTCGGTCTCGCCGTCCGTCTTGGCGTCCTTGTCGCCCTCGGCAGCGCCGGTCTTCTTGGTGAGGTCGGCCTTGGGCTCGCCCGCGGCCTCCTCGGAGGTCTCGGCGTCCTGGCCGGCGGCCTCGGTCAGCGAGGACACGTCGTCCGGGACGACGGTGTCGGGCTCGTCACCGTGCACGATGCGGTTGTACTCCGCGTCGTCGAGGACGGCGCCGATCGAGTTCTTCGCGTAGACGGCGTGGACGCCGGGCGCGACCTCCAGGAGGACGGTCTCGTCGCCGATCTCCTTGACCGTGGCGTACATCCCCCCGATCGTGCGTACGCCGGTGCCGGGCTGCATCTGGTTGCGCATCTCCACCGCCTGCGCCTGCTTCTTCTTGGCAGAGCGGGTCATGAGGAACATGGCCCCGATGAGCACGATGAACGGGAGGAGCATGCCGATGTTAGTCACGGGACGGAATTCCTTCGCAAGGCCGTGGAGAACTCCGCGGCCTGATTCGGGGGTGGGTGCGCCGACCATAAGGGCGGCATCGGCGGAGTCTAGGCGAGTCCGCAGCATTGGAACAACGTCCAGCATCGCATTCCGGTTCCCTAACGGGCGAGTCTCCGCGCCGTCGCGCCCCGAAGAGCCCCGGTTGTCCGGCCAGCCGATTCCCGGTGGTGAGGCGGCCTCCCGCGGCCTCGGCCGGGTCCGGAAAAATCTTGTCCGGCCGCCGGGCGGGAGCGGCGCTATTTTCCGGACACGGCCTCCGGCGGGAGCATGCCGAGGTGGTCCCAGGCCGCCGGAGTGGCGACCCGGCCACGGGGCGTACGGGCGAGCAGTCCCTCCCGTACGAGGAAGGGCTCGGCGACCTCCTCGACGGTCTCGCGCTCCTCACCTACCGCGACGGCGAGGGTCGACAGTCCGACCGGGCCGCCGCCGAAGAGCTTCAGCAGGGCCGTGAGGACGGCGCGGTCGAGCCGGTCGAGGCCGCGGCTGTCGACCTCGTACACCCCGAGCGCGGCGGCGGCGATCTCGCGGGTGATCTCTCCGTCGGCCCTGACCTGGGCGTAGTCGCGCACCCGGCGCAGCAGCCGGTTGGCGATCCGGGGGGTGCCGCGCGAACGGCCGGCGATCTCGGCCGCGCCCGCCGCGTCCATGACGACGTCGAGGAGTCCGGCGGAGCGGCACACCACGCGCTCCAGCTCGTGCGGCTCGTAGAACTCCATGTGGGCGGTGAAGCCGAAGCGGTCGCGCAGCGGCGGCGGCAGCAGGCCGGCCCGGGTGGTGGCGCCGACCAGGGTGAAGGGCGGCAGGTCCAGCGGGATGGCGGTGGCGCCGGGGCCCTTGCCGACGATGACGTCGACGCGGAAGTCCTCCATCGCCATGTAGAGCATCTCCTCGGCGGGCCGGGACATCCGGTGGATCTCGTCGAGGAAGAGGATCTCGCCCTCCTGGAGGGAGGACAGGATCGCGGCGAGATCGCCGGCGTGCTGGATGGCGGGGCCGCTGGTGATCCTGATCGGGGCGTTCATCTCGGCCGCGATGATCATGGAGAGCGTGGTCTTGCCCAGGCCGGGGGCGCCGGAGAGCAGCACATGGTCGGCGGTGGCGCCGCGCTGGCGGGCCGCTCTGAGGACGAGATCGAGCTGCTGGCGGACCTTCTCCTGGCCGACGAACTCGGCGAGGTCCTTGGGGCGCAGCGCCGCCTCGACGGCCTGGTCGTCGCTCTCCGCGGAGGCCGCGACGATCCGCTCCTCGGCGGCGGCCGTCTCGTCGTCCCAGTTCACGGTGGTGGTTGCCTTTTCGCTCGTACGGGGAGGGGGCGGCCGGGTCAGCGGGCGCGGTTGAGGGTCTGGAGGGCGGCGCGCAGCAGCTGCGGGACGGGCGCGGAGCCGGTCTCGGCGAGCGCCGCCTCGGCCTGCGGGGTGACGGCGGCGACGGCCTCCTCGGCCTCCCGGCTCGCGTAGCCGAGGCCGACGAGCGCGGCGGAGAGCTGTTCGGTCCAGGGGGCGGGGCCCGTCGCGACCGGCGGCCGCTGTCCGACCAGGCCACTGGCGCCGAGCGGCGCGCCGAGCTTGTCCTTCAGTTCGAGCAGCAGCTTCTGGGCGCCCTTCTTGCCGATGCCGGGGACCGCGGTGAGCGCCTTCTCGTCGCCGGTGGAGACGGCGAGCCGCAGGGCGTCGGGGCTGTGCACGCCGAGCATGGCCTGGGCGAGCCGGGGGCCGACGCCGCTGGCGGTCTGGAGCAGTTCGAAGACCTGGCGCTCGTCGTCGTCGGCGAAGCCGTACAGGGTCAGCGAGTCCTCGCGGACGACCAGGGAGGTGGCGAGGCGGGCGGGCTCGCCGACGCGGAGGGCCGCGAGGGTGTTCGGGGTGCACTGGACGGCCATGCCCACACCGCCGACCTCGACGACGGCGGTCGTGGGGGCGAGGGCGGCCACCGGGCCGCTGACGAAGGCGATCATGACGTGCGGCCTTTCGGGGTGTGCGGGGCGACGGCCCGCTGGAGACGGTTCTGCGCCGCCACGGCCTGCTGGAGGCGGCTTTGCGCTGCCACGGCCTGTTGCAGGCGGTTGGTGGCCGGGGCGCGCCAGATGTGGCAGATGGCGAGGGCGAGGGCGTCGGCGGCGTCGGCCGGCTTGGGCGGGGCGGAGAGCCGGAGCAGCCGGGTGACCATGGCACCGACCTGGGCCTTGTCGGCCCGGCCGCTGCCGGTGACCGCAGCCTTGACCTCGCTCGGTGTGTGCAGGGCGACGGGCAGTCCGCGGCGGCTCGCGCACAGCATGGCGACGGCGCTGGCCTGGGCGGTGCCCATCACCGTCCGTACGTTGTGCTGGCTGAACACCCGCTCCACGGCGACCAGTTCGGGATCGAAGCGGTCGATCCACTCCTCGATGCCGCGCTCGATCTCGACGAGCCGTGGACCGACATCGGCGTCCGCGGGGGTGCGGACGACACCGACGCCGAGCATGGTCAGCGGGCGTCCGGCGACGCCTTCGACGACACCGACACCGCACCGGGTCAGACCCGGGTCCACCCCGAGGACGCGCACGCCCGCCCCTCCCTGATCTCCAGCCGATCGCAAGTCTGTTTGTGCAGGCTATCCGCTGCCACTGACAACGCCGGACAAAGCAGTGGGCCGACGGGTGTGTCCCGTCGGCCCGCTGCCGGAAATGCCGTGATCAGCGCCCGATCAGGCGTCGACCTTCGCCATGACCTCGTCGCTGACGTCGAAGTTGGCGTAGACGTTCTGCACGTCGTCGCTGTCCTCGAGGGCGTCGATCAGCTTGAACATCTTGCGCGCGCCCTCTTCGTCGAGCTCGACCTGCATGGTCGGGACGAAGCTGGACTCGGCCGAGTCGTAGTCGATGCCCGCCGCCTGGAGCGCGCTGCGGACCGCGACCAGGTCGGTGGACTCGCTGAGGACCTCGAACTGCTCGCCGAGGTCGTTGACCTCCTCGGCGCCCGCGTCCAGGACGGTCTCGAGGACGTCGTCCTCGCTCAGCTCGCCCTTGGGGAGCACGACGACGCCCTTGCGGTTGAACAGGTACGAGACCGAGCCCGGGTCGGCCATGGAGCCGCCGTTGCGGGTCATGGCGACGCGCACGTCGGAGGCGGCACGGTTGCGGTTGTCGGTGAGGCACTCGATGAGCACCGCGACACCGTTCGGGCCGTAACCCTCGTACATGATCGTGTCGTAGTCGACGCCGCCGGCCTCGAGACCGCCGCCGCGCTTGATCGCGGAGTCGATGTTCTTGTTCGGGACCGACGACTTCTTCGCCTTCTGGACGGCGTCGAACAGCGTCGGGTTGCCCTCCAGGTCGGCGCCGCCGGTGCGGGCCGCGACCTCGATGTTCTTGATCAGCTTCGCGAAGAGCTTGCCGCGCTTGGCGTCGATCACGGCCTTCTTGTGCTTCGTCGTAGCCCATTTAGAGTGGCCGGACATCTGCCTGTCTCCTTCGCGTAACCAATTTTCTGCACGAACCCGAGAGATCCTACCGGGATCGCGTCACCGTTCCGCGCGCACCATGTCCACGAACAGCGCGTGAATCCGGTGATCGCCGGTGAGTTCGGGGTGGAAGGAGGTCGCGAGGGCCCTGCCCTGGCGTACGGCCACGATGTGACCGCCGTGCTCGGCGAGCACCTCCGCCTCCGCGCCGACGGACTCCACCCAGGGCGCACGGATGAAGACGCCCTCCACGGGGCTTTCTATTCCGCGCACCGCGACGGCCGCCTCGAAGGACTCGTTCTGCCGCCCGAAGGCGTTGCGGCGCACGATCATGTCGATGCCGCCGAAGGTCTCCTGGCCCGAGCGCGGGTCGAGGATCTTGTCGGCGAGCATGATCAGCCCGGCACAGGTGCCGTACACCGGCATGCCGGCGGCGATCCGCTCGCGGACCGGCTCCAGCAGGCCGAACAGCGCGGCCAGCTTGGAGATGGTGGTGGACTCGCCGCCCGGGATCACCAGGCCGTCGACCTCGGCCAGCTCTTCGGGGCGCCTGACGGGCCTGGCCACGGCGTCCGCCGCGGCCAGGGCGATCAGGTGCTCCCGTACGTCGCCCTGGAGAGCGAGCACTCCGATGACGGGGGTCGCGGAGTCGGAACCGACGGGAGTGGTCATGGGTGCTTACCAGCCCCGGTTCGCGTAGCGCTCGGACTCGGGCAGGGTGTCGCAGTTGATGCCGACCATGGCCTCGCCCAGGTTGCGGGAGGCGTCCGCGACGATCTTCGGGTCGTCGTAGAAGGTGGTGGCCTTCACGATGGCGGCGGCGCGCTTGGCCGGGTCGCCGGACTTGAAGATGCCGGAGCCGACGAAGACGCCCTCGGCGCCGAGCTGGCGCATCAGCGCGGCGTCGGCCGGGGTGGCCACACCGCCGGCGGAGAACAGCACGACCGGCAGCTTGCCGAGCTCGGCGACCTCCTTGACCAGCTCGTAGGGGGCGCGCAGGTCCTTGGCGGCGGCGAACAGCTCGTTGTTGTCGAAGCCGCGCAGCCGGGCGATCTCGTTCTTGATCTGGCGCAGGTGGCGGACGGCCTCGACGACGTTGCCGGTGCCGGCCTCGCCCTTGGAGCGGATCATGGCCGCGCCCTCGGCGATCCGGCGCAGGGCCTCGCCCAGGTTGGTGGCGCCGCAGACGAAGGGGGTGGTGAAGGCCCACTTGTCGGAGTGGTTGACCTCGTCGGCCGGGGTGAGGACCTCGGACTCGTCGATGTAGTCGACGCCGAGCGACTGCAGCACCTGGGCCTCGACGAAGTGGCCGATGCGGGACTTGGCCATGACCGGGATGGAGACGGCGTCGATGATGCCCTCGATCATGTCCGGGTCGGACATCCGGGCCACGCCGCCGTCCTTGCGGATGTCGGCCGGGACCCGCTCCAGGGCCATGACGGCCACGGCGCCCGCGTCCTCGGCGATCTTCGCCTGCTCGGGCGTGACGACGTCCATGATCACGCCGCCCTTGAGCTGCTCGGCCATGCCGCGCTTGACGCGGGCGGTGCCGGTCTCGGGGGACTGGGTGGTGGCGGAAGGCGTGGTGGACACGGGGTACCTCACTCGTTCACAGCGGGTTAAGACAAGAGTGAGGAAACAGGCCACGAGCAGTCCACATCAAGGGCCAATGTGGACCCAGTGGATCATTTTCCGTGGGATGGGGCAGGCCACCTGGTCCGGGGCGGATTCGGGACGGGGCGGGACCTCGTTCGGGATGGGGCCGGGACCGCGCTCGGGACGGGATCGGGACGGGTCGGGACCGCGCTCGGGGCGGGATCGGACCTGGCTGAGCCCGCGCTCGGAACGGCTCGGGACCGGGCTCAGGCCGGGCGGTCGGCGAGCGCGACGGGCGGTTCGTCGTCCATCTCGAAGGCCATCGGGAACGGGGCGTGGCCGGCCAGCCGGAACCAGCGGACCTTGCGGTGGCGGCGCAGGGCGCGGGCGGCCCGTACCGCGTCGTTGTGGAACCGCCGGGCCATCGGCACCCGCCGTACGGCCGCCGCGAGCTCCCCCGCCGCCTCCTCGCCGCCGGGCGCCCCGCGGACCACCTCGACCTGCTCGGGCTCCCCGAAGACCGCCCGCAGCGCCTGGCTCAGCTCGCTCTCGGCGACCTCGCGCTGCTCCTCCTCGGCCTGCCGGGCGGCGTGCGCCGCCTCGTAGAGCACGATCGACGCGGCCGGGTCGAGCACCCCGGAGGTGGCCAGCTCCTGGGCGACCGAGGCGCGGCGCAGCAATTGCGCGTCGAGCGCGGCGCGGGCGGCGTCGATACGGGTGTGGAGCCGGTCGAGCCGTCCGGCGGTCCAGCTCAGGTAGACGCCGACGAGGATCAGTGCGGCTACGGTCCAGATCAGGGTTGCGGTCACGGGCGCACAGGCTACCGGGGTGCCGGCAGCACCCCTTCCCAAAGGTCGCGGTCATGGGCGAACAGGACACGCGCGGGCCGCCCGGCGGCGAGTGCGCCGAGCCGCGCGAACCAGGCGCGGTACGGGTCACGGAGCACGTGCGCCGGGTCGCACGCGGCCCGGAACTCGTGCGCGAAGTCGTACGCCTGCCCGGCGAGCACGGTCACCCTCTCCCCGTGGTCGAGCACGAGCGACTGGTGCCCCGCGGTGTGCCCCGGGGTGGGGACGACGAGGACGCCGGGCGCGATCGCGTGCTCGCCGTCGATCTCCTGCCAGCGGACGTCGGGGAGCAGGCTGTCGAGGGTGTGGCCGCCGGCGCGGGCGAGGGCGAGTTCGGTGCGCTGGACGAGGGCGGGGACACCGGGGAAGCGCTGGTTCGCGCCGATGTGGTCGAAGTGGAGATGGCAGTTGACGACGAGATCGACCTCGGCCGGGCCCACGGTCAGGGGCCGGCGCACGGGCCGGTAGTGCGCGTCGGTCCCGGGCGATCCCTCGCCCATGCCGGTGTCGAAGAGCACGGTGCCGCCGGGGTGGCGGACGAGGTACGCGAGAACGGGTTCCCGGCGGTCGTACGGGCCGCCCCACTCGGCGGCGGGCCGGGTGAAGTGGCCGAGGTCGAGGCAGGTGGTCGAGATCATGCGGGCAGCCTGCCCGGCGCGCGGCCGGGCACACCGCCGATCGGCGCGATCACCGCGATCCGTGCGACGAGGGCGCCCGCGCGGCTCCGCCTCGCCCGGTGGCGCGGCTTCCCCGGCCGGTCTCCCCCGGCCCGGTCGCGTACGCCCCGGGCGCGGACCGTCCCACGATCCGCGCGCCCCGAAAGCCCCGGGAGCCGCCCCGGAAGCCCCGGAAGCCCCGGTTGCGCCTACAGCCCCAGCCGGGCCCGCAGACCGCCGCCCGCGCGTTCGTCCGTGGCCACGGAGGCCGCGCCGTCGGTGACGGTCTCGTAGACGGCGAGGATGTCCGCGCCGACCGTCGACCAGTCGAAGCGCCGGACGTGCGCCGATCCGCGTGCGCGCAGTTCGGCGCGGCGCCGCTCGTCGCCGAGCAGGCGCACGGCGTGCTTGGCGAGGTCGTCGGCGTCCTCGTTGGCGAAGAGTTCGCCGGCCGCGCCCTGGTCGAGGACCTGGGCGAAGGCGTCGATGTCGGCGGCGAGGACGGGCGCGCCGGCGGACAGGGCCTCGACCAGGATGATGCCGAAGCTCTCGCCGCCCGTGTTGGGCGCGACGTACACGTCGACGCTGCGCAGCAGCCGGGCCTTGTCCTCGTCGCTGACCATGCCGAGGAACTCCACCCGCGCCCGCATCTCGGGCGGGAGCGAGGCGACCGCCTCCTCCTCGTCACCGCGGCCGGCCACCAGGAGCCGGGTGTCGGGCCGCTCGGCGAGGATCTTCGGCAGCGCCCGCATCAGCACCGGCAGGCCCTTGCGGGGCTCGTCGATGCGGCCGATGAAACCGAGCGTGCCGCCCTGCCACTCCTTGCGGGGCTCGGCCCGCGCGAAGAAGTCGACGTCGACGCCGTTGGGGATGACGACGGCGTCGCCGCCCAGGTGCTCGACGAGGGTGCGGCGCGCGTACTCGCTGACGGCGATCCGCGCGCTGATCTTCTCCAGGGCGGGCTGGAGGATCGGATACGCGGCGATCATGGCCCGCGAGCGCGGGTTGGAGGTGTGGAAGGTGGCCACGATCGGCCCCTGCGCCGCCCAGCAGGTCAGAAGCCCGAGCGAGGGCGAGGTCGGCTCGTGGATGTGGACGACGTCGAAGGCGTTGTCGTGCAGCCAGCGCCGGACCCGGGCGGCGGACAGGAAGCCGAAGTTGAGGCGGGCGACGGAGCCGTTGTACGGCACGGGCACGGCGCGGCCCGCGGAGACGGCGTACGGCGGCAGCGGTGTGTCCTCGTCGGCGGGGGCGAGGACGGAGACCTCGTGACCGAGCCGGATCAGGTGCTCGGCGAGGTCGCGGATGTGGAACTGGACGCCGCCCGGCACGTCCCACGAGTACGGGCAGACGATCCCGATCTTCACGCGGTCCGCTCCTCCAGGTCGGCCAGCCACAGCCGCTGGAGCATATGCCAGTCCTCCGGGTGGTCGGCGATGCCCTCGGCGAAGACGTCGGCGAGGGCCTGGGTCATGAGGGACGTCTTCTCGGTGCGGTTGCCCGACTCGGGCACCTCGATCGGCGCGTGCACCCGGCCGCGCATGACGTCGGTGTCGTCGTACCAGAGCGTCACGGGCAGCAGCAGGGCGCCGGTCTGCTGGGCGAGTATCGCGGGCCCGGCGGGCATCCGCGCGCGCTCGCCGAAGAACGACACCTCGACGCCCGAGGCCGACAGGTCGCGGTCGGCGACGAGGCAGACCAGGCCGCCGGCCCGCAGCCGGCGGGCCAGGGTGCCGAAGGCGGAGCCGCCGGTGTGCGGCAGCACCTCCATGCCCAGGGACTCGCGGTAGGCGACGAACCGGTCGAACAGGGTCTCGGGCTTGAGCCGCTCGGCGACGGTGGTGAACGGGACGCCGAGCGCCCGGGTGACCCAGACGCCCGCGAGGTCCCAGTTGGCCATGTGCGGCAGCGCCAGGACGACGCCGCGCCCGGTGGCGAGCCCCTCCGTCAGGTGGTGGACGTCCTTGGGGTCGAAGCTGTTCGCCGCCCGTTCCTTGCTCCAGGTGGGCAGCCGGAAGGACTCCATCCAGTAGCGCATGTACGAGCGCATGCCCGCCCGCGACAGCTCCTGGAGGCGTTCGGGGGTCGGATCCGGCACCACGCGCGCGAGGTTCGACTCCAGACGCAGCACGCTCTTGCCGCGCCGTTTCCAGACGGAGTCGGCTATCCGCCGGCCGAGGCCGCGGGCCACCGGCTCGGGCAGTTTCTTGACGGTCGCCCAGCCGAGGCCGTACAGCCCGTCGCTCAGCCGGTCCTTGAAACCGCTCATGTCGCCGTCCCGCTCCCCCCGGAGGCGGCGGCCTTCGCCTGCGCCTCCGCCGATTCCCTGCGCACCGTCACGACACGCTGCCCCAGGGTCACCGCCGAGCCGGCGGCGACGATCCACAGCGCGATCGGCAGCAGCACCTGCACGCCCGGCACGCCGAACGCGTGCAGTCCGGCGAGACCGGCCGCGACCAGTGAGATCACCAGGCGCTCGGCGCGCTCGACGAGGCCGTTGACGGCGACCGGCAGGCCGATCGACTCGCCGCGCGCCTTGGTGTACGACACCACCTGGCCGCTGGCCAGGCAGAAGATCGCCACGGCGCACAGGACGTTGTCGTCTCCCTTGCCCGCGTACCAGAGCGCGAAACCGCCGAAGATCGCCCCGTCGGCGACCCGGTCCAGGGTCGAGTCGAGGAAGGCGCCCCAGGGGCTGGAGGTCCCGGCCTGCCGGGCCATGTTGCCGTCGACGAGGTCGGAGAAGACGAACAGCGTGATGACGATCGTTCCCCAGAAGAATTCTCCGCGGGGGAAGAAGACCAGCGCGCCGGCCACCACTCCGGCGGTGCCGATCAGCGTGACCGTGTCGGGGCTGACGCCCCGGCGGAGCAGAAACGCGGCGAACGGTGTGAGGACACGCGTAAAAAACGCACGCGCGTACTTGTTCAGCATGGCCTTCCCGAGGTTCGGTGGGCCGCGCGGCCCCAATGACCACCGGCTCACCCATCGTAGCCACGCGGGTCCGCGCGGGAGCGGCGGCACCCGTGGTCCGCGTCGCGGGAGGCCGCCGGAGCGTGTCGCGCCCCGCTCCGGTGGCCTCGACAGACGGGTCCCCGCGCACGACGTATGGACGCACCGTGACGGCGGTGCGAAGCTCGAAGGACGACCGCGGGCGCCTTCGGAGCCGCACGCGACGACGGGCGGCCCCATGCCGCCGCTGCCCCGCCGCTCCCCCGCGCCCGCGCCGCCACCTCACCGTGCGGGACGCGCGAGCAGTCGGGAGGAACATCATGGGCGACAAGGCGAACACTCGCTCCGGAGCCGCCGGCAGGGCACCGACGGCCGACCGGCCCTCGGATGTACGGAACGTGGTGCTGGTCGGCCACAGCGGATCGGGCAAGACGACCCTCGTGGAGGCCCTGGCGCAGACCGCGGGCGCGGTGGGCCGGGCCGGGCGGGTCGAGGACGGCGGGACGGTCTCCGACTACGACGAGATCGAGCGGCGCGGCGGGCGGTCGGTCCAGCTCTCGCTCGTCCCGGTCGAGTGGGGCGGCTGCAAGATCAATCTGCTGGACACCCCGGGATACGCCGACTTCGTCGGGGAGCTCCGGGCCGGTCTGCGCGCGGCGGACGCGGCCCTCTTCGTCGTCTCGGCCGCGCAGGAGGCCGACGCGGTCGCGGGCTCCACGCGCGCGGTGTGGGAGGAGTGCGCGGCGGTCGGGATGCCCCGCGCGATCGTCGTCACCCATCTGGACACGGCCCGTACGGACTACGCCGGGCTCACCGGGGTACTGGCGACGCTCTTCGGCGGCGACGACCCCGACGCCGTACTGCCGCTGTATCTGCCCGTGCTCGGCCCCGAGGGCGCCGACGGGCACGCCCCGGCCACCGGGCTCGTGGGGCTGCTCACGGAGCGGATCTTCGACTACGCGGCGGGGGCGCGGCGGGAGGACCCGCCCGACGAGGCGCAGCGGCCGGTGATCGCCGAGGCCCGGGCCCGGCTCATCGAGGGGATCATCGCCGAGAGCGAGGACGAGACCCTGATGGACCGCTATCTGGGCGGCGAGGAGATCGACGTCGGGACGCTGGTGGACGATCTGGAGAAGGCCGTCGCGCGGGGCACCTTCCATCCGGTGCTCGCGGCGGCTCCGGCGGCGGACGGCGGCAGCCAGGGGCTCGGCACGGTGGAGCTGCTCGATCTGATCACCCGCGGCTTTCCCACGCCCCTGGAGCGGACCGCGCCGGCCGTCGCCGCGCCCGGGGGCCCGGCGGGTCCGACGGTGGTGTGCGATCCGGACGGGCCGCTGGTGGCCGAGGTCGTGAAGACCTCCTCGGACCCGTATGTGGGACGGCTTTCACTCGTCCGGGTGTTCTCCGGCACGCTGCGGCCCGACGAGACGGTGCACGTGTCGGGGCACGGTCTGACCGATCCGGGGCACGGGAACGGGCACGGTCGCGGGAACGGGAACGGAAACGGAAACGGGGAACTCCACGACGCGGAGGAGCGGATCGGCGCGCTGACCTCGCCGTTCGGCAAGCAGCAGCGGCCCCTGACGCAGTGCGTGGCCGGCGATCTGGCCTGTGTGGCCAAACTGGGCCGGGCGGAGACCGGCGACACCCTCTCGGCGAAGGACGCGCCCTTGCTGATGGAGCCTTGGCATATGCCGGAACCTCTGCTGCCCGTGGCCATAGAGGCGCACGGGAAGGCCGACGAGGACCGGCTGTCACAGGGTCTCGCGCGGCTCGTCGCGGAGGATCCGACGATGCGGCTCGAACAGAACCAGGACACCCGTCAGGTGGTGCTCTGGTGCCTGGGCGAGGCGCACGCCGACGTGGCCCTGGAGCGGCTGCGCGGGCGGTACGGGGTGCGGGTCGACACCGTGCCGCACAAGGTGGCGCTGCGCGAGACCTTCGGGGCCGCCGCGGCCGGGCGGGGCCGGCTGGTGAAGCAGTCGGGCGGGCACGGGCAGTACGCGATCTGCGAGATCGACGTGGAGCCGCTGCCGGCGGGCAGCGGGATCGAGTTCGTCGACAAGGTGGTCGGCGGCGCCGTTCCACGCTCGTTCATCCCGTCCGTGGAGAAGGGCGTACGGGCACAGGCGGCGCGCGGGGTGGCGGCCGGTCATCCGCTGGTGGACGTCCGGGTCACCCTGCGCGACGGCAAGGCCCACTCGGTGGACTCCTCCGACGCGGCGTTCCAGGCGGCGGGCGCGCTCGCCCTGCGGGAGGCGGCGGCGGAGGTCCCGGTCCGCCTCCTGGAGCCGGTGGCGGAGCTGTCGGTGCTGATCCCGGACGAGTACGTGGGCGCGGTGATGAGCGATCTGTCCGGGCGGCGCGGGCGGGTGGTCGGCACCGAGCAGTCGGGGCAGGGCCGGACCGTGGTGCGCGCGGAGGTGCCGGAGATCGAGATCGGACGGTACGCGATCGATCTGCGGTCGGTCTCGCACGGCACCGGGAGCTTCGACCGGGTGTACGTACGGCACGAGCCGATGCCCCCTCAGGTCGCCGACCGGGTCCGCGAGAAGGCCGGGAACACCGCCTGACCGGCGGGCCTTTCACTCCCGCCGGTCACCGTCGCCGTCCGCCCGGCTCCGCTCCGGCGGACGGCATCCGGCCGTCCCGTACCAGTCCGCGGCACATGCGGTGACGCATCACGTGTCGCCCGGTTACGCTGTGGTGCCCAGCTCAGAAGGTGTGCGGGGCGCGGCAGTTGGGAAACAGCCCGCACAGGAACCGCGGCGATGGGGGCGGCAGTGACGATCGGCAGTTTCGGACCCGGGGCGCAGATCCCTCTCCAGGGCTCGGACGCGGGAACGGCGGCGACCTATGCTCTCGCCACCGCCGCGTACCGCGACAGCCCGGTCGAGGCGATCCTGGACGCCAACAACGACTGGCACAAGTCGACGGTCAAGACCGGCAAGTGGCCCAAGCTCTTCCGGCCGGACCTCGGCGAGGCGTTCTCGCGCGCCGTCCAGGTCCGGATGCTCGGCGGCGCGCGCAACGCGCTCATCCAGTCCTTCGGCGCCGACCCCCGGCCGGTCGTCGAGCACTGTCTGGCGGCCTCCGGCATCCGCAAGCAGCGCGACATCAAACTCACCCTGGTCACGGTGGTGTGCGGGGTGCTGTTCCTGCCCGGGCTGCTGCTCTGGCTCGGGGTGATCTATCTCCGCCGACTGGCCGCGGGCTCCGAGAACAAGCGCAACAGCGCCGTCGGCACCGCCCTGTTGGTGATCGCCGGGCTGTTCGCCGCGATCGTCCTCGTCAAGCTGCCCTGGGACGGGCTGCTGACGAACTATCTGCGCGCCATGATCGTGGCCCCGGTCGTCGGCTGGTTCCTGGCCCGGCGGATCTGCGAGAACACCGCCGTCGTGCTGCGCGAGCGCTGGACGGCCCTGCTGAGCGGCGGCATCGGGGCGTCCGTCCCCGAGGCCGTGGCGAAGGACCCGACCGACAAGGCCGCCCAGGAGCTCCAGGCCAACCTGAACAAGGTGTCCGCCGAGCAGCAGTCCAACGTCGCCTTCTACGCGGGCCCCAAGGGCATCCTGGGCATGGGCACCCGCTGGGGCAGCTGGGTCATGGCCGAGGAGCTGGTACCCGTCGCCGGCAAGGAGATCCACGACTTCCGGGCCTGGGACATCATCCGCCGGATCCACACCGAGCTGACCCTGCTCGAACGCGGCGCGCTGAAGACCGGCTTCCCCAAGCCGACCGTCAAGCACTGGATCGTGTCACCGGTCGGCGAGGGCGCCGGCGAGGTCTCGCGACCCTCGGGCGACAACATCGTCAACTACGAGGTGAAGCCGCACGAGATCCAGCGCATCTGCAACGACCAGCAGTTCGGCGCCGGGAACCGGCACTACCTGGGCGTGCAGTTCACCCTGTGGGACGGCCAGCTGGTGCTCACGATGATGGTGACCGTGACCTCGCTCCACCACACGCTGCGCGTCGAGGTCACCGGCCACGCCCTCGGCCCGGTCCACGGGTTCTTCGGCTCGAAGCCGTCGGGGAAGAGCAAGACGGTCTCCAAGACCGTCCGGTTCTGGGAGACCCGCGAGATCAAGCTGCCGCTGACCGACACCGACGAGGTGGTGCGCCAGGCGGTGCGCGCCCCGCTCACCTGGTTCCCGCCGATCCTGGAGTTCGCCGGCGGCAAGCTCGTGCTGCCCGAGCCGTTCGGGCTGCGGCACGCCTGGGCGGGCCAGCCCTGGCGGAACCGCTTCATGGCCGACGACGCCCTGCGGATGGCCACCCCGGTGCTGCGCGCGGTGCACGCCGCGACGATCAAGGCGCTCGACGAGCACAACGTGGACACCTCCCGCTTCACCTCGCGCTCGCTCGGCCTCGGCGGCGGCGTCCAGGAGGCGAGCCCGAAGAAGGCCGACCTGTACGACGCGTAGGGGCGCGCCGGAGCCCTCCGGGACGCCCCGGGGAGCGGCCGCCATACCCCGCCGGACGCGCCAGTGCCCCCGTACCGCGGAATCATCGCGGTACGGGGGCACTGGCATATGCCCGAATGCCGAGTGCGGGCTCAGGCTCCCGCGGTGGGCCAGGCGTCGGCGAGCATCTTCCGGGTGTCGGCGAGCAGCTGCGGCAGCACCTTGGTGTGGCCGACCACCGGCATGAAGTTGGTGTCCCCGCCCCAGCGCGGCACCACGTGCTGGTGCAGGTGCGCGGCGATCCCGGCGCCCGCGACGGAGCCCTGGTTCATACCGATGTTGAACCCGTGCGCGCCGGACGCGGTCCGCAGCGCCGTCATCGCCCGCTGGGTGAACGCGGCCAGCTCGGCCGTCTCGGCCGCGTCCAGCTCGGTGTAGTCGGCGACGTGGCGGTACGGGACCACCATCAGGTGCCCGCCGTTGTACGGGTACAGGTTCAGCACCGCGTACACGCTGGTGCCACGCGCGATCACCAGCCCGTCCTCGTCCGACTTCGACGGGATCACGCAGAACGGACAGCCGTCGCCGGCGTCCGGTCCGCTGGGCTTGTTCTCGCCCTGGATGTACGCCATCCGGTGGGGCGTCCACAGGCGCTGGAAAGCGTCCGGCGTCCCCACTCCGATCTGCTGTTCCGGCTCAGTCGTCATGCCGTGCAGCATATTGCGTCGCCCGTTCGGAACGTGTCGCCGGGGCGAAGGAGAACAGGCCGGGCCATCCTGATCCGGTGAGCGACAGGCCGCCGGAGCCGCCCCGGCAGGAACGCTGGGAACGCCGGATGACGATCCCCCTGGCGGTGGCCTCCGTCGTCTTCCTCGCCGGATACTCGGTGCGCGTCCTCGCCCACGACCGCATCGGCCGGGGCTGGCTGAACCTCTGCCTGGGGATCGTCCTCGGCGCCTGGGCCTTCTTCGTCGCCGACTACGCGGTCCGCGTCCGGCTGAGCGGCCTCGGCCCGCTCCGCTTCGTCCGCCGCCATCTGCTCGACACCGTCATCGTGGTGCTGCCGCTGCTGCGCCCGCTGAGCGTGGTCAGCGTGTACGACCGGGTGCAGCGCCGCTACGACAAGCCGCGGCTCACCCTCTACGCGCGCGTGATGGCGTACGCGAGCCTCACGGCCACCCTGCTGGGCTACACCAGCGCACTCACCGTCTACTTCCTGGAGCACGACGCGCCCGGCGCGACCATCCGCACCTTCGGCGACGCGGTGTGGTGGGCCGCCGCGACCCTGGCGACGGTCGGCTACGGCGACGTGACCCCGGTGACCCCGCTGGGCCGGACCACCGCGGTGGGCCTGATGGCCTGCGGGCTCGCGCTGCTCGGGGCGGTGACGGGCTCGTTCTCGTCGTGGCTGATCCAGGTCTTCCGGCGGGAGGACGAGCGCTGAGCGCTCCGGGGCCGGGCCGAAGCGAAACGGGCAGGAAGGAAGCGGGCGGGAAGGAAGCGGGCGAGGCCCCGGGAAGCGGGTGCTTCCCAGGGCCTCGCGAACCGCCTCGGCCGGTGCCGGGGAGGGTCAGACCTGGACGCGGTCCTCGACGATCTTGGCGATCTTGGCGATGGCCTCGTCGCGCGGAACGCCGTTCTCCTGCGAACCGTCTCGGTAGCGGAAGGAGACCGTGCCCGCGTTCATGTCGTCGTCACCGACGATGATCATGAACGGCACCTTCTGCTTCTGGTGCGTACGGATCTTCTTCTGCATACGGTCCGAGGAGGCGTCCACCTCGACCCGCAGGCCCTTCTTCTTCGCGTCGGCGGCGAACTCCCGCAGGTAGTCCACGTGCGCGTCGCCGATCGGGATGCCGACCGCCTGCACGGGGGCCAGCCACGGCGGCATCGCGCCCGCGTAGTGCTCCAGGAGCACCGCGAAGAAGCGCTCGATCGAGCCGAACAGGGCACGGTGGATCATGACCGGCCGCTGGCGCGAGCCGTCCGCCGCCGTGTACTCGAGGTCGAAGCGCTCCGGCAGGTTGAAGTCCAGCTGCACGGTCGACATCTGCCAGGTACGGCCGATGGCGTCGCGCGCCTGCACCGAGATCTTCGGGCCGTAGAAGGCGGCGCCGCCCGGGTCGGGGGTGAGCGGCAGGCCCTGCTTCTCGGCGACCTGCTGGAGGACCGCGGTGGCCTCCTCCCACACCTCGTCGGAGCCGACGTACTTCTCCGGGTCCTTGGTGGACAGCTCCAGGTAGAAGTCGTCCAGACCGTAGTCGCGCAGCAGGTTCAGGACGAAGGTGAGCGTCTTGTCGAGCTCGTCCGCCATCTGCTCGCGGGTGCAGTAGATGTGCGCGTCGTCCTGCGTGAAGCCGCGGGCACGGGTCAGGCCGTGCACGACGCCCGACTTCTCGTACCGGTACACGGTGCCGAACTCGAACAGACGCAGCGGCAGCTCACGGTACGAACGCCCGCGCGCGTCGAAGATCAGGTTGTGCATCGGGCAGTTCATGGGCTTGAGGTAGTAGTCCACGCCCTCGTCGAGCTGCATGGGGGGGTACATGCCCTCGGCGTACCAGTCCAGGTGGCCCGACTTCTCGAACAGCTTGCCCTTGGTGGCGTGCGGCGAGTAGACGAACTCGTAGCCCTCCTCCTCGTGCCGGCGGCGCGAGTAGTCCTCCATCGCCCGGCGGATGACGCCGCCCTTGGGGTGGAAGACCGCCAGACCCGAACCGATCTCGTCCGGGATGGAGAACAGGTCGAGCTCGTTGCCGAGCTTGCGGTGGTCGCGCTTCTCGGCCTCGGCGAGGAAGTCGAGGTGGGCCTTCAGCTCGTCCTTCGACGGCCACGCGGTGCCGTAGATGCGCTGGAGCATCGGGTTCTTCTCGCTGCCGCGCCAGTAGGCGGCCGCGTTGCGCATCAGCTTGAACGCCGGGATGTTGCGGGTCGTGGGCAGGTGCGGACCGCGGCAGAGGTCCTTCCAGCACAGCTCGCCGGTCTTGGCGTCCAGGTTGTCGTAGATCGTCAGCTCGCCGCCGCCGACCTCGACGTTCGCACCGTCGTCGGTCGACGCGGCGCCCTTGATGCCGATGAGCTCCAGCTTGTACGGCTCGTCGGCCAGCTCCTCGCGGGCGGCCTCGTCCGTCACGACACGGCGGGCGAACCGCTGGCCGCGCTTCTGGATCTCCTGCATCTTCTTCTCGATGGCCTTGAGATCCTCGGGCGTGAAGGGCTTCTCCACGTCGAAGTCGTAGTAGAAGCCGTCCCGGACCGGCGGGCCGATGCCCAGCTTGGCCTCCGGGTACAGCTCCTGCACGGCCTGCGCCATGACGTGCGCGGTGGAGTGGCGCAGGATGTTCAGGCCGTCCTCGGACGAGATCTCCACGCCCTCGACGACGTCGCCGTCGGCGAGCTCGTACGACAGGTCCTTCAGCTCGCCCGCGACACGGGCGGCGATCACGGTGCGGTCGTCGGCGAACAGGGCGCCGGCCGTGGTGCCCGCGCTCACCGTCCTCTCCTCGGGCCCGGAGGCGGACGGGACGGTCACACGGACTTCAGACACAGATGCTCCATACATTAGGGCGCGGGCAGACACGAGGTGCCGGCGCCGGTGGCGCGCGGCAGAGACGAGGTGCCGCGCGGGTACGAGTCTATCGGGGCCGGGGGTACGGGGTCGCGCCGTGGGGCGGGGCGGGCCGCGCGGGCACGGCCCGGGCCCCCGAAACCTCAGCCCCCTCGCACCCCTCCCCCTCAGTACCTCGGCTCTCTCCCTCAGTCCCCTTCCGTGAAAAAGTCCGGGGCGTCCTGGAAGGACTGCAGCGATTTCATCAGGCGGTCGCGTTCCGCCTCGTCGACGTGGACCGGGGCGACCGCGCTCGCGTCCGTGAGGCGGCGGAAGCCGCCGCGGCTTTCGAGGCGGCCGACGACCCGGATCGGGAGGCCGGTGAGGTGGGCGTGGCCGGCGGTGCGGTAGCCGTCCTCGTCGAGGGTGACGCGGACATGGCCGACCTCGGCGCCGGACAGGACGCGCAGCCGGACGGTGCCTTCGCCGTGCGGGCCGGAGCGGCGCATGCGGACGACGGTGCCGGTGATCCGTACGGGTACGGAGGGTTCGCCGGCCAGGTAGCGGGCGCCGGCGGCGCGCAGGGCGGGCAGGTCGCCCGGGGAGAACTCGACGGGTTCGGGGCGGGCGGCACAGCCTTCGGGGGTGCCGGCGGCCGGGGACCAGGCGAGGGCGATGCCGGCGCCTTCGGTGCCGCGGACCAGGGCGACCAGCGCGTCGGTGAGTTCGCGGCTCACGCCGGCCTCGACGGCGGTGTCGAAGGCGTCCATGTTCCCGGTGGCCCGCTGGTAGTCGATGGCCTCGCGGGTGGCGGACAGGGCGTGGTGGAGCCGTACGGAGACGGCCCGGCCGGTGTCGACGGGCAGGAAGGCGGTGAGGCCCCGGCCGCCGGGCGCGGCGCCGACGACGACGGACGCGAGGGCCGTCTGGGCCTGCCGCCGGTGCCGGGAGCCGTGGTAGCCGGTGCGGGCGCGGACGGCGAGGGCGCCGGCGAGCAGTACGGCGCGGGCGGCGGACCTGAGCTGTTCCTGGACCGGCCAGGGCACGGCTCCGGCCGGTCCCGGGGGGACGTCGCGCCACCAGCGGATCTCGTCGCTGGGGACGGTGAGGCCGGTGAGGACGTCGCGGGCGGAGGGCACGGCGCTGCGGGCGAGCGCGGTGAGGGCTTCGCCGAGCAGGTCGTCGGCGTCGGGGAAGGCGCGGCTCAGGGTTCGGTCCTCACCAACAAGTACGCCGAGGGCTACCCGGGCCGCCGCTACTACGGCGGCTGCGAGTACGTCGACGTCGCCGAGCAGA